>NZ_CP042263.1:0-300000 GCF_007855645.1 Qingshengfaniella alkalisoli
CCCCCAATAGGCAATCCCTGCCAGTTTTATGTCCCCCGGTTCCGGTGCTGGGGCGCTAGAACCTTGATTCCATGTCGCTCCCTCCGCAGGGCCGTTCCGGGCGGGAAAGCTGCCGAAAACCTGAATTCACTATATACACGGATATTGATTTTGCCAAATATTCATTTAAAGCGTAAATTCATAATGAGCAGGAAATAACGTCCCCGCGGGGACAGGAGGCAGAATGTTTACACACGCCGACCTGGCGCAGCTACAGGCGCAGTCACTGAAAATGCAGGGCTGGATCCGACGTCAGACATATTCACCCGAGCTTGAGAAGACCCTGCGCCGCTTTTCCAGTTGGGAGGTGGCGGAGTTGATCCTCAATGTAAACCAATCGACATTGCGCGGGCGGCTCGCCAATGACCCCACCCTGCCCCAGGGTATGGTCGAAGAAGACGGGCGGCAGCGCTGGTACACGCTGGAAGAAATCAATGAACTTCGCCGCCGCGTGAAGCTGAACCGCAAATCCCTGATGCCTTATCGCCCGCAGGGCAAACGCGCGGTGCGCGCGGCGATTGCCAACTTCAAGGGCGGCGCGGGTAAATCGACGGTCGCGCTTCACTTCGCTCATGCTGCGGCGCTGGATGGTTACCGTGTTCTCTGCGTGGATTTCGACCCGCAGGCGACGCTCAGTCATTCGATGGGCTTGTCTGACATAACCGAGGATTTCACCGTATGGGGTATCATGGCCCGCGATCTGGTGCATGAAACCGAACGAATGAATTCCGCCGCGCGCGGCGCGGAGAGCGGCGCCAGCCTGCCCCAGCGCAAGTTGCCCGCCGCGATCACCGAGATGGGCATTGCCGATCTGCGCGCCGGTGACTTCATCAAGCCGACCAGCTGGCCGACGATCGACATCGTGCCGTCCTGTGCCAACGCGGCCTTCGTTGAATTTGCCAGCGCCCAGTACCGGCATGTGAACCCGGAATGGTCGTTTTTCGCGGCGGTGTCGCGCTACCTCGATACGCTGCCCGATGATGCCTATGACCTGATCATCTTCGACTGTCCGCCCGCGATTGGGTATCAGTCGATGAACGCGGTGTTTGCCGCGGATGTGCTCTATATCCCGTCCGGTCCGGGCTACTGGGAATACGATTCCACCACCAGCTTCATCGGTCAGCTGTCCGAGGCCCTGGAGGATCTGGCGCGGTTTTCGGGAGGTGTCCCCGCGGGGACACTCAACCTGCCCAAGGCGTTTCAAGACATCCGCTTCTTGCTGACACGGTATGAACCCAACAACGAATTGCACCGCGCGATGCGTTCGGCATTTGAAAAGGTTTTTGGCGACAGGTTGGCCGAGAACGCAATCGAAATGACCCGTGCGGTGGAGCAGTCCGGACGCTTCCTCAGTTCCATCTATGAAACAGACTACCGTGACATGACCCGTGAAACATGGCGGCGTGCGCGCGCGTCCTTTGATGGCGCATACGAGGAATTCCGCACAAACCTGTGCGCGGCATGGGATCAACTGGAGGCAGATAGATGAGCAAGAGACGTGTGTTCGATATCGACTTTCCCGATGAAGAACCGGCACCCGAACAGCCAAGTGCAGAACCTGTGGGGCGCCGCGGGCCAATGGCGTCAGCCATCGGTGAAAATGCCGACGCCCTGCGCGAACGGCAACAAGCCGAGGCCGCGATCCGCGAGGAAAACGACCGGCTTGCGCATGAACATGTCCGGCTGAAAAAGGCAGGGCTGGTCACCGATCTGATCCCGATCGATGCGATCCGGGCGGAGAAACTGGCGCGCGACCGCAAGCCGGGACGCGACGAGGAGCTGGAAGAACTGAAGCTGTCGATCCGCGAGGTCGGCTTGTCCAACCCGATCCGCGTGGAACAGGACGGCGATACCTATGAACTGGTTCAGGGCTATCGCAGGTTGACGGCCTATCGCGAGTTGTTCGAGGAAACAGGCGAAGAAATCTACGCCACGATTCCGGCTGGATTGACCGCCAAGGGCGAGACGCTGGAGACGCTTTACCGCCGCATGGTGGATGAGAACATGGTCCGCAAGGACATCTCGTTCGCCGAAATGGCGGAGCTTGCCCGCGCCTATGTGCAGGACCCGGACACGGCGACCGATGATATCGACGATGCGGTGAAGGCTCTGTTTGGGTCAGCTGGACGGCAGAAGCGCAGCTACATCAAGCATTTTGTGACGCTGCTTGATGCGATAGGAAGCCATCTGAAATTCGCGCCGCAGATCCCGCGTGCTCTGGGGCTGCAACTTGCCAAGCGTCTTTCGGAAGAAGACGGGCTTGCCCCGCAGATCCGGCATCGTTTGACCGCGTCCTTCGTGTCTACGGCGGAAGGAGAATTGGAGGTTCTGAAGGGATTTGCCACACCGTCCAAGCCGGGAAAGCAGGCGGCAGCCCCCAGCAAACCCACCGCGAAAACGACCTTCCGCCAGACTGTCCCCGCGGGGACAGTGCGTTGCGCGGCCAGCGACGGGCGCGTGGAACTGCGGATGAAGCGCGACTTTTCCGAGGTGGATCGCCAACGCATGGAGGCTGCCGTCGCTGCCTTCTTCCGGGAGCTGGATCCGGATCAGGACTAGGGCGCTGCTTCAAACGCGGCGCGTGATAACAAAACGGCACCGGGCGAAATGCCAATCGGTGCCGTTTCGTGTTTCAGCGGACTCGAAAATAGGGAAAAGCGTGGAACGCTGCCGTTTCAGCACCGAAAAGGCATTAACATTTTGAATCTACGTCAGGAATCCGCGTTTCAGGCCAGATTCAGGACCGGGCCGTCCAAAAGTCGTACCAAATCCCCGAAATAGCCACCGGATCGCGCCGGTTGCGTGGGGTCGGAGGTAATGGCAATCGCCAGACCGCGCCGCGAATGCGCCGCGATGACCTGCCCGCCATAACCTCGTGCCAGCACATATCCCGAGCGCGTCAGGAACCAGCCATAGCCGTAGCTCATGCCAGAGTAGGGCGAGCGTGCACGCGGCGTAATGGAGGCATCGATCCAATCTCGGGCGACGATCTGCCGTCCGTCGAAGGCGCCTTGATCGCGCATCAACAGCGCAAGCTTCAGCATTGCGCGGGGTGTCAGCGCCATTTCGTTGCCGCCGAGATAGTAGCCCTGCGGGTCGCGTGTCCAGGGTGGCACGTCGAAGCCCATCGGGTCGCCAAGACGTGCACGGACCAGCGCGAGAAGCGATGCACCCGTCGCCTCGGTCAGCGCCGCGCCCAGAACATGGGTCGATCCGGTGGAATACAGCATTCGTGCGCCGGGCTTTGCGATCATGGGGCGTGACAGCGCATCGGCGACCCAGTTGCCGGAACTGACCCAGCCGCCGTAATTCGCACCCGAGGTTCGCTCCAGGCCTGCCCGCAGCGTCACCAGGTCTTCCATCGTGATATCCGCGACCCCCGTGTCGGCACCGCCGGGGATCAGGCCGGGCGCGACATCGCCGAGCCGGGCATCGACATTGGCGATCTCGCCGCGCGAAATCGACGTGCCCAGCAGCAGTGCAACGATGCTTTTGGAACAGGATTTGATATTGGCCTGCCGGTCCAGACCGGGGCCGCGCGGGGCTTCGGACACCAGCAGGTCATCGCCGCGTCGGACCTGGATGGAATGTAGCTGCGACATGGTTTGCACGGCATTGCGGATATCCTGCCCCGATTGCGCCCATGACGGGTGGGCGAAGGGCAGGGCGAGGCCGCTGGCGAGGGCGGTGGAAAAGGCACGGCGTGACAACATGCCGTCAGATTGGCGCGCGGGCCCGGTTCCGCCAAATCACATTTGCGATGGGCGGGGCCAAACGGCCGTGGCCTGCGCGATGTCCAGAAAGCCGGTGATGTAGTCGGGCTGGTCCTCGTTGCGCATGCCCAGATGGATGCTTTTGAAGATGCCATCCCCGATACGCAGACCCTGCACGCCCTGCGCCTCGGCTAACAGCCAGTCGGGGATCGCGCTGACCCCCCGGCCAGAGGCCACGAGCTGCAGCATCAGATCGGTCGTTTCCACGGTGCGATGCCTGCGCGGCAGCACGCCGCCAGGCACCAGGAACCGCGTGAAGATGTCTAGCCGGTCGCGCGGAACGGGATAGGTAACCAGCACCTCGTCTGTCAGGTCATCGGGCGCGACGCGGCGCTTTCCGGCAAGAGGGTGGGTGTCCGGCACGGCCAGCACCAATTCATAATCGAAGACGGGCAGATATTGCAGGCCGGGGCGTTCGATCGGGTCGGGGGTGACCAGCAAGTCGATTTCATGCCCCAGCAACGCCGCCAACCCGCCGAACTGGAAGGCGGTGGTCACGTCCAGATCGACGGCGGGCCACGTGGCCAGATAGGGCGTCACCACCTGCATCAGCCATTGCTGGCAGGGGTGACATTCCATGCCCACGCGCAGCGCCCCGCGCCGCCCTTCGGCGAAATCGGCCAGCACGGTTTCGGCGTGATCAAGCTGTGGCAGGATGCGCTGCGCGACACCAAGCAGATAGCGGCCCGCATGGGTCAGCCGCACACCGCGGCCTTCACGCGTCCAGACCGTGACGCTGTGGCGTTCCTCGAACCGACGCATGGCATGGCTCACGGCGGATTGCGTCAGGTGCAGCTTGTCGGCAGCGAGTGTCAAACTGCCGGTCCGGTCGATTTCACGCAAAATGGCAAGCGGCTGAAGGTCGATCACAATCATGACTCCTGTTCATGAGTAAAAGACATATTGCCATTTTTGTTCATGTTCAATTCCCGCTAGCAGTCAAGCCAACCTAAACGGAGGGCAACATGGTCAAGGCAGCAAATCTGGGATTTCCACGCATCGGCGCGAAACGCGAATTGAAGCGGGCGCTGGAATCCTACTGGAAGGGCGATGTGGACGAGGCCGCGCTGGACCGCGTGGCGGCAGAGCAGCGGCAGAAGAACTGGGCGGCACAGCGCGATGCCGGGCTGGATGTCATCCCGTCCAATGACTTCTCACTTTACGATCAGGTGCTGGACACGACTGCCATGCTGGGGGCGGTGCCGGACCGGTTCGCGGGGCTGTCTGGCAAAGCCGCGTATTTCGCGATGGCGCGTGGCACGCAAGCCGCCGCGGCGATGGAGATGACCAAGTGGTTCGACACGAACTACCATTATATCGTGCCGGAAATATCCGCGGATATGAACCTCTCGTTGGCTTCGACCGCGCCGCTGGATGCGTATCTCGAAGCCAAGGGGCAGGGGGTGGACACGCGCCCGGTGCTGCTCGGGCCGGTGACGTGGCTGGCGCTTGGCAAGTCGCGCAGTGAAGGGCTGGCGCCGCTGGATCTGCTGGACCGGGTGCTGCCTGTTTATGCGGAACTGTTGGGCAAGCTGGCCAAGGCGGGCGCCGAATGGGTGCAGATCGACGAGCCCATCCTTGCCCGCGACCTGACGGTGGCGGAGGCGGACGCGCTGCGCAGGGCCTATGCAACGCTCGCGCAGGCCGGGCCGAAGCTGATACTGGCCACCTATTTCGGGGGGCTGGGCGACAATCTGGACCTTGCCACATCACTGCCGGTTGCGGGGCTGCACGTCGATCTGGTGCGCGCACCGCAGCAGTTGGACGACGTGCTGGCCAGGGCGGGCGACAAGGTTGTCTCTCTGGGGTTGATCGACGGGCGCAACATCTGGCGGGCGGATCTGGACAAGGCGTTGGGGCTGGCGACGCGGGCGGTCGAGGCGCTTGGTCCCGACCGGGTGCAGATCGCACCGTCCTGTTCTCTGCTGCATGTGCCGGTCGATCTGGACCTGGAACCGGATCTGGACGACGAGTTCCGGTCATGGCTGGCCTTTGCCTGTCAGAAGCTGGGCGAGGTCACGGCGCTGGCCCGCGCGGCAGAGCAGGGCAGGGGGGCGAGCGCAGCGGCCTTTGATGCCTCTGCCGCCGCGGTGGCGTCCCGCAAGGCGTCGCGTCGCATCCACGACCCGAAGGTGAAGGCACGGGAGGCCGCGACGACCGCCGATCATGCCAGACGTCAAAGCCCTTTCGCGGACAGGCGTGCGGCGCAGCAAGCGGCGTTGAAGTTGCCCGCGCTGCCCACGACGACCATCGGATCGTTCCCGCAGACGCAGGACGTCCGGAAGGCCCGTGCGCTGCACCGCAAGGGCGCGTTGACGGATGACGCGTACCAGGCGTTTCTGAAGGACCGGACGCGCGATTGCGTGGCGCGGCAGGAAAAACTGGGACTCGACGTGTTGGTCCATGGCGAATTCGAACGCAACGACATGGTCGAATACTTCGGCGAAAAGCTGGACGGGTTCGCCTTTACCCGCAACGGATGGGTGCAGTCCTATGGTTCGCGCTGTGTGAAGCCGCCGGTGATCTTTGGCGATGTGTCGCGGCCCGATCCCATGACAGTGGACTGGGCGCGGTTCGCGCAATCGCTGACGGACAGGCCGATGAAAGGGATGCTGACAGGGCCGGTGACAATCCTGCAATGGTCCTTCGTGCGTGACGACCAGCCGCGCCGTGACACCTGCCGCCAGATCGCCTTGGCGATCCGCGACGAGGTGGACGATCTGGAAACGGCGGGCATCCGCATCATTCAGATCGACGAACCGGCCCTGCGCGAAGGCTTGCCGCTGCGCCAGGGAGATTGGCAGTCCTATCTGGATTGGGCGGTGGAGGCGTTCGGCGTGGCTTCGGCTCCCGTGCGAGACGAGACGCAGATCCATACACATATGTGCTATGCGGAATTCAACGATATCATGCCCGCTATCGCCGCGATGGATGCGGATGTGATCTCGATCGAAACCTCGCGCTCGCATATGGACCTGCTGGATGCGTTCCGGGCGTTCGACTATCCCAATGATATCGGGCCGGGCGTGTGGGACATCCATTCACCGCGCGTGCCGGACACGGACAGCATGACCGAATTGTTGCGTCTGGCGGCCGCGTCCATTCCGGCCGAACGGCTTTGGGTCAATCCCGATTGCGGACTGAAAACCCGTGGCTGGCCGGAGGTCGAGGCCTCGCTGACCCACCTGGTGCGGGCGGCACGCACCCTGCGGGCGGAGCTGGTCACACAACTGCGGGCGGAACCCGTCGGCTAGGCGCGATCCGCAGGGCGTTCCCCGGCGTCCTGCGACCGCCGTGCGGCTGGTCAACGGGGCGGAAATAGGCATACTCGCCCCATGATAACGGACGGCCTGACCCACCCCGACACCGCGCGGACCCGCCGTGCCACCCGCTGGGCGGTCGGTGCGGCGCTGCTGTGCCTGGTGCTGGGGCTGATCGGCTATCCACGTTTGCAGGAAGCCTTCTTCGTGCAGGCGGGCAAGCGGGGTGAGGCGACCCTGCGGCTTGCTGTGGAGGGGCTGAACGAGGCGCTTAGTCGCTATGAGCCCTTGCCCGCGCTTATTGCCGAGCGTCCCGCGCTGAAGGCGCTGCTGATGTCACCGGACGATCCCGTGCTGCTGGCGGAGGTCAATGAACGCCTGCGCCAGACAATCCATACACTGGGTGTGTCCGACATCTACCTGATGGACACCACGGGTATGACGCTGGCGGCCAGCTCCTACGACAAGCAGCGGTCTTTCGTGGGGCGCAGCTTCAGCTACCGGCCCTATTTCACGCAGGCGCTTGACGGTGGCACAGGGCGGTATTTCGCGCTGGGAACGACATCGGGCGAGCGGGGCTATTTCTTCGCAGCCCCGGTGGAAGACGGTGACCGCATCATCGGGGTGCTGGCGCTGAAATTCACGGTAGGCGGGTTCGAGGAAACATGGCGGCAGAATGAAAGCGACCTGATCGTGACCGATCATAAGGGCATCGTGTTCATGTCGAACCGGCGAGACTGGCATTTCCGGGCGCTGGAGCCGCTGAGCGGTCGTGCGGTGGCCGAGATCGAGGCACAGCGCCAATACCCGCTGGGCGACGTGCTGCCGCTGGACAATAGCGCACGGGTGCTGCGCGACGGCCTGACGCTGCGCCGGTTTACCACCGGCGGCGAACGGCAGGAATTCGTGTCCTCCAGCCAGACCATTCCCAAGGCAGGCTGGACCGTGACGATCCTGACGCCCACCGGTCCCGCGCGGGCCCAGGCGGCGAATGTCGTGATGATTGCCGTGGCGGCTGTGCTGATCGTTGGGCTGGTGGTGCTCAATGTCGGGCAACGCCGCGCGCGTCTGCGTGACAGGATGGAGGCCGAACGCGCCCAGACCGCGCTGCTGGAACGGCGCGTGCGCGAACGCACGGCGGAACTGAACGCCGCCAACGAACAGCTTCAGCAAGAGGTCGAGGAACGCAAGACCGCCGAGACACGCCTGCGCAGCACCCAGACCGAACTGGTGCAGGCGGGCAAACTCGCGGCGCTGGGGCAGATGTCCGCGGCGCTGAGCCATGAATTCAACCAGCCTCTGACGGCGGTCCGTTCCTACGCTGAAAACGCGGTGCTGCTGCTGAAGGCGGGCAAGACGGGGGCGGCGGGTGAAAACCTTGGCCATATCTCGGGGATGGTGGAACGCATGGCGTCCATTTCCAAGCACCTGCGCAGTTTTGCCCGCAGACCCGGCGAGGCGGTGAATGAAATCCCGCTGGCACCCATCTTGCGCGATGCCTTGGCGCTGGCGCGGCCACGGCTGGATGCGGCAGGGGCGGTGGTCGACGCGCCCGATTCGGAGCGCATGGACATCTGGGTGCATGGCGGGCATGTGCGGCTGCAACAGGTGATGCTGAACCTTCTGACCAACGCGCTGGACGCGATGGACGGGCAGGGCGCACCGCTGATCGAGATCACGATCGATGCGGATGCGGAACAGGTCATCCTGCGGCTGCGCGATCACGGCGACGGGCTGGATACGGAGACGGCGGAACGGCTGTTCGATCCGTTCTTCACCACCAAGCAGCCCGGCAAGGGGATGGGGCTGGGCCTGTCCATTTCCTACAACATCGTGCGGGATTTCGGCGGCACGTTATCGGCGCGGAACCATCCGGAGGGCGGGGCGGTGTTCGAACTGGCGCTGTGCCGGGCGACTGCACAGGGGCAGGAGATCGCCGCGCAATGACAGGCAGGACGGTGTTGTTCGTCGACGACGAGGCGCATTTGCGGCTTGCGGCCAAGCAGACGCTGGAATTGGCGGGGCTGGATGCGCAGGTCTTCGACGGTGCGGAGGCTGCGCTGGTCCACATCGCCCGTGACTTCCCCGGTGTGCTGGTCACGGATATCCGTATGGCGGGCATGGACGGGCTGGCGCTGATGAAACAGGTGCTGGAGATCGACCCCGACTTCCCCGTGATCCTCGTGACAGGTCATGGCGATGTCGAACTGGCGGTGCAGTCGCTGCGGGCGGGGGCGTATGATTTCATCGAGAAGCCGTTCGCCTCGGAGCGACTGATCGAGGCGGTGCGTCGTGCGCTGGACAAGCGGCGGCTGACCATTGAAAACCGCGTGCTGCGACGGCAAGTGGGGCGGCGCGACGCGGTGGAATCGCGGCTGACAGGGCGCAGTGCAGCGATGGACAGGCTGCGGGCGGAATTGCGGGCGATTGCGCAGACAGATGCGGATGTGCTGATCGTGGGCGAAACCGGCACCGGCAAGGAAGAGGTCGCCCGCGCCCTTCACCGCGTCAGCAACCGCAACGAAAAGCCTTTCCTGCACATCAACTGCGCGGCCTTGCCTGCGGAACTGATCGAAAGCGAGCTGTTCGGACATGAGGCGGGCGCGTTCCCGGGCGCGATCCGGACACGTTACGGCAAGCTGGAACACGGGCGCGGCGGCACGGTGTTTCTGGATGAAATCGACAGCCTGCCGATGGCGGTGCAGGGCAAATTGCTGGATGTGATCCACACCCGCAGCATCACCCCCTTGGGCACGAGCGAGCCGGTTGAACTGGATGTGCGCTTCGTGGCCGCCAGCAAGGTGGATCTGGAACAGGCGGCGTCGCAGGGCGCGTTTCGCGCGGACTTGATGTATCGCATCGCCGTAACGACGTTGCGCGTGCCACCGCTGTCCGAGCGGCGCGAAGACATCCCAAACCTGTTCCTGCATCTGGTCGATCAGGCGGCGGCGCGGCACAAGCGGTCCACGCCCGATGTCCCCGCCGCAGTGCTGGCGCAGGTGGCGGCGCGAGACTGGCCCGGCAATGTGCGTGAACTGCGCAACGCCGCCGACCGCTATGCGTTGGGGCTGGATCTGAACCTTGGTCCGCAGGACAGCAGCGAGACGGCAGAGCCCAGCCTGGCAGACCGTATGGCGGGGTATGAGAAATCCCTGATCTCGGCCAGCCTGACGGCGCATGGTGGCAGCATCGCGGATACGTATCGCGCGCTCGGGGTTTCGCGGCGCACACTCTATGAGAAGATGCAAAAGCACGGGCTGGATCGCGCGGATTACCGAGACGACGACTGAATCTGTGCGGATATCCGCACGGTTCGGCACGGCTTTGTGCAGACCTCCGCACAATTGAACAAATTAACGCGGCACCGATAACCTGCAGGGTGTCCCGGGACTTGTGTTAGACTGGGCGAGCGCGCACTCGGGTGCTGCATTCCGTGCATCGGCGGGATTTCCGCCGTGAATGGGCGCCCTTTCGGGACGTCCGCGTCAAGTAACGAGACACTGTCTGGGAGGACAACATGACTTTTATGAAACTGGGCGCCCTCGTGGCCGCCACGGCTGTTGCCGCAACCGCTGCAAGCGCACAGGACCGTGAAGGCTGGCCGGAAAGCTTCACCGTTGGCACCGCGTCGCAGGGCGGCACCTATTTCGCCTACGGTTCCGGCTGGGCGAACCTGGTCGCAGAAGAGCTGGGCCTGTCTGGTGGCGGCGAAGTCACGGGCGGTCCGATGCAGAACATGGCGCTCGTGCACACCGGCGAGGCGCAATTCGGCATGACGACCATGGGTCCGGCGCGTGAATCGCTGGAAGGCACCAACCCGATTGCGCCGGGTCTTCAGATGACCAATGCCTGCGCGATCTTCCCGATGTACCAGACCCCGTTCAGCGTAACGGCGCTGTCGTCCTCGGGCATCACGGCGGTGTCGGAAATCCCGGAAGGCGCGCGTATCGGCTTCGGCCCGGCCGGGTCCACCTCGGACACCTATTTCCCGCTGATGATGGACACGCTGGGTGTGAATTATGAACGCCGCAACGGTGGCTGGTCCGACCTTGGCGGCCAGCTTCAGGACGGTCTGCTGGACGTGATCGCCTTTGCCGCCGGCATCCCGGTGCCTGCCGTCAGCCAGCTGGAAGTTCAAACCGACGTGAACATCATCGAGTTCACCGAAGAAGAACAAGCCGCGCTGATCGAGGCCTTCCCGATCTCCGAATTCGAGATCCCGGCCGACACCTACACCACGCTGGAAGGGCCTGCCCGCTCCGTCAGCATGTGGAACTTCGCCATCGCCAATTGCGAACTGCCTGAAAGCTTCGTCGAGGCGGTCGTCGATGTCGTCATGTCCGACAATGAGCGCATGGTGAACATCCACCGCGCGGCCCGTTCGACCGTTCCGGAAAACTACGACAAGAACAACGTTCTGATGTGGCATCCCGGCGCGGCCAAGTGGTTCAAGGAAAACGCGGACGCTGACATCCCGGACGACATGATCTTCGGCATGTAAGCCAACAAGAAAATCGAGGATGGGCAGGCTGCTTCGGGGTACGGCGGCCTGCCCAACATGTTTTGCCCTGCTTGTTTCGGGGCAGCGGAGGGGACTTGATGAGTAACCAGCAAGCTCAGACCGACCAGGCCGTCATTGCCGATGGCGTTGACGACGAACCGGTCGAAAAGAACCGGCGGCAATTCGAAGGCCGCACCTATTACGTGATCGCGGCGGTTGCGGCGCTTTATGCGGCTTTCCATATGGCCGCGCTGAACGGGCTGTCGATTTCCGACCTAACCGGCGTGGAGCTTCCCTTCCTGCCGCAATTCCCGATGGAAACGTGGAACTTCCGCATCGTGCATATCGCGGGCGCTTTGGTGCTGGGTTTCGTGCTGTTCTCACCGCGCATCTTCGGAGATGATCCGGTTGTGGAAACGCAGCGCCTGTCCAAGGTGGGGCTTGTGCTGTTCGCGCCAGCGCTCGTTGCGCTATGGACCGTGATCGGTTTCATCCAACTGCTCGGCAGCGGCGAGTTGCCGCAAATGGGTGGGCTGACGACATGGGTGGCCATGGCGGGGACCGAACTTTATGCGCAAGAAACATGGTGGTTCGGCGTGCCGCTGCTGATCGCTACTTTCGGGGCGATCGCGCTGGGGTGGTCTGAAAAGCGAGAGCGCACCCGTCTTGCCGTAAGCGATCTGGTGCTGGCGTTGTGCGCGGTCATCGTGGCGCTGTATCTGGTCGCGATCTATGGGACGGCGGCACGCAATTCCGTTGGCACGCCCTTCGTGCCGGTCGGTGTGGCCTTTGCCGCCACGGCGGGCGCTGCGATGATCCTGGAACTGACGCGCCGCGTGGCGGGGCTGGCGCTGGTAGTCATCACGGCGATCTTCCTGGCCTATACGTTCACCGCACATCTGCTGCCCGGAATCCTGAAGGTGCAAACAGCCTACACCTGGCACCGCTTCTTCGGCCATGTCTATTCGGATGCGGGTATTCTGGGGCCGACCACGGCGGTCAGTTCGACCTACATCATCCTGTTCATCATCTTCGCGGCCTTCCTGCAGGCGTCCAAGGTGGGCGACTACTTCGTCAACTTCGCCTTTGCCGCCGCCGGTCGCGCACGGGGTGGCCCCGCAAAGGTGGCGATCTTCGCTTCCGGCCTGATGGGCATGATCAACGGCACCTCGGCGGGCAACGTCGTGGCGACCGGATCGCTGACCATCCCGCTGATGAAGAAGGTCGGCTATCACAAGAAGACCGCGGGCGCGGTTGAGGCCGCCGCATCGACCGGCGGGCAGATCATGCCGCCGATCATGGGGGCGGGCGCCTTTATCATGGCCGAGATCACCGGCATCCCCTACACGGAAATTGCACTGGCTGCCGTCATCCCGGCGATCCTGTATTTCGTGTCGATCTATTTCATGGTCGATTTCGAAGCCGCCAAGCTGGGCATGCGCGGAATGCGAGAAGACGAGCTTCCCAAGTTCAAACAGATGGTTAAACAGGTTTACCTGTTCATTCCGATCATCATCCTGATCTATGCGCTGTTCATGGGTTATTCCGTGATCCGGGCGGGGACGCTTGCGACCATTGCGGCCGCGGTGGTCAGTTGGCTGACGCCCGTTCGCATGGGGCCACGCGGCATCGCCAAGGCGTTCGAACTGGCCGGTGTGATGTCGATCCAGATTATCGCGGTCTGTGCCTGTGCGGGCATCATCGTGGGCGTCATCAGCCTGACGGGTGTGGGGGCACGGTTCTCGGCGCTGCTGCTGGGTCTGGCGGAAGCCAGCCAGTTGCTCGCGCTGGTCTTCGCGATGTGTATCGCCATTCTTCTGGGGATGGGGATGCCCACCACGGCGGCCTATGCGGTGGCGGCCTCGGTCGTTGCGCCGGGCCTGGTGCAGCTTGGCATCCCGCAGTTGACGGCGCATTTCTTCGTCTTCTACTTCGCGGTCGTGTCAGCCATCACGCCACCGGTGGCGCTGGCCAGTTATGCGGCGGCGGGGATATCGGGGGCCAACCCCATGGAGACGTCCGTTGCGTCATTCAAGATCGGCATCGCGGCCTTCATCGTGCCGTTCATGTTCTTCTACAACTCGGCCCTGCTGATGGATGGCGCGACGCTTGAAATTCTGCGGGCGGGGGCAACGGCGATCTTCGGGGTATTCCTTCTCAGCTCCGGCGTTCAGGGTTGGTTCATGGGCGGACGGTCCGCGTGGTTCCTGCGTGTGGCGCTGATTGCGGCAGCGCTGTTCATGATCGAAGGTGGTTTGATCACGGACCTGGTCGGTGTGGGCACGGCCATAGGGATCTATTTCGTGCAGAAGGTTTTCCATCCGCGCCCGGACACCGGCATCCGCGTCAGCGGCGCAGACTAAGGCAAAGGGGCGGCGCGGTGACACATCGCGCCGCCTGACGTTTCAGGGCTCAGTCGGGCAGCGCCCCGCAGAACCCGCCTGCCGCCACCTGGCCCGAGCCAAGCGCCAGCATGGGCGGCGCGACATAGGGGTTGGGCGGGGAGGCGGCCAGATCGAACCCGATCACGCCCACCACGAGGGCAACGGCCACAGATGCGGTGAATTTACGGGTCATTTGCGGGCCTCCAGTCCAAGCATGGGTCGCAGCTTGATGCCGTAATAGGCACCGGCGAAGGCGGCAACGAACCAGACCCAGCCATGCAGGCTGCCGGTGGAAATGCCGGAAAAGAAGGCACCGACATTGCAGCCAAAGGCCAGCCGCGACGAATAGCCCAGCAGGAAGCCTGCCACCACCGTAGCCATCCATGCCTTCGCGGGCAGCTTCGGCAGGGGTTGGTCCAGCCCGCCACGACGCCATGCCGCCACGCCGAACGCGCCCGCGATGATCCCGAAATCGGTGAGCGAGGTGTAGTCGGTCAGCACGCTGCTCTGGACCCGCTCCATCGTGGAGGGCGCTGCCCAGAAGGCGGAGGCCGTCAGATCGCCGCCCATGGCGGATACCCCTTTGGCGACCCACAGGCCAAGGCCATAGACCACGCCCCAGGGCTGGCCCGCGATCACCAGGTTCCCGAGCGCCAGCGCGGCCAGCAACAATGCGGCGAAAATGTAGCGCGGGGGGATGTTGCGGTTTTCCGGCGGGGCGAACCTCAGCAGCAGAACCGCCACCGCCGCCAACAGAACCAGCGTGATCGCGACGCCCGTGCCGCCGTTAAAGGTGATGATCGGCAGCGCGCCCAGATCGGTCCACCAGATCAGGTTGTAAGCGCCCGCGAAGCTGCCGATCGCGAAGAAAGGCAGGGCCAGAAGGCCGATCGGATTGCCCGAGCCCGCATTGACCAGCGTGCCCGACCCGCAGCCCAGCACGACTTGCATCGCGGTGCCGAAAACGAAGGCGCCACCGATCATCGCCCAACCGACAGGGGCTTGCGCCCCTACGAGTTCACCCGGATGTGCGGCCAGCAGGGGCAGGGCGACGACTGTCACCAGCCCGATCGCCAGCAGTTGCGCAAGAATGCCCGCGGGATCACGGCGCAGGATCATCGCCCGCCAAGGCCCGGCAAAACCGAACCTCAAGCCTTCGAGCGTGATGCCGAAGCCCAGGCCAATGCTCAAAAGCAGCCCATAACGCGCACCGGCAAACAGTGTGACGAACAGGATGAACGCGACGGCGGCGAGCAACAGCCCGCCGCGCTTCAGTGCGAAGCCAGCGCCGACGGGCGCGGCCGTGTCGATCTGGCTTTGCGCCATCAGTTCTGCCCTTTGATCTGGCCGATCAGGTTTTTCAGCAGACCCGGCACATTGGCCATCCGGTTGTCGGTCTTGGAGTATTCGACCATCGAACCGGGGTAGAGTTTGACGTTCTCGATCCCCGCCAGCTCCGACAGTGCGAACCAGTTGGTCGCGGCCCAGTGACCGGTGTTGCAGAAGGACACGACCGGCTCGCCATCCGTGATACCCAGGCTGTCTTTCAACTCGGTCACGTTGGCCACGCCGCCGATGTCATTGGAATTCTCGGCAAACCAGCTGGAATGTACCAGTTGCTCGGCTTCGGGCAAGGTGCCCGGGCGGCTGGCCGCGCCGTGCGATTTGCGGCCCTGATAGAAATCATCGGGGCGGGCATCGACCAGGACGGCGGCTTCGTCGCCATTGACGATATGGGCAACCTCGTCCGTGTCGGCTGTCCATTGATAGGAAAAGGTGATGTCCAGATCGGTGGGGTCGGGCGTGACGGCTTCGGTGCTGGTGGGCAGCCCGGCGGCGTCCCATGCGCTCGCCCCGCCATTGAGGATCGCCAGATCGGTGAAGCCGGAGGACTTCAGCGTCCAGTAGACCCGCGCGGCAGCCCCGAAATCGGACTGATCCGATCCCTGATGCACGACGACGACGGGCCGGTCGAGTGACAGGCCAAGCGTTTCGAAGGTGGTTTCCAACTGCTCTTCGGGGATGATCTGGCCGGGGTTGTCGGCAGGGCCGCGAAACAGCGCATAAGGCGCGGACACCGCACCGTCGATATGGCCGTCTGCATAGGCGTCTCCGCGGATATCCAGCACGACCGGCGCGTCAGCGGACAGCGCGTCGTTCAGCTCGGCGGGTGTTACCAGCGGTCCGAAATCGGCCTGAGCCATTCCGGCAAATCCGACAATCGCGGTGGCAGTCAAGGCAATTTGTTTCATGACGAATTTCCTCAGATGGTTTTGTGACCCATTTCTGCCGCATGCCGAGCCTTTGCAAGCGGCGTGAGGCGCACCCTGGCACACAGTTGGCCCAAAGGCGCGGGGCGCATGCGAACGGCGTTCCGGCCATGCTGACCAAGGCGAACCAATGTTTTGCCTATGGCGTGATTTAAGGGCGGCGGTCCTTATTTTCTTATCTGTCGGGTTGCCGGACAAGTATGCGGCGCCGTGTCCGGGCGGATATCACGCTGGAAATCCCACAATCCCGACACCACCGCTTGCGTGGTGAGGGTCTTTCAGCCACAACTATCAGTATGAGGGCGGTTCCAAAACCGTCATATCCGCGGATATGAAACAGTGGCAGACGGGCAGTTCGATCAGTTCATCAGGAATCTGACCCGCGTGATGGGGTCGGTGAATACGCGGCTCCAGCGGGATCTGACGATGCGCGAACGGGTTTCGCGCCGCTTCACTCTGTCCGAGGTCGCGGGCTTTATCGGGGTCGATACGGCAACGCTGCTGTGCTTGTCCCAGACGGACCCGGCCTTCCCCGATGGCGCGTTGGCCGGACGTGAGCGCAGCTTTTCTCCCGCCGAGATACTGCGCATCCGCGCGATCCTGTCGTCGCATGGCAACGCGGGGCAGCCATGCCTGTACTGGCGCGAACCGGGTGATCCGCTGCGGGTGGTGACGTTCGGCGCGCAGAAGGGTGGCACCGGGAAAAGCCTGTCGGCGGCCCATTTCGCGCAGTATGTGAACCTGTTCTACGGGCTGCGCGTGGGCGTGATCGATGCGGACCCGCAAGCCACGGCAAGCCTTTACTTCGCGGACAACGCCCTGCGCCTGTTCGATCCGCAAACGCCGACCATGGCGCGTTTCATGGGGATCGACGACCCGACCGATCTGCGCCTGACTGAAACGCCCGCTGCCGATCTGAACGCGATCTGGGCGCCGACGCCCTGGTCGGGCATCCGGCTTATCCCCGGCGGGCCGGATATCCAGAACGGCGATATCAGTCTCTATTTCCTGTCGCGCGAAGGGCGGCATGTGTATCGCGTGCTCAAAGATGCCATTGCGCGCTGGGACGATGCTTATGGCCCACGCACCAGCCCCGCCGATCTGCGCGATGCAAGTGGTGCGTTCTTGCCCGACCGGTTTGATGCGGCGCTGACCGAAACCGTCGATCTGATCGTGATCGACCAGCAGCCCAGCCTGACGCTTGTGCAACTCAACGGGTTGATCGCCGCGGACAGCGTGGTGATCCCGCAGACGATGAAGGGCTTCGACCTGGCGACGCTGGCGACCTATGTGACGTCGATTTCCGAATACCTCGATTTCGTCATGACGTTCGAGCCAGACCTGAAAGTCGGGCGCGGCGCGCATGTGGTGCTGCCGACCATCGTGCAGGAACAGAACGACCGCGACACCGGGCAGATACTCGACCTGTGGCGCAAGGCCCCGCAGGATATTCTGCAGGTGTGGTATGCTCGATCCGATGCCATCGCCAACGCCGCCGAGGAATACAAAAGTATCTATGAATACCTGCCGCCGCGTGCCAGACGGGCCTCCGCACGGTCCTTTATGGAAAACGCAAACTCTGTGAACGATGCCTTGTTGCGCAGGGTATGGCCCGAACTGCCGGGCAGAGGATTCGCGGAGACATTCATTGAGGATCACTGGAGTTAAGCTGATGCCACGCAAACGCAAACTCGACGCCACGCTTCCGGCGGAAGACACCGGGCCGGGCACACCCGCGGCTGGCGGCATCGGCGGTTTCTGGGGCGGGTCGGCGACCAACTTGCTGCAAGCGCGGCTGCGCGAGGTTCAGAAATCGGTGTCGGACAGCATTCTGCATGGCGTGACGGCCATAAGTATATCCGCGGATAAAATCGACGATGAGGTGGGCACCGATCGGCTGCGCGCGTGGGAAAAGGACGACGCCTTCGAGGCGCTGGTGGCCGATATGCGCCGTCGCGGTCAACGTCAGCCTGTTCGCGTTCGGCCGACGCGGAAGGACTGGCAGCCGAATGCGCAGGAGCCTTTCGCCGGGGATGCGCGGTTCGTGCTACAGTCGGGCCGTCGCCGCTTGGCCGCTGCCAGGGCGCTGGGGCTTCCGGTGCTGGCGGTCATATCGACGGAAACGGGTGACGCGAAATTGGCCGATCTGGAAGAGCGCTTCCTTGAGAATACCATGCGGCAGGATCTGTCGGGGTTCGAGGAATTGCTGTCCATCGGTTTGATTGCGCAGGGGCACACCGATCTGACGCAGGCGGAACTGGCAGAACGGCTGGGTGTGCCGCCGGGGGATGTGTCGCTTGGTCAATCCTGCGTCGAACTGCATGACCGGATCATCGAGACGGTAAATGTCGCCACGACCCCGAAGCGCAAATATCGCGAACTGATCCCGCGATTGCGGGCCGACGCCAAATCCGGCGATGCCAAGCCGAAGTTGGCGCCCGCTGGAAAAGTGGTTGCGCTCGGCGATCTGAAGATGGAAAGCAGGGCGCAACGAAACGGGTTGCAGATCAAGCTGTCGGGTCGCGCGCTGGCCGAGGACGAGGTGGACCGGATCACGAAGGCCATCGCCGAGATCGTCGGAAAGTAGTTTCTTTGCGATCTTAAAAAGCAACGGGAATACAAAGCAATGGCAGCCTGTCGCGCTGTGGTGCCGGATTTCGCGCGCTAGCCGGACGCTGATCGCCACCCCTTTGAATAGACGGATTCTGACCGATGTCCATGGATGAACTGAACGCAGCGCAGGAACGCAAAACCAGGCAGCAACTGGTGCAGGTCGCGCTTGGCCGGCAGGTGGCGGACCGGCTGGTGCGGGTGGCGCGTGTCTTCGATAGCCAGACCCGTAGCTGGATCGAGGATGCCGAGATCGTTTGCCATGCGGGGCGGGTTGCGTTTGTCGGGCCGCGCGGCAGCTACACGGGCGATGCGGCGGATGTCGTAGACCGGACGCATCTGGCGGCGGTGCCGGGTCTGGGCGAGATACACAAGCATATCGAAAGCTCGCATCTGACACCCGAATGGGAAGCGGCGCTGGTCGTGCCGCGCGGCAACACGTGGACCTGCGAGGCCAGCCATGAATTTTCCAATGTCGTGCCGGACCGCACGATGGATTTCTGGTTGGCGCCGCGCCGCGCGGGGTCGCCGCTGAAAATTTTCCCGCTGCCTGGGTCCGCTGTGCCACCGACGGCCTGGGAACATGGCGCGCATCTGGATGGGACGGATCAGAGCCGATTCCTGAAACAGTCGCTTTGGGCTGCCGGGCTGGATGAGGTCATGGACTGGCCCGCCGTGCGCGACGCCGACAATCCCGCGCATGACCGGCTGTGGTCGATGATCGAGGCCACATGGGATGCGCGCGCGGTGGTCGAAGGTCACGCGGCGGGCATCCGCGGTCTGCCGAACATCAACGCCTTCGCGGCGTCGGGAATTTCATCCGATCACGAGGCATGGACCGCCGAAGAAGCCTGGGACAAGCTGCGACGCGGCCTGTTCGTGGAAATCCGGATCCATACGCTGCCTGAAATCATCGGCGGTTTGCTGGAACGGGGTTTGCAGGATTGGTCCCAACTGGCGCTGACCACTGATGACCGCAGCGCATCCGACACGCTTGCCTTGGGCGCCACGGATCACAATGTCCGCTTGGCGATAGAGGCCGGTTTATCCGCGGATATGGCGATTCAGATGGTCACGATCAATCCCGCGCGGCATATGCGGCTGACGCCTTGGGTGGGGACCATCGCGCCGGGGCGATTTGCGGATTTCGTGCTGCTGTCGGATCTGGATCGCTTCGACATCGCCGAGGTTTGGGCAGATGGGCAGCAGGTGTCGCGGGGCAAGACCTATCTGCCCGAGGTGCCCGAGATCAACTGGCCGGAATGGGCCACGCAAACGGTGAATGTCGGGCGTGCGCTTGTGGCGGATGATTTTCGGGTCGAGGCCGCGCCGGATCGCGACACGATGAACGCGGCGGTCCTGCGTCCCTTCCACTGGACGGATGACTTCCTGACCGAAGACCTGCCCGTCATGGACGGTGCTGTGCAGCGGGACGCAGCGAACAACATCACCAAATTCGCGATAGTGGATCGCTATTCCGGCACGGGCGCAGTGTCGAAGATGTTCTGGAAGGGCTGCGGGCCGCGCGATGCGGATACGGCGCTTGCCTGTTCCATGGCACATGACAAGCACAATGTATGGTGCGTGGGGTCATCCGATCAGGCCATGGCGGATTGCGTGAATGCACTGGCCGAGATGGGCGGCGGCTGGGTATTGATCTACCGCGGCAAGGTCACGGCACGTGTGCGATATGAAATCGCCGGGTTGATGACTTGCCGGTCTGCCGCTGAATTGCACGCCGACATGCAAGCGCTTTACGAGGCGGGCGCACAGGTGGACTGGATGTACGAGCCGTCTTTCCATCCCAAATGGCTGCCCGGTTTCCCTGAAAAGCTGGCCTTTGCAACGCTGACCTGTTCGCCCTGGCGATGGAATCTCGTCGCGCCCAGTGATCACGCGCCGCAGGGGCTGGTGCAGGTCGGCACAGGAGAAACTCACCCGGTGGTTTTCTGATCCTCGGCTTCGGTCCAGCTTTTGCCCGAGCGCTGCAACAGCGGCGTTGCGATGGCGGATACTGTTGGGATATTGCCTACTACATTCTCCCAGCGACGGCTTTGAAGCATGGCGCAGCCGATAGCGACAGGGCGCAGATTGATCTTGCCCAGCAGCGCCAGAACCGACGCGATGGATTTGCCGGAACTCAGCACGTCATCGACCACGGCCACGCGCGTGCCGTCCAGCAGCGACATCATGCGCGGATCGATGTAAAGCGTCTTGGCCTGGTCGGGTGAGGTGATCGATCCCAAAGGCTGCGACAAGTCGGGGTCGTACCAGAACTTGCGCGAGGTGCTGAGCGGCACAATTCGCGTGTGCCCCAGCCTGCGCGCAACCGCCTCTGCCAGAGGCAGGCCGAGCGTGGGCACGCCGATCACCACTTGCGGATCATGGGCATATAACTGGTCCGCGACGAAATCGGCCAGTGTGTCGAGCACTTCGAAACTGGCTTGGTTCAGGATGAGCGACGCGACGCCCTTGTTCTGACCGCCGGGCAAAGTGCGGATGGGCAGCAGAAGGCGGCGGTCGTCCGGCAGGCTGGCGGCGAAGCTGCTTGTGTTCAGGATGCCGGTTTCCAGACTGTCCGGATAGACATGCTGCCAGTAGTCCTGCGGTGATATTTCCATGGATATGCCCTTGTCAGTCTTTGTCGCGGCACAATAGGAACGGGGCGACACAGCGCAAGGGGCGAGCGATGCAAAGCGACATTCTGAATGACCTGGTTTCACTGCGGCGCGATTTGCACGCACATCCCGAGCTTGGGTTCGAGGAAACACGCACAAGCACCATCGTGGCCGAACGTTTGGAAGCGGCGGGCATCGAAGTGCATCGCGGGCTTGGCAAGACGGGCGTCGTGGGCACGTTGCGGCTGGGGTCGGGCAATCGGGCCATCGGGCTGCGCGCCGATATGGATGCGCTGGCAATGCCGGAGATCGGTAACCCGCCGTGGAAATCGACGGTGGAAAATCGCATGCATGCCTGCGGCCATGACGGGCACACGACGCTGTTGCTGGGCGCGGCGGAGCAACTGGCGCGTGAAGGCGGCTTTGACGGGACGGTGCATTTCATTTTCCAGCCCGCCGAGGAAGGCCGCGGTGGCGCGCGCGCGATGATGGCGGATGGCTTCTTTAATCGCTTCCCGGTCGATGCCGTTTACGGGCTGCACAACATGCCGGGGTTGGCGGTGGATCAGATCGCGGTGGTCGAAGGGCCGCAGCTTGCGTCGTCCGACAGTTGGACGGCGACCTTCAAGGGCGTGGGCACACACGGGGCCAAGCCGCATCTGGGCAAAGACGCAGTGACCTGTGCTGCGCATTTCCTGTCCATTTTGCACAATGTAGTCGCAAGGGAAGTAGATCCCTTGCAACCTGCCGTTGTCAGCGCCTGCGCGCTGTCGGCCGGCGATTTTGACGCGCTGAACGTGATCCCCGACGAGGTGAAAATCGGCGGCACGGCGCGGGCCTACACCCCCGAAGTGCGCGATCAGCTTGAAGCGGCGATTGGCCGGCTGGCCCATGGTGCGGCGGCGAGTTTCGGGATCGACTGCGACTACACGTTCATCCGGCGCATCCCACCGGTGGTGAACGCGAAAGACCCGACCGGGATTTCACGGCAGGCGGCGGCGCGTGCGGGCGATGTGCTGACCGAGTTTCCCCCATCCACGGCGGGCGATGATTTCGCCGATTTCTCGCAAGAGGTGCCGGGCTGCTATGTGTGGCTGGGCAATGGCCCCGCGCAGGACGGGGCACTGCATCACAACACGCGATATGACTTCAACGATGACGCGATCCCGACCGGCGTGCGGTATTGGGTGGAACTGGTCCGCGCGGCGCTACCCCAACGCGCGGGCGAGTAGGTCCAGCGCGACAGGGGCGTCGACCGTCATCGTGACGTCGATGGGATGGCTGTCCGCACGCGTCAGGGCGCCACGGTCGGCCTCATCCGTGTTGACCGAAAGCCCTGTGCGTTCGCATCCGAACAAATCGGGACGCAGCGCGAAGACCGGCACACAGGGGTCGTGCAGCGGGCGGCTTTCACCACCGGTTGTGCTGGCGAAATAGGCTTCGATCAGCGCGCGGGCGGTACTGGCCTTGGGTGTGCCAAGTGCGGCGAGACGGTCCAGATAGGCGCGGTCCGCGCGCACCTGACGTGTGACATCCAGCGGGATCAGGGTGATGGGCAACCCCGATTGCAGGACGATTTCGGCGGCTTCGGGGTCATTGGCAATATTGAACTCGGCGCGCGGCCCGACATTGCCCGGCTCGTCAATCGCGCCGCCCATGGCGATCAGGCGACCGATGCGGCGGGCGGCGTCCGGATCGGTCTGGATCAGCCGTGCGATGTTGGTCAGCGGGCCAAGTGCGAGGATATCCAGAGTTCTTTCCTGCGCAGCATTCAGAGCCGCAGCGAGATAGGTGACCGCATCGCCGTCTTGCGCCGCGCTTTGCGGATCAGGGAAGGTCACGCCGCCCAGCCCGTCCGTGCCGTGGATTTTCTCTTCGCTGATACCGGGACGGGTCAAGGGCTTGTCTGCACCCGGATAGACGGCAATATCCGAGCGGTCCGCCAGCGCGAGGATGCGCAGTGCATTCCGGGTCGTGTTGGACAGGCCGATATTTCCGGCAACCGTGGTGATACCCCGCACCGTCAGACCCTTGACCGACAGGGCAAAAAGAATCGCGATGGCGTCGTCTATGCCGGGGTCGGTGTCGATGATGACGTTGCGGGTCATGTGGATCTCCTGTCGATTTCAGCGATCTTGGCACCGAAGGTGTGGGCCACCTGTCGCGCGTCCGACATGATCCGCGCGGTCTCCAGCGTTATCATCTGTCGGTCCTGCATCAGCCATTCACCCGCGACCATGGTGGCGCGGATATCGGACGGGCCAGCGGCAAAGACCAGCGTCGAATAGATGTCATAGACGGGTTGCAGGCGCGGATCGTCCAGACTGATGCGGATCAGGTCGGCTTGTTTGCCGACCTCCAGCGACCCGATGCGGTCGGCCATGCCCAGCACTTGTGCGCCCTCGATGGAGGCCATGCGGATCACGTCGCGCGAGGGCATGGGCTTGCGGCTGTGCCCGCGCAGTTTCTGGAACATGGATACGGGCGCAAACTGGGAAAACAGGTCCAGCGTGTTGCTGCTCATCGGCCCATCCGTGGAAATACCCACGGGGATTCCCGCCCCGCGCATTTCAGTCACGGGTGCAATGCCGCGCCCGCCCTTGCCATTGGCGCGCGCGTTATGCGCGACACCCACGCCGCGCTCTGCCATGAGCGAAATGTCGCTGTCGCTCACATGCAGGCAATGCGCGGCGATCAGACCGGGGATCAGCAGGCCAGCGCGGTCGGTGATTTCAACAGGCGTGCCGCCATGTTCGCGGGACCAGTCGTTTTCGCCATCTGTTTCGCCCAGATGCATCTGCACCGGAACGCCCGGATTATCGGCGGCCCAGCGGGCGACGCGGGCCATGATCTCGGGCCCGGTAGAGTAGGGGGCATGCGGCGCGATGGACGGGGTCACGCGGGGGTGGTTTCTGAATTCATCGACCAAGGCGTCTGTCAGGGCAAAGGCCTGATCGAAGCTGTCGTGGTCCGGGGCGTCGAAGTTGCCGAGCGTCTGGCCGACAACGCCGCGTATGCCCGCATCGGCCACGGCGCGGCCGATCTCCGCCTCGAAATAATACATGTCCGCCACGGTGGTGACGCCGCCCCGGATCAGCTCCAGCGTCGCAAGGCGTGCGCCTGTGGATACGGCGTCGGCAGTCACGCATTCGCGTTCCAGTGGCAGGATGTAGCGGAACAGACGGTCGTCGACGTCTTCGCCCAAACCGCGAAACAGGGTCATGGCAATATGGCTGTGCGGGTTGACCATGCCGGGCATGACCAGATCGCCGCCCATATCTGTCGCGCCTGTGATGTCGTCGGGTGTGCCTGTCCCGAGCGCCGTGATCCGGTCCCCGTCGATCCTTATCCAGCCGCGCTCGATTTCCGTCATATCCGCGTCCATTGTCAGGATGCGGGCATTGGTCAGAAGGGTCACGCGGCCTCGCTTGGCAGGATGCAGCATTGATCGGCTTGCGGGACGAGGACGGCGTTGGTGCCCGGCTCCATCGGGTTGGACAACGGGCCGTTGGCGACAAATTCACCGGCAGCTGTTTCGCAGCGGTATTGGTAAGCGCGACCCAGATAGGTGCGCAGACCCAGCTTTGCGGGGATGCCGTTGCCTTCGGACGCGACGCGCAGACCATCGGGGCGAGTGGCGAAGATGAAATCCTTGTGCGCGATCTGAAAGCTTTCGCGTGGCAGATCCAGCGTCGCACCGCCTTGGGCCTGCACACGGACAGCGTCGCCCGCCTCGGCAACGACGCTCATCGGAATCATGTTCTCGAAGCCCACGAAATTGGCCACGAAACTGTTGGCGGGGCGCGAATACAGGACTTCCGGCGCGTCGAGCTGCATGATGCGGCCTGCGTTCATGATTGCAACGCGGTCGGAGATCGAAAACGCTTCTTCCTGGTCGTGGGTGACATAAAGCGCGGTTGTGCCGTTGGCGCGTTGCAGGCGGCGGATTTCGACGCGCATGTCCACACGCAGCTTGGCGTCGAGGTTGGATAGCGGTTCATCAAACATCAGAAGCGGCGGGTCGATCACAAGGGCGCGGGCAAGGGCTACGCGCTGGCGCTGGCCACCCGACAATTCCGCCGGATAGCGGTCGCCGAGCTGGGTCAGACCCACGCGGTCCAGCATATCGCCTGCGCGTTTGCGGCGTTCCGTGCTGCCGAGGCGGCGTTGCTTCAACCCGAAAGCCACGTTGTCACGGATGTTCAGATGCGGAAACAAGGCGTAGTTCTGGAACACCAGCCCGATATTGCGGGCATGCGCGGGCAGGCGGGTCAGGTCGCGCTCGCCCAGCTTGATGTCACCCGATGTGGGGCGCAGGAAGCCCGCCACCAGCCGCAACGTCGTCGTCTTGCCGCACCCCGATGAGCCGAGCAGCGAGACAAGCTCGCCTTCGCCGACATGCAGGGACAGGTCTTCGAGCACCTTGGTGGTGCCGTAATGGGCGGTCACATTGGAAAGTGAAAGGGATACGGTCATGTCACTTCGTCAGGAATGTCAGGCCAAGGGTCAGTTCGACGACGGCCATCACACCGACGGTGACGAGCATCAGCAGAACGGACACTGCGGCGATGGTGGGATCGAAGAACTGCTCCATATGCGCCAGAAGCTGGATGGGCAGGGTGGAAACGCCGGGGCCGGTCAGGAACAGCGACACCGATACGTCATTGATCGAGGTGATCAGTGCGAGAATGAAGGCGGCGATCACGCCCGCTTTCACATTGGGCAGAACGATGGTGAAGAACGCCTTCCAGCGTGGGCAACCAAGGGACACGGCGGCTTCTTCGATTGAGAAATCGAACGACGACAGCGATGCCGACACCACCCGAACGCAATAGGGCAGTACCAGCAGCGCATGGCCGATGATCAGCGTGGTGTAGACCGGCACGCCCATTGTGGTGGTGATCGACTTCATCAGCGAAAAGCCCAGCACGATTTCCGGCACGAGGATCGGCAGCACGAACACCGTGGACAGAAACGGCGGCAGCTCGATCCGGTAGCGATTGAGCGCATAGGCGGCGGGGATGCCCACCAGCAGCGACAGTGCCGTGCCGATCAGGGCGAGCGAGGCGCTGGTAACCATCGTGCGGCGGAAGGCCGAAATCTCGAAGATGTTCTGATACCAGTGCAGCGTGATCCCGCGCGGAGGGAAGGTCAGAAAGCTGGTATCCGACAGCGACGCGCCGATGATGATGACGAGCGGCCCGACAAGGAACAGGAAGACCAGCGTGGCGAAGGCCACCAGAAGGAAATGGGGACGTGTTTTCATCAGACAGCAGCCGGGTTGAGGCGACGGGCGATCTTGCTCATGACCAGCACGATGGCGATGGTCACGACGGTCATGATGGCCGCGATGGTGGAGGCGCCGATCCAGTCAAAGGTGACCATGGCGCGTTGATGCAGGAAGGTGCCCATCATCATCTGCGCTTCACCGCCCAGCAGGTGCGGCGTCGCATAGGATGTAAAAGATCCGGTAAAAACCAGCACCGCGCCTACGATCAGGCCGGGCACCGCCAGCGGGAAGATCACCTGCCAGAAGGTAGCAAAAGGCGATGCGCCCAGCGATGACGAGGCTTGCAGAAGGTCTTCGGGGATACCTTCCAGAACGCCCACGCAGGTCAGGATCATCAGCGGGACGAACAGATAGACCATCGCCACGATCACCGAGCCTTCGGTGTAAAGCATCGAAAGCGGTTCGGTGATGATGCCCGTCCATTGCAGGAATTCGTTCAGGATGCCGTTGCGTCCCAGAATGATCAACCACGCAAAGGACCGGACCACGACGCCCGTCAGCAGCGGAAAGACGGCCGCGATGATCAACAGGCTTTTCATCCGGCCCGGCGTGCGCGACACGACATAGGCGGTGATGAACCCGATCAGCGCGGAAATGAGCGTGGTGATCAGCGCGATTTCGGTCGTGCGCCACAAGACGGTGCGACGGAACCCGCTGCCGAAGAACTCGGAATAGGTGGCGAAAACACCGTCTGACTGCGTGACGGTGGTGGACAGTGTGCTGAGCACCGGCAGGCCGAGGAACACCGCAACCGCGAGCGTCGCGGGAAGGGCCAGAAGCCAGCCTAGAAGACGGGGGCGCATGGGGCATCGCTCCTTATGACAAGGGGCGGTTCATCCGCCCCCCGACTAACCTAGCGATCCGGATGGATCACATGCCGAAGATTTCGTTCCAGCGGTCAATCCAGTCTGTCTTGGCCGCGTTCAGCGCCTCATAGTCCAGTCGGTTCAGGCTGGCAATCATGTCGTCGCCGTAGGTCCACAGCGCTGCTTCTTCGGGGGTCAGTTCGACATCGTCGTTGACGGGGGCGTCGACGCCTTGCTCGGCCTCGATCTGCTGGATCTCGGTGGACAGGACGAAATTGATGAACTCATGCGCCAGATCGACATTGGCGGCACCCGTCGGGATGTTGATCGTGTTCAGCGTGGCGATGTCGCCATCGGACAGATCGGCCCAGACCATCGACGGCACGGCGTCCTGCAACGATGCCAGTGTGAAATCCTGTGTGACCGCAACGGTCGCTTCGCCCGTGGAGATCAGGTTCACCATCTCGGACCCGGTGCGGTAGGTCTTCACGACATTGGGTTTCAGTTCCTCGATCGCGCCGAAGGCGACGTCCGCGTCTTCATAGGCGTCGGCACCGGCATGTGTGCCAGCGCGCAGAACCATCATCGGGCCCGATGTCGTGGTGATGCCGGGCAGCGCGATGGCGTCTGCCAGATCGTCGCGCCAAAGGTCGCTCCAGCCGGTGATCGGTTCGACCTTCTCGGAGTCGTAGACGATGCCCACGCGACCGATGGAATAGGCGGGGCCGTAATTGCCCTGCGGGGCCTGCGCCATGTCGTAAAGCTTTTCGACATTGGGGATCTTGGCGCGGTCGACCTCCTGGAACAGCCCCTGTTCGATGCCGATCTGCGAATAGCTGTCGGTCAGGAAGATCACGTCCACGCCCGCGCCCTTGCGGATCGCCAGCTTGTTCAGGCGGTCGGCGTTGTTGCCGGTCTCGAACACGACCTCGCAATCGCACATTTCCTGAAACGGCTCGATGATGTTGGCTTGCAGCTTGTCGCCGTTATAGCCCCACCATGAAACGGTGAAGGTATCCTGCGCCTGCGCGCTGCCTGCGATCGCGGTGAAGGCGATCAGGCCTGATGTGAGGGTGCGGTTCATGCCGGTCTCCGATATTGCGGGGATGTCTGATAACAGATTTCCGTGTCGTTAGCACCGTGTCAATCGCGGGATCAAGTCAGCGCGACCGTCGAGAAGCCGGATTCAGGGGGCTGATCGGGGGTATTCGCCGGAAATCCGGGCAAGCAGGGGCGGGTTTTGCCGAGAAATCCGGCGGTCCCGTATTCAGTCGCCGTCCAACCCGTTTCGCAGCAGAGATGTCAGAAGGCGGGTCGTTTCCGTCAGCGAGGCGCGTGTCGTGCGTTCCCAGCCATGGCTTGCGTCGCAGGCGAAGCCGATGGCCGCGCATCGGATATCGGCACCGCTGAGCGTCGCGGGATAGGTGTCGGAATAGTAGTGGCGCAGCACGTCAACCGAATGCGTGATTCCGTCCCGCTCGCATAACCGGCGCAGCGAAGCGGTCAGCTTGCGGTCATATGGCCCGCCGCTGTCCATCGCGATCAGGGTGACGCCCGTGGGGTGGCTTGCCTGTTCCGGTGCGATAATGGCGATGTCGAGCGCGATCAGATCATCCAGCCCATCGGCCATATGAGAAGCCCCTGTGCCGGTTTCCTCGGTGACGGGAAACAGGAAATCGAGGCTGTGTTTCGGGGTGTCGCCCGCCGCCTTCATCTGCTCGATTGCGCTGAGCAGGCAGGCGATGCCCGCCTTGTTGTCCAGATAGCGCGCATTGATGAAGCCGTTTGGCGTGATCTCCAACCCCGGATCAAGCGCGACGTAGTCGCCGGTCGTGACGGTGGCTGTGTCATCCGTGTCGAGGCGCAATTCCAGATTGTCCCAACGGGTGGGTTGTTTGTCGACCGCGTTGCCATAGCGGTGGCCGGAGGCGCGCCTGGGCAGGATCGTGCCGCGGATGACGTCGCCCGTCCGGGTGAAAACCGATGCCCGCGCGCCTTCGGCAAAACGGGCCGACCATGTGCCGATGGGCAGAAGCTCCGGCCGCCCCGACGCCGGCATGTGCCCGATCATCGCGCCGAGCGTGTCGAGATGCGCCGATATCCCGATGCGGCGGCTGCTTTGCCCGTCCCATCTGGCGCGGACAGCCCCGCGATTGCTGCGTGTGATTGCCAGCCCCGCGCGGGACAGGCGGTCCGCGACCATATCGGCCATGTCATCGGTCATGCCGGTCGGGCTGGGGATGGCAAGCAGTTCGCGTAATGTGTCGAGCAGGGGATCAGTCATGCAGGCTGCCTTCCTCGGCCATGAAGCGGCGGGTCATGATGATTTCCTGGTCCTTCATCGCCCGTTCAGCCATGACCATATGCGCGGCCATGATGTCGCGGGCCTCGCTGGATTTGCCATCCCGAAGCGCGTCGAGAAGGGTCACTTGATATTCATGTCCACGGCGCCGCAATTCGTCATTGCGCGGCTCGTAAAGCTGTTTGTTGACCGTCAGTTCCGTCAGCACATTGGCCAGGAAACCCACGACGAACCCCAAGAGCGCATTGTCGGAAAAACCCGCCAGCGTGCGATGGAAGGCAAGCGAGGCGACATGTTGCTGCCGTTCGCTTTGCGCATCCATCGATGGATGGGCGGTCGCGTCGAGATGGGCTTCCAGCGCGGACAGTTGCTGGTCGCTCAGCGTACCGGCAAGGCTTGCGGCCAGTTCCGGTTCCAACTGGCGGCGCAACGTGTAGATGTCGCTGACCGACAGGTTCTTGAAGTAGAAGTAGTTTGACAACAATGCCTGTGTGCGCCCGTCGCTGGGGGCATTCACGAATGCGCCACCCCCCGGCCCGGTGCGCGTTTTCACCAGCCCTTGCGCTTCCAGCAACCGGACGGCTTCACGAATCGTGCCCTTGGCCATGCCGTGGCGTTCGATCAGTTCGGGCTCCGACGGCAGCCGATCGCCAGGGCCAAGATGCTCGGCGACGATATCGGCCTTGATGGCATCCGCGACCTGTTGCGGGCGGGATCTCTTGGTTTTACTGTCCGATTGGGTGGTGGCAGGCGGCGTCATGGCCAGCAGTCATCCTACGTAGCGGCGGCACTTCGGTGCGGCAAATATCGGTGGCGGCTGGGCAGCGATCCGCGAAGGCACAGCCGGGCGGCGGGTTGAACGGGTCGGGCAATTCGGTATTCGCCTTCTCCGGTGCGGTCAACGCACGCCCCACCACGGGGGCGGAATCCGCAAGCAGCCGCGTGTAATGATGCTTGGGTGCGCTGAAGATCCGATCCGCTTGCCCGATTTCCACGATGCGCCCGAAATACAGAACGGCAACGCGGTTGGACACGGCTTCGACGACGGCCAGATCATGGCTGATGAACAGATAGGTCAGGTTGAAGTCGTCCTTCAGCTGCGCGAGCAGGTTCAGCACCTGAGCCTGAACGGACACATCCAGCGCCGAGACGGGTTCATCCAGAATGAGGATCGCGGGGGCCGCCGCCAGCGCGCGGGCAATGCCGATGCGTTGAGCCTGTCCGCCGGAAAACTCATGCGGGTAACGGGTCAGGAATTCGTGCCGCAGATTCACGGCGTCGAATATCTCGGCGATCCGGGCGTCGCGCTTCGCCTTGGGCATATTGTGCAAAAGCTTCAGCGGTGCCTCGATGATCTGGCGGATCGTCTTGCGCGGGTTCAGCGAACTAATCGGATCCTGAAAGACATACTGGATGCGCCGCCCGAACTCGGCCGGGTCCCGCCCGGCATTATCGGCCAGATCGCGCCCGGCAATGGCGATGCGGCCCTCGGTCGGGGACAGCAGCCCCACCAGCATCCGCGCCAGCGTGGACTTGCCGCAGCCGCTTTCGCCCACGATGCCCAGCGTTTCGCCCTGCGCTACCTCGAAGGATACATCCTTGACGGCCTGAACTTGCGGCGGCGGGCCGCTGAACAGGCCGGATTTGCCGTAGAATACCTTGGTCAGCTTCTGCACATCCATGGCAAGCGTCATGCGGTATCTCCTTCCGGAAACAGGCAGCGGAAGGCGCGGTCGCCGTCTTCGCGCAGGGCGACGTCGTGCTGTTTGCATTCGTCGCGCGCCTTGTCGCAGCGGGGCGCGAAGGCACAGCCGGGGGGCAAGTCGTCCACGGCGGGCGGCAGGCCGGGAATGGCTGCAAGTTCGCGTTTGCCACCGCCCAATTCCGGTACGCAATCGATCAGCCGCTTGGTGTAGGGGTGGCGGGGAGCGTCAAGCACATCGCCTGTTGTGCCTTCTTCCACGATGCGTCCGCCATACATAACGGTCACCCGGTCGCAAAGCTGGGCGACCACACCGAAGTCATGCGTGATGAAGATGATCGCCACGTCGCGTTCGCGGCGCAGCTGGTCCAGCAGCGACAGGATCTGCGCCTGTACCGTGACGTCCAGCGCGGTGGTCGGCTCATCCGCGATGATCACGTCGGGTTCATTCGCCAGCGCCATGGCGATGGACACACGCTGGCGCATCCCGCCGGACATTTCATGCGGGTAGACATCCAGCCGGTTCGCGGGGTTGGGGATGCGCACTTGCCGCATCAGGTCGAGCGCACGCTTTTCGGCCTCCGCGTCCGACACCTTGTGATGCACCTGAATGGCTTCGCGCAACTGCTTGCCGATCTTGTAGAGCGGATGCAGCGTCGCCAGCGGGTCCTGGAAGATATAGGCCACGTTTTCGCCGCGCATCTGCCGCAGGTCGCCATAAGGCGCGTCGATGATATCTTGCCCGCGATAACGTACGGCGCCGCCCGTGATGACGCCGGGCGGGGAGGCGACAAGCCCCATGACGGATAGCGCGGTGACCGATTTGCCGGATCCGCTTTCGCCGATGATGCCCAGACATTCGCCGGGGCGGACGCGCAGCGAGACATGATTCACCGCGTGATAGGTCCGTTTGCCGACATGAAATTCAGTCTTCAGCGCCTCTAGGCGCAGCACGTCCGAGGTGTCGATCCGCGGAGCAGGCTTGTCGAGGCGCTTGACGATGGTGCGGGGCAGGGGACGCGACAGCGCGCCCGAGCGCAGGCGCGGGTCCAGCGCGTCGCGTACGCCGTCGCCCAGCAGGTTGATGCTCATCACGATCAGGAAAATCATCACACCGGGCACAACGGAGGTATGCGGGTTGGTGATCAGTGCTGACCGCGCCTCGCCCAGCATCGAGCCGAGATCGGCCTGCGGCGGCTGTGACCCCAGACCAAGGAACGACAGCCCGGCGGTTTCAAGGATCATCCAGCCGATGGTGGTGGACATGGCGATCACGATGACGGGCAGCACATTGGGCAGCAATTCCCGGGTGATGATCTTGAAATGTCCCATCCCGGCCAAGCGTGCGGCATCCACGAATTCGCGTGAGGCGAGCCCCACGGTAATCCCGCGGATGTTGCGGGCGAAGAAAGGGATGTTGACGACAGCCACCGCGATCAGCGCGTTCACCAGACCGGGCCCGAGTGCCGCGACAATGGCCAGCGCAAGCAGGATGTAGGGAAACGCCATCAGCATATCGATGGTGCGCATGAAGATGTTGTCCGTCGTGCCGCCGAAATAGCCTGCGGTTATTCCGATGGCCGACCCGATGCTGGCCGCGATCAGCGCGGCGGCGAAGCCAACGGCCAGGGACAGCCGCGTGCCATGCAGCAGCCGCGACAGCAGATCGCGTCCCAGGTGGTCGGTGCCAAGCAGATGGCCGTCACTGAACACCGGCTGGAAGCGGTTGGCCGTGTTCGTGACGTCGGGTGCTTGCAGGGGCAGCACGGGCACCAGCAGAACCAGCAGCAGGATCAGCGCCAGCACGATTGCACCAAAGCCGGCCAGCCGGTTGCGGAACAGGAGCCTGAGAAAGGTCATGTCTTGATCCTCGGGTCCAGCAGGGACTGCGCGATGTCGACCACGATGTTGAACAGCACGTAGCAGGCGGCGACGAAGGTGACACCGCCCTGCACCAGAAGGATGTCACGTTTCAGGATCGCGTCGACCAGCATGCGGCCGACGCCGGGCCACTGGAAGACGACCTCGATATAGACGGCGCCGGACAGCACGAAGCCCGCCTGAATGCCCAGCACCGGAATGATGGACACCATCGCCACTTTCAGCGCGTGCCGCCAGATCACGTCGCGTTCGCCCACACCCTTGGCGCGGGCGGTGCGGATGTAGTCCTGGCGCAGAACCTCCAGCATCGCGGACCGGGACAGGCGGGCGACGACGCCGGTGGCCACCACGGACAGCGCGAAGGCGGGCAGGATCAGGTGGTTGATCAGGTCGGGCAGATCGCCGCCGCCATAGATCGCGAACATGCCCGATGCGGGAAGCCATTTCAGGCGCACCGCGAAGATCAGGATCAGCAGCATACCAAGGAAGAAGGACGGGATCGAGATGCCGATCAGAACGGCAAAGGTCAGCGCCTTGTCCGCCAACCCGTATTGCCGCGCGGCGGAGATCACACCGACCATGATGCCAAACACCGAACACAGGACGAAGGACACCCCTGCAAGGATCAGCGTGGCGGAGAAGCGGTCGAGCACCTCGTCAATCACGGGGCGGTTCAGGGAATAGGACGTGCCGAAATCGCCATGCAGCATATTGCCCAACCAGATGAAGTATTGCTGAAACAGGGGCTTGTCCAAACCAAGGTCGCGATTGAGTTTTTCGACGTTCTCCGGTGTCGCGTAAGAACCAAGGATTGCTGTCGCCGGATCTCCGGGGATCAGCGACATGATCAGGAACACGATCACCGTGATCCCCAGTATGACCGGGATGGCCGAAAGCAATCGCCGGGCTAGATAGCGTCCCATGGCTGTCTCCGGTGGATGAACCGACCCTGCGGGCAGGGCCGGCGCCGCTTTAGTTCTTGGCGACGTCCTTCAACTCAAGCAGGAAGGATGGTTGCAGTTGGAAGTTCTCTACATTTGCGCCGGACACGGCGTTTTGTTTCCAGTTCGCCACGAAGACCCACGGCGCGTCTTCATGCACGATTTCCTGCATCTGCTTGTAGGCCTCGGCACGTTCGTCCTGATCGGTGGACACGCGGGCGGTTTGTAGCAGTTCATCCACTTCGGGGTTGGAATAGTAGCCGGAATTGAACCCGCCCTGGTCGGGGAAGGCCTCAGACCGCAGGGTCAGATAGGGCAACACGTCGGGGTCGTTGGTCATCCACGCCATTTCCGCCATGTCGGCCTTGCCTTCCAGACCGGGATTTACCTCGCCCAGGAAGGTGTTCCATTCATAGGTTTCGATGGACACGTCGAAGCCCACCGCGTTCAGATCGGCCTGAATGGCCGTGCCCATCGCGACGGGGTCCAGCATCCCAGACCCGCCTTCGGTGACGTAGAAGGTCAGTTCGGTTGTCTCCGGCGACGCCTCTTCCAGCAGGGCCTTGGCCTTTTCGGGGTCGTAGGGGTAGGGCTCCAGCGCCTCGTTATAGGCCCAGGCGAAAGCGGGCGGCGTGGGGCCGGCGGCGACTTCGGCGGTGCCTTCAAGGACGTTCTCGACAATCGCCGTCTTGTTGATCGCGTAGTTCGCGGCCTGACGCACCAGCTTGTCGGTGAACGGGCCTTCCTTGAGGTTCAGGATCAGGAACCACAGATGCGGGCCGGCCTGTTCATAGATCTGGAAATTGTCGTTCTGGAATTCGGACAGTGAGACGGGCGGCACTTCGGACATGATGTCCAGCCCGCCAGACAGCATTTCAGCCGTGCGGGTGTTGGCGTCGGTGATCGGGCGGAAGACCACGGCCTCGGATGCGGGCGCGCCGTCCCAGTGATCTGCGTATGCCTCGACAGCCACCAATTCGTTTGACCGCCACTCGGCGAATTTGAAAGGCCCGGTCCCCACGGGGTTGCGTCCGAAATCGGCGCCGTTCGCTCCTACGGCGGTGGGCGAGACGATCAGCCCTGTCGGATAGGCAAGGTTTGACAGAAGAGGCGCATAGGGTTCGCTCAGCGTCATTTTCACGGTCAGATCGTCCACCGCCTCGATGCTGTCGATGGACGAAAAGAAGAACGCCAGCGGGAAGGGGCCCGTGTCGTGGAACGGGTGGTCTTCGTTCAGCATGCGTTCGAAGTTGAACTTCACCGCTTCGGCGTTTAGCGGCGTGCCGTCGTGGAAGGTCACGCCTTCGCGCAGGTGGAAGATGTATTCAGTGCCGTCATCCGAGATGTCCCAGCTTTCGGCCAGCGCAGGTTCTACTTCCAGCGTGCCGTCCTTGTAGCGCACCAGCCCGTCATAGATGTTCACGAGGATGCGGAAATCGTTCTGAGCGGTGACAGCGGCGGGGTCCAGCGATTTGGGTTCCGCAATCTGTCCGACGATCAGCACGCCTGGCGGCGTCTGGGCCTTTGAAGTGACAGTTGCGCCAACGGTCAATGCCAGCGCTGCGGTCAGCGCCATTAAGCTTTGGCTGGCCTTGAATGGTCCGAACATGATCTTTCCCCCTGCGGCTCAAATTTATTAACCTTACGGAAGTTAAATTATCATGATAAATAAATCTGACCAGAGGAAATCTGCCTATAGCATCGAAGGACGCGCCATTGACCATCTCTATCCTTGCCCGCGATGAAAAATCAGGCACCGTTGGCGGGGCAGCGATGACGGGCAATCTGTGTGTAGGTGCGTGGGTGCTGCGTGCAGATCCCACGCGCGGGATCACGGCCAGCCAAGGGTTTGCGCCCAGCACGTTATGGGGAGAAGCGGCGCTGTCGCGCTTGGGTGATGCGCCGCCCGCCGACGTGATCGACGATGTTGTAAAGACTGATGCCGGGCGCGCATGGCGACAATTGGGCGCGCTGGACATGCAGGGACGGGGCGCGGCATTCACCGGTGCGCGCAACATCGCCGTGTCAGATCACACCGTTCAGCCCGGTCTGGTGATCTGTGGCAATCTGCTGCTCGACGAAACGGTTGTCGCCAGCGCCGCCGACGCGTTTGTTGCGCATTCCGGCCCTTTCCCGGAGCGCTTGCTGGCCGCGTTGAAAGGAGCATTGGCGGCGGGTGGAGACAGCCGGGGCACCCAGTCCGCAGCGCTCAAGATTGTCGGGCCGAAAACGCCGCCGTTGGATTTGCGGGTGGATTACGGCGAGAGACCATTGGACGACCTGGCCGCTTTGCTGCAACGTACGGCTGCGCCGGATTACGCAAAATGGCTGTCTACCCTGCCAACGGCGCATCGCCCGGAGAATGCGCCGTCCGGATGATCTGGACCGAAGCTAGGTCAGTTTCGGCAGCGCCTCGAACGGCCATAACATCCCCTGTGATGTCTTTCGTGGCACGTCGCGGTTCTGCATCTCGTCCAGCAGGGCCTGCGCCAGTTCAGCACCCAAACCGTGCAGATCCAGTCGGAAACTCGGCAGCGCGGGCGACAGGAACCGGATTTGCGGACTCTCGCGCAGGCTGACGATGGCGAGGTCATCGCCGGGCTTCAGGCCAGCATTCTGCAAACCGTGATACAGTCCGATTGCCATCAATTCATAGCTGAGCAGGACCGCTGTGGGGCGCGGATCACGGGCCAGAAGCTGTTCGCTCAGATCCAGCCCGCCCTGCTCGCTGGATTCGACGCGGAAAACGAGATCGGGCTGCGGGTCCAGTCCATTTTCGACAAGCGCATCCAGAAAGGCATCACGGAACACATAGCCCAGATTGGCGTCCGATTCGGGAATCGCGACGGCGAGGCGGCGGTGGCCATGACGGGCGAGCAACCGGACGCCCTCACGGGCGGCGCCCTCGAAATCCAGATCGATCCAGCGATAGCGCGTTCCGCTGGTGCTGCGACCCAAGGCGACGAACGGGATGCCAGTGCGTTCCAGGTAGCTGATCCTCGGGTCGTCGCGTGTCGTCGCGGTCAGGATGATGCCATCGACAAAGCGCCGCGCCACCATTCGTTTGAGGTAATCGACAGGGGTTTCGTCCGGTCCGCAGGGCAGCATGACAAGATCGATGTTCCGGGCCTTGAAGACGCTTTGCGCGCTGGCCACGACCGACAGGAAGAAGTTGTCGCCGCCATGTGCGCCTGGATCGCCGGCCTCGAACATGAAGCCTACGGCATTGGTTTTGCCTTTTCGCAGGTTTCGTCCGGACTGGTTCGGGGCGTACCCGAGTTCGGCCGCAGCGGCCAGAACGCGCGCGCGTGTCGCCTTCTTCACATCGGGCTTGTTGTTCAGTGCGCGGGAAACTGTTCCGATGGAAATCCCGAGGTGATCCGCCAAGGCTTTGATTCCAGTCATTAAAATTATCTTCCTACACCTGACAAAACACCGGACCCCATTTCCATACAACTTTTCATTGACAAAAAGTAGGACTCGCACAATGATTTTCGTAAACGTTTACGAAACTGGAGACGCATCACCTCGGCGCCTTTAAGACATGCGCGGGATGCGATGGGAGGAAGCATGCAGCGTGCCGTTCTGGCCGGATGCGGAGCTATGGCCGAAGGGTGGATCAAGGCGATCCAGGGCAGCGTCGAGCTGTCCGAAAGCGTGAAGATCGTGGGTCTCGTCGATCTCGATCTTGATCGCGCGAAGACGGTTGCTGACGGCCATGGTCTGGCAGGTGCGATCATCGGGTCGGATCTTTCAGATGTCATCGGTCAAACGGACGCGACAGTCGTGTTTGATGTCGTCGTTCCGGCCGCGCGGTTTGATGTTGCAGGGCAAGCGCTGGCAGCAGGGTGTCATGTGTTGTCGGAAAAGCCGATGGCGACGTCCATGGATGACGCCCGCGCCTTGATTGACACCGCCGCGCGGGCAGGCCGTCTGCACAGCATCGTCCAGAACCGACGCTACATTCCGGGTGTTCGTCGGCTGCGGCGGCTGGTCCAGGATGGCACGATTGGTGACCTGACGTCGGTTCATTGCGATTTCTTCATTGGCGCGCATTTCGGCGGTTTCCGCGAAGACATGGATCATGTGCTGTTGCTGGACATGGCGATCCACACCTTTGATGCCGGGCGCTTCATTCTGGGCGGGCAGCCGCAGAACGTCTATTGCGTGGAACAGAACCCCAAGGGCTCATGGTATCGTGATGGCGCAGCGGCCAATGCCATATTCGGCTTCGATGAAGGGCGGGTTCTGACTTATCGCGGATCGTGGTGTGCAGAAGGCGCGAACACAAGCTGGGAATCGTCATGGCGGCTGGTCGGAACCAAAGGCACGGCGCTTTGGGACGGGCATGACATGTTTTCGGTTGGCGTCGTCACGGGTGAAAACGGGTTCCTGAGAGAGATTGCTCAAGTCGACATGCCCGACGCGCCGGATGCGTCCAAGACCAGCGGCCATGCAAGCGTCATCGCCGACTTTCTAAAGGCGGTCGAGACGGGCCAGGCACCCGAAACGATCAGCACGGACAATATCTACAGCCTCGCCATGGTGCTCGGTGCGATTGAAAGCGCGGAGACCGGGCAGCGCGTCGACATCAATATCAAGGAGTAAATCGTGAGCGATCCCGCAAAAGCAATCCGTATCGGAACAATGATCAGCGCGTCGAACGGTGAAGCCGCCGAGCGCATCGGGCAGATCGCGGATCTGGGCTTCGAAAGTTTCGAGCCGTTTTTCTGGCAGACCACGAATGGTCAGGACCTGGCGGAACTGGGCAAGCGCTGCCGTGATGCGATCGGGGATCGGGATATCACGATCTCCACGCTGGGGATGTTCGGCAATCCGTTGGAAGATGAACCGCTGGACCGGGATACGATGCAGGGCTGGATTGATTGCATCGACAATGCGCATCACTTCGGCGCGGACACGGTGGCGGGCTTTACCGGCCGCATCCGGGGCCGGCCGCTTGAAGACAGCTTGCCACGTTACAAGGAGGTCTGGAGCGAACTTGCCAGGCGTGCCGCCGACAAGGGTGTGAAGATCGCGTTCGAGAACTGCGCGATGGATGGCAACTGGCAGACGGGCGACTGGAACATCGCGCATAACCCCGATGCGTGGGAGCTGATCTTCAACGAAACGCCGGACGACAATATCGGGCTGGAATGGGAACCGTGCCACCAGCTTGTCTATCTCATCGATCCGATGCCGCAGATTCGAAAATGGGCGGACAAGATTTTCCATGTGCATGGCAAGGACGCGACTGTCCGCCACGATGTGATCCGCGAACATGGCATCTTCGGGAAGCACCCCTTCGTTTTCATGCGCACGCCGGGCTTCGGGGACAGTAATTGGACCGACATCATCAGCGAACTGAGGCTCGCGGGCTACACAGGCAGCATCGACATCGAAGGCTGGCATGACCCCGTCTATCGCGATGCGCTGGAGATGACCGGACAGGTTCACGCGCTCAACCATCTGAAATCCTGCCGTGGAGGCGATTTCGTCGACGAGACGACAGCCTATGGCGGGGGCGATCCGTCGATCCAATAACAGAAGGCTCAAGGCCCGTTCATTCATGACATCTCTGGGAGGAGAAAAATGACCTTCAGCAAGACTTTGGCATCAGCAACGGCACTGGGATGCGCGGCGTTCCCGTTTGGCGCGGTTGCGCAGGACGTGACGCTCGACCTGTGGACCATCGATGATCCGGGTGAATATCACTACGTGATGGCCGACGAATTCATGGAGGCCAATCCGGACGTCAAGATCAATGTCCGCACTGTCCAGTTCGAGGACATGGTCAACGATCTGGCGCGTGGGATCGCCGCGAATGACGCGCCGGACATCACCTATATCGACAATCCGGAGGTCGCCCTGTTCGCGTCGCGTGGGCTGTTGCTGGATCTCAAGCCTTACATCGAAGCATCGGATGTCGTGAACGAGGCCGACATCTTCCCCGGCCCGCTGTCATCGGTCAGTTATGACGGCGGCATCTATGGCATCCCGCGCGGGGCCAACACGATCGCGCTGTATTACAACGCCGATATGTATCGCGATGCAGGGCTCGACCCCGACGACCCGCCACAGACATGGGACGAGCTATACGAGGCTGCGAAGGTTCTGACCAAGCCCGAAGACAACGTCTATGGCATCGCGTTTTCCGCCGTGGGGACCGAGGAAGGCACTTTCCAGTTTCTGCCATGGTTGCAAATGACAGGTGGCGATTACGACAATGTAGACACGGAAGGCGGAGCCGAGGCGCTGACGCTGTGGAAGATGCTGATCGACGAGAAGCTTGCTTCGCCCGACACGTTGATCCGCGGTCAGTGGGATTCCACCGGCACCTTCAATGCGGGTAGCGCGGCCATGTCGATATCCGGCCCCTGGGAACTGCCACGCATGAGCCAGGAGGCCGATTTCGACTTCCGTGCCGCGCTGTTGCCGATCCCGGAAGAAGGAGCCGAACGTGCCTCCGCCCTGGGTGAAGGGGACAATGTGATCCTTGCGAACTCGGACAACCCGGACGAAGCCTTCAAGTTCATCGAATTTCTCTATGCCAACATGGATCGCGTGTGGAACGAATTCGGCTATCTGCCCGCGTCTGATGTGGAGGTCGTCGATCCGGCCTATCCCGAGATCTACGCCGTGTTCGAGGAAAGCATGAAATACGCGCGCAATCGCGGTCCGCATCCTGAATGGCCCAAGATCTCCAAGGCGATCCAGACGGCGATCCAGTACAGCCTGACCGGGCAGGCGTCGCCCGAGGACGCGCTGGCCACCGCTCAATCCCAGATCGACCGCGTTCTGGGCAAGTGATCCTCCCGGCCCGGCGGATCTGATCCGCCGGGCACCCTTCGGAGCCATCCATGACACGTATATTCGGAAGCCTGCGTGACGGGCGGGGATTTGACACGGTTCTGGTCTTCATGGCCTTGGGCTATCTGCTGGTCTTTTCCGCCTTCCCGCTGATCTACAACATCGTCATGTCCACCCAGAGCGTCGATCTGTTCTCGCTCGCCTCTTTCGATCGCCCATTTGTCGGCCTGGACAATTACCGCGAGGTGCTGAGCACACCGGAAGCAAACCTGATCTTCTGGAACACGGTGAAATTCGTGGTCTTGTCCATCGTCTTTCAACTGTCCATCGGGTTCGGGCTGGCCATGTTCTTCAACCAGGACTTTCCCGGAGCATCTTTTCTGCGCGGGCTGTTCCTTGCGGGCTGGATCATGCCGGCGCTGGTCGTAGGCGCGGTCTGGAGCTGGATCCTGGCGGGGGATTTCGGCGTGCTGAACTACGTCCTGTCATCGCTCGGTGTGATAGAGGAGCACATCTTCTGGCTGTCCGATCCTGATATGTCGCTCTACGCGGTCATCATCGCGAACATCTGGCTGGGGGTGCCGTTCAACATGCTGCTTCTGTCGGTCGGGTTGGCGGGCATTCCCAAGGATGTCTACGAGGCTGCGGAAATGGATGGCGCGAACGCCATACGACGGTTCTTCACCATCACCCTGCCACTGATGCGCGCACAACTCGGGGCGGTGATTTCACTGGGGATCATCTTCACGCTGCAGCAGTTCGACCTGTTCGCGGCGCTGACCCAGGGCGGGCCGTCCAACGCGTCCAATGTGTTTCAATACTGGTCATGGCAGCTGAGCTTCCAGACCTATGAAATCGGGCTGGGCAGCGTCGTGTCGGTCCTGATGATCGTCTTCGTGATTTTCGTGGCGGCGATCTATGTCCGCTCGACGCGACATGAACACGCGATGTGAGGGAATGGCCATGAAGCGATACATACTTCTCGCGATCGGGCTGGTGCTGGTCGGCATCTACCTGTTCCCGCTCTACTGGATGTATATCACGGCGCTGAAAGGCGGGACGGAGATCTTCGCGTTCCCGCCGACCTTCTGGCCGCGCGACCCCATGTTCACAGCGGTGGACGTCTGGCACCGGTTGCAGATGGACAGCTACATCTGGAATTCGCTGGTTATCGCGTTGGGCGTGACCGTCATCGTCATGGTCGTCGGCACAGGCTGCGCCTATGTGCTGGCACGGGTGCGCAATCGGTGGATGGACGTCGTTCTGTTCACGGTGTTGATGATGCAGGTTCTGCCGTCCTCGCTGATGATCACGCCGATTTTCGTGTCCTTCAACCAGATGGGGCTGCTGGAATATCCGCGCTTGGCCGTTGTTCTGGCGCAAGCGGCGAAGGTGCTGCCGCTTTATATCGTGCTGTGCCGCGCGACATTCGTACAGGTGCCGAACGAGTTGGAGGAAGCCGCCCTTGTCGATGGCAACAGCCGTGTGGGTGCGTTCCTGACGATCATCGTCCCGCTTGCACGCAACGGCATATTGGTGACCTCGGTCCTGGTATTCCTGCAATCGTTTGGCGAATACGTCTATTCCCGCTCGCTGATCGCGGAAAGATCGCTGCAACCCGCGACCGTGGGGCTTCAATCCTTCATGGGGCCGAACAGCTCCGACTGGTCGGGCGTGATGACCTATTCCGCCATCTATGTGACACCCATTCTTATCATCTTCGTCCTGCTGCAACGTCGCATCGTCAGCGGACTGACTTCGGGAGCCCTGAAATGACCGCGACTCCTCAGATCGAACTCATTCGGGTCGACAAGCATTACGGAGCGTTCCACGCGCTCAAGGGCATCGACCTGTCCATTCCAAAGGGGCAGTTCGTGGCCCTGGTCGGCCCGTCTGGCTGCGGTAAGTCCACGTTGTTGCGATCCATTGCCGGGCTTGAATCCATTTCGGGCGGCGAGATGCGCATCGCGGGCGATGTGGTGAACAATGTTCCGCCGCGAAAGCGTGATCTGGCGATGGTGTTCCAGTCCTACGCGCTTTACCCGCATATGACGGTGCGCAAGAACCTGACCTATTCACTGCGCCTGCAAGGTGCCGACACTGCGACCGCCAACAAGGCGGCCGAGGACGTGGCAAAGATCACCGGGCTCGACCAGCTTCTGGACCGATATCCGCGCCAGCTTTCGGGTGGTCAACGGCAGCGTGTTGCGATGGGGCGGGCGATCATCCGCGATCCGAAAGCCTTCCTGTTCGACGAACCGCTCTCCAATCTCGACGCCGCGCTGCGGGTGCATATGCGGGCCGAGATCCGCAAGCTGCACAACCGTTTGGGCGCGACCTCCGTTTATGTCACCCATGACCAGATCGAAGCGATGACCATGGCCGATCACGTGGTCGTGCTGCGCGACGGCGTGGTCGAGCAACAGGGCGCACCGCTGGATCTGTATGACCGCCCCGCCAATCTGTTTGTTGCCGGCTTCATCGGGTCCCCGGCAATGAACTTCGTTGACGCGACCGTTCGCGAAGACGGTCTCTCTGCCAAGGCTGCGTTGCCGGGTGGACCAGTGATCCAACTGCCATTGCGCGTGCAGCCCAATGAGGACATCGTGCTGGGTCTGAGGCCCGAATACCTGAAACTCGCGTCGCAGAGCAAGGCCAAGCTGACCGTGCCGCTCGGCGTGATCGAGGTGACAGGCAGCACCACCTATCTGGTCAGCGACACCGATCCTGAACTGATGATTGCCGTTCAGGGGCGCCCGGATCTGAAGGTGGGTGACCGGATGCCCCTGACCTTTGATGACAATGCCCTGCATGTGTTCCGGCGTGCGGACGGGCTGGCCCTGACCGGCTAGCGTCCGAAAGACGGATTTATCCGGCTTCGAACACCCCGCAGGCGATACGATCGCCGGCGGCGCCCGAAGGTTGGCTGGTGTAATCGTCGGGACCGGAATGGACGATGAAAGCCGATCCATTATCGTCCATCATGTCCGCCACCGTCAGATCGGGCGAGAAATGCTCGACCATCGCCGTTCCGCTTTCGGGCACGTTCAGGTTGGGCAGATCACCCGGATGCGGCCCGCTGGCGTCATGGACACCATGGCCGGCATCGCCCGACATATGACCGCCGGCGGAGCTGAAATCATCGGCGGAACAATCGCCGGTTTCATGGATGTGAATACCATGCGGGCCAGCGGGGACGCCGTCTATATCCACGGATATGAGCGCGCGCCCGGATTCCGTGTCGCTGACGGTGACGGTGCCGACCGCGTTGCCGTCGCGATCCTGCAAGGCGGCTTGTGCAGTGTCCGCGGTTGCGGCGCTGGCGATGGCCGCGCCACCCAGGCCAACGATTGTTGCGACTGTCAATGTCAGGTGTTTCATGGGAACCTCCTTCCGGTTGGGGCAAGGGCGGGCACGATGTCATATGGCCGCGGCACCGACCTCACATGCAGTCCCAACGGCTCACCCGGCTCGCGGTTCCGACAGGCAGGTTCAGGAACAGATACCTTTCGGTTCCACCCCGTTCCAGGGGACAATGATCCGGCCAGCCTCGCTGCGCCGGGGCAGGTTCGGAAAGTGTCGTGACAACATCGAATGCAGCCGGTCGGTGCGTGCGCCCTCGGGATCGAGCGCCCGGCAGCAGACGAACTCCTCGATCAGCGACGCCTGTTGTTCATAGGGATAGTCCAGCAGATCGCGGTCTTCGACATCGAACAGGTAGGGGTCATCCGTAACAGCATGTTCGGTGGCCGCTTTCCAAGGGGCGTAGCCGGTCGTGGCGCGGTTCTGCCATTGCCAAACATGGGTCATTTCATGTGCGACGATCATCGCTTGTGCGAGCGGCAGCGCATCGGGATAGCCCGCCAGAAAATCTTCGCTGAAGAACTTTTGCGCCACGAACATGTGATTGCCCAACACGACGCCGAAGATCGAGGTTTCGATCTCGTCTTGGGTTTCCTGTGGAAAGATGCGTTCGCGGCAAGTCACCCATGGACGTGCCGGACGGGTTATCGGGAAGGCACCGATCAGCGCGCCGTCATGGATGCGGATCGGGCGGGTGGCGATGGTGTCGCCATGGACGGTCGACAAAAAGCGTGTCTCGGAGATGCTGAGCTCGCGCCCGCACGCCGCGAGTCCAATCAGAAGAAGGACAGAAAACCATTTCATGCTGCCACATTAGTCCGCGCATTCCGCCACACAAGGTCACAGATGCGGCAGGCGGCGAAAGCTGGCCCAACCGACGCCGTCACAGAATTGACACGAGGTTATTGACAGCGGGCCTCGATTCCATCCAGTATCCATATATATGGAAGCTATTCCATAATAAAATAATATCCGCATGGAGGTGGACGACATGACTTCGACTTTCAGATTCAGGAAATTCTCGCTTCTCACCGGAACGCTGATGGGCGCTACGATGCTGACCTCGCCGGTCTTCGCCGAGGGCGTCATTGATGTTGCGATCATTGGCGAGCCCCCGACGCTAGACCCGATGATGTCCACGGCGGATGTCGTCAGCATCGTGACTCAGCACTTCTTCGAGACGCTCTATACTTTCGACGAAAACTGGGCGGTCGTTCCGCTTCTGGCACAGGACATGCCGGAGATTTCCGAGGACGGACTGACTTACCGCATCCCGCTGCGCGAAGGCATCACGTTCCATGATGGGTCCACGATGGATTCCGCCGATGTGGTCGCGTCGCTTCAGCGCTGGCTGAAGGTATCCACGCGCGGCAAGGGCGTCGCTGAACAGGTTGCCGGCATCGAGACGGACGGGGCGAACACGGTCGTCATCACGCTGACCGAAAGCTACTCTCCGCTGCTGTCACTGCTGGCTTTTTCCAACGCGGCCGCGATGATCGTGCCCGAAGAAGTGCTGGGCGAGGAATTGTCCGCCATCGTCGGCACCGGGCCGTACAAACTGGAAGAACACCTCCCGGACCAATACATCCAGGTCACGCGCTTTGACGACTACGTTTCCCGCGAAGAACCATCCAGCGGCGGGTCGGGAAAGCGTGAACAGATCCTTGACGAGATCCGTTTCGTGCCCGTGCCTGACGCAGCTACACGTGTCGAAGGCGTCCTGTCGGGCCAGTTCCAGTTTGCCGATGGCCTGCCCACCGAAGCCTATGACCGGATCGAAAGCACGGATGGCGTAGAGCCGATGCTGCTTGCACCTTTCGGTTGGCCGATCTTCGCCTTCAACCTGAAAGAAGGGCTGATGGCGGATCAGAATGTGCGCTCTGCCGTTCAGGCCGCATTGGCGCCGGAAGACATGCTGTATGCCGCGTTCGGGGACGAGAAATTCTTCGTGACAGACGCCGCGCTGTTCCCTGAAAGCTTCCAGTGGCACAATGAAGAAGGGGCGGAGCTTTACAACCAGGCCGATGCGGCAAAATCGCAGGAATTGCTGTCAAAGGCGGGTTATGACGGATCGCCGCTGCGCATCCTGACCTCGCACCAGTATGAATTCCACTACAAGATGGCCGAAGTTGCGAAGGTCTATCTGGAAGCCGGTGGGTTCACGGTTGAACTGGATGTCGTGGACTGGGCCACGCTGACCCAGCAACGCGACAACCCGGCGGCATGGGATATCTACATCACCCATTCGCCCTTCCTGCCGGAGCCCGCGCTGACCAGCATGTACAGCCCGACCTCGCGCCTTGGCTGGGCGAATGAGGAAAAGGATGCGGTTCTGAAGGAATTCACGTCGGAAACCGATCCAGAAAAGCGGCTGGAGCTGTTCGCTGAACTGCAAAAGCTCGTTTATGAACAGGCACCATTCTACAAGGTTGGCGGGTTCAACACCCTGCTGGCGAAATCGACCGCTCTGGACGGTGTAACCGAAACGCCCTGGCCGTATTTCTGGAACGCCTCGCTGAGCGAGTAACCTTTCCTCCCGTCGGGTGGGCCGGATGCGGCCCGCCCGATCAGACGACGGACCCAAGATATGACAAGCTACGTTCTGCAACGCTTTGCCGGAATGCTGGTGGTGATGTTTCTCGTGCTCACCACGGTGTTCATCGTTGTCCGGCTGGCCCCCGGTGATCCGGCCGCATTGATGCTGGGCCCCGAAGCCACCCCGCAGGACGTTGCCGATTTGCGGGCGCGGTTGGGGCTGGACCGGTCTATCCCTGTCCAATACGCGCAGTTCCTGGTCGATGTGGTGCGCGGCGATTTGGGGCAGTCGATCTTCTTCAACCAACCAGTGGGAAGCCTTCTGTTGCAACGCGCGGAACCCACGATCTTCCTGTCGCTGTTTTCCATCCTGATCGCGGTAAGTATTGCGCTGCCCATCGGGATTGCATCGGCCTATACGCGCGGGACGCTGTTCGATCAGGGCACGATTTCGACGGCGATGCTGGCGGCATCCGTGCCATCCTTCTGGCTGGGTCTGATATTTCAGCAGCAGCTGGGCACCAGGCTGGGCTGGTTTCCGGTGTCAGGATATGGTGGCCCGGACACGAGTTTCATCGAGCGGATGCGCTACCTGATCCTGCCCTCCATCGTGCTGGGGATCGTCAACTCCGCGCTGATCATCCGCTTCACCCGCGCCTCCATGCTCGACATCCTGTCCGATGATTTCATCCGCACCGCCCGGTCGAAAGGCATGAGCGAATGGCAAGTCGTCATCAAGCACGGGCTGAAGAACGCGCTGATCCCGATTGTAACGGTCATCGGCCTGACCTTCGCGTTGCTGATTTCCGGCGCGGTTGTGACCGAGCGGGTGTTCAACCTGCCGGGAATCGGATCGCTGGTCGTGGGTGCGGTTCTGCGCCGCGACTATCCGACGATCCAGGGCGCGCTGATCGTGGTGGCGGGGCTGTATGTGCTGATCAATTTCCTGATCGACATGCTCTACCTCGTGATCGATCCGCGCGTGAAATACTGAAGGGGCAGGGCATATGGCAGATATAGCAGCGAGCAATCCGAACCTCTGGCGTCTTCTGATCCAGCGCCGCTCCGTGGCTATGGGGCTTCTGGTCCTTGCAATCGTTGGCTTCGCGGCCGTCTTCGCCCCGCTGGTGGCACCGCATGACCCCGCCGGGCTGTCGGTGCGCGACCGCCTGACGGCACCGGGGGCCGAGTGGTGGCTTGGCACGGACGAGTTCGGTCGCGATGTCTTCAGCCGATTGGTCTTCTCCGGTCGCGTGTCACTGTCGGTTGGATTGGGCGTCGCCGTGTTGGCGTCGTTCTTCGGCATCATCCTGGGGCTTCTGGGCGGGTTCTTCCGCAAGCTTGATACCCCGGTCAGCCGCCTGATCGACGCGATGATGGCCTTTCCCGATATCCTGCTGGCGATTTCGCTGGTTGCGGCACTGGGATCGTCGCTGTTCAACGTGATCCTTGCGCTGGCCATCGTCTACACGCCGCGGATCGCGCGAATCGTGCGGGCCTCGACACTGGTTATCCGCGAATTGCCCTATGTCGAAGCCGCCCGCGCGCTTGGTGTGTCCACATGGCGTATCCTGACCCGGCATATCCTGCGCAACATGATCTCGCCCATCATCGTTCAGGCCACCTTCATCTTTGCCTATGCGATGCTGGCCGAAGCAGGGCTGAGCTTTCTGGGGGTGGGTGTGGACCCGAGCACACCGACATGGGGCACGATGATCAATGCGGGTCGCCAGTATATCGGCACCGCCGACTGGATGATCCTGTTTCCCGGCATCGCGATCACGCTGTGCGTGCTGTCGCTGCAAATCGCCGGAGACGGGTTGCGCGATGCGCTGGACCCGCGAATTTCAAAGGAGCTCTGAGCAATGGCCGCACGACATCTGACCAATTTCAGGGCCATCAACCTGACCGGCGATCTGTCCGGCGACATCTGGATAGATGATGCGGGTGTGATCACGGGTGGGCCTGTCGAGGGCGCGGAAACCGTTGACCTGCAAGGCGCCTACCTGTCGCCTGGCTGGGCCGATCTGCATGTGCATGTCTGGCATGGCGGCACCGATATCTCGATCCGCGCGGACGAGGCCGGGCTGAAGCATGGCGTCACCGCCATGGCGGATGCGGGGTCCGCGGGTGAAGCGAGCTTTCACGGCCTGCGCGAATACGTGATCGAGGCGCAGCGCGAAACGGTGAAGGCATTTCTGAACATCGGCTCTATCGGGCTGGTGGCCTGCAACCGTGTTTCGGAACTGATCGACACACGTTCCATCGATTTCGACCGCAGCCTTGCGGTAATCGAGGCCAATCGTGACGTGATCTGCGGCATCAAGGTGCGCGCCAGCGGCGTGATCGTCGGATCATGGGGCATCACACCGGCCAAGATCGCCAAACGGCTGGCCGATATCAGCGGGCTGCCCCTGATGGTCCATGTCGGCGAGGCACCACCGTTGATCGACGAGGTGTTCGAGATACTGACACCCGGTGATATCGTCACCCACTGCTTCAATGGCAAGCGCGGTGGATCCATCCGGGATACACCCAAGCTGATGGAAATGGCCAAGCGCAAGGCGGGCGAGGGTATCCTGATGGATATCGGCCACGGCGCGGCGTCATTCAATTTCGAGGTGTCCGCGCAAGCCATTGCGGACGGGATGGTGCCCTATTCGATCTCCACCGATCTGCATGGGCGCAACATCAATGGGCCTGTGCATGATCTGGCGACGACGGTGTCCAAGGTTCATGCTACGGGGCTGTCGTTCGAGGATTGCGTGACCGCAATCACCGACCACCCGCGCAAGGTGATGGGGTTGGAAGGCCCGCGCGTCGGACAACCCGCCGATTTCACTGCCTTTACTCTGGAGAACAGCGACGAGGTCGCCACCGATAGCCAGGGCGGGACGCTCAAGCTGGGTAAGGTCTTTACGCCTATCGCGGCGTTCAAAAACGCACATCACGTGCCAGCCAGCCGGAGAGTCGCATGACGGATCTTGCCGACGATATCCTGCTTCACGTCGATCACCTGTCGACGCATTTCATCTATAAGTCCCGCGTTGCCAAGGCGCTGAGAGACGTCAACTTCACGCTGAAGAAGGGGCAGACGCTGGCTCTGGTGGGCGAATCCGGATCGGGAAAATCGGTCACATCGCTGTCGATCATGGGGCTGCTCGCTGCGCCGGGTGAGATCGTGGAAGGGCGTATCCTCTACCGCCTTGCCGACGGAGATGTGATGGACCTGGCGAAGGCCAGCAGCAAGGACATGCGCCGCATTCGGGGATGTGAGATTTCCATGATCTTTCAGGAGCCGATGACGTCACTCAATCCACTGATGACGGTTGGTGACCAGATCGCGGAAATGGTGGCGCTGCACACGGATCGCAAGGGCCGTGCCGCGCGTGATCGCGCCCGCGAGATGCTGGAACTGGTGGAAATCCCTGCTGCCGCGCGCCGTTTGGATGACTACCCGCACCATATGTCGGGCGGTATGCGCCAACGCGTGATGATCGCGCTCGCGCTGGCCTGCGAGCCGTCGCTGCTGATCGCCGATGAACCCACAACCGCACTAGATGTAACCATTCAGGCGCAGATCCTTGAAATCCTCCGACGGCTCCAGACGGAGCTTGGCATGTCCTGCCTGTTCATCACGCATGACATGGGGGTTGTGGCCGAAATGGCCGATGAGGTCGCGGTGATGTATGCGGGCGAGGCAATTGAACAGGCCGATGCACGCACCCTGTTTGCCCAGCCGAGCCATCCCTATACCGAGGGGCTTCTGGCCTCGATTCCGATGGCCAGCCGGGATTTTTCCGAGACGGGAGAACGCAAGCCGTTGGTGCCGATCCCAGGGCACGGTGCCATCGCTTTACGCTATGCCGCAGGGCTGCACCTTCGCGCCGCGTTGCCCCTATGCCGAAGCCGCTTGCGCTGACCCGACCGTTTTGGCCGAAGCGGAGGCAGGCCACCTGACCCGCTGCTGGAAACGGAGGGCTGCCGCATGACTGAACCACTTCTGAAGGTCCGCAACCTGTCCAAGGTCTTTCCAACGCGCGCTGGCGAGGTCCATGCCGTGCGCGATGTCAGCTTCGATGTGCCGAAAGGAGCCATTGTCGGGCTGGTCGGGGAATCCGGATCGGGCAAGACGACGCTTGGCCGGTGCCTGCTGCGGCTGGTGGAACCGACATCGGGCAGCGCCGAATTCGACGGGACCGAACTGACGACGCTGGACGGACGCGCGATGAAGGCGATGCGCAAGCGGATGCAGATCATCTTTCAGGATCCGTTTTCCAGCCTGAACCCGCGCATGCGCGTCAAGGACATCATCGGCGAGGCATTGATCGCGCATAAGATTGGATCATCGACCGGCGACCGCCGTGACCGTGTCGCCGCGCTGCTCGAAGAGGTCGGTCTGTCCGCCGAACATATGAACCGCTTCCCGCATGAATTTTCGGGTGGCCAGCGTCAGCGGATCGGGATTGCACGGGCGCTCGCGGTAGATCCCGAATTCATCGTGGCGGACGAATCCGTGTCGGCGCTCGATGTGTCGGTACAGGCGCAAATCCTGAACCTGATGCTGGAACTGCGTGAGCGGCGCGGTCTGACCATCCTGTTCATCGCGCATGATCTGTCCGTGGTGGAATACCTGTGCGACGAGATCATCGTGCTGTATCTGGGCCGCGTGATGGAAGCGGGAGGCAACCGCAAGGTCTATGACACGCCCGCGCATCCCTATACCCGCGCGCTGTTGTCAGCGGCACCTATCCCCGATCCGGATCGCCGCGCCGAGCGGGTGGTGCTGACAGGCGAGTTGCCCAGCCCGCTTGCCCCGCCGCCCGGATGCGTTTTCCACACGCGCTGCAATTTTGCCAATGACGGATGCCACGCTACGGAGCCTAAGCTGCAACGCGCCGGCCCAGCCCAATCCGCCGCCTGCCTGAGACTTGGAGAAATCTGAATGACTTCGATGCACACCGATCTTCTGTCGCGGATCGACCAGCTTGATCTGCCTGCCGCGCCGCCCGATCCGATTGGCAATTTCTCCAACACGCTGATCGTCGGCGACATGCTGTATGTGTCGGGGCAGGGGCCGGTGCAGGCAGATGGGACGCTGCTGCGTGGCAAGGTCGGCACCGATGTCACGGCCGAGGTTGCTTATGATCATGCGCGGCTTGTCGGGCTGAACCTGCTGGCGGCGGTGAAGAAGGAAATCGGCGATTGGTCGCGGTTTCGGCGCGTCGTGAAGGTGCTGGGGCTGGTGAATGCGACCCCCGATTTCACGCGGCACCCGACGGTCATCAACGGCTGCTCGGACCTTCTGGTCGAAGTCTTCGGGGATGCGGGTGTGCATACACGCTCGGCGCTCGGCGTGGGGTCACTGCCCAACAATATCACCGTCGAGATCGAGGCCATTTTCCAGATCCGGCCCTGATCATGGCGGCAGGTCGTTCAGCCAGCACCAATGGCCTGTTCGATCTGGCGGGCCGACCGGCGCACGGCATCCGTCAACTGGTCCAGCTTCTCGCGCGCCTTCGTTTCCGGCAGCACGATGGAAATCGTTGCAGAACAACTGCCATCTCCGTTCACGACCGGCGAGGCGATGCAGGCCACCGAAAAATCGGAATCGCCCAGTTGAATGGCGCAGCGGTCCTCGAAATCTTGCCGGGCGCGGTCAGACAAGATGGTCGGATCGGTTTCGGCGCTGCCGGTGGGCGAGGGGCGGGAATGTTGCGTGAACAGCTCCACCCGGCGCTCGGGCGGCAGATGCCCGACCAGCAACCGACCCGAGGCCGTCCAGTTGATCGGAACGCGCGTGCCGACATGCGACGTCACGCGGAAATGTCCCTCCCCTTCCGCCATGGCCGCGACGACCATCTGGCCTTCATCGCGGATGCAGACCTGCACGGTTTCGCCCAGTTCCTCGCACAGCCGGTTCATTTCGGCCTTGGCTTCGGTCAGCACATCGGTGCCAGCTTCGAAGGCCAGCCCATAGCGAAAGACGCGGGGGCCAAGCCAGACCCGTTTGTCGCCGGTGCGCGACAGCATCTTGCGTTCGATCAGATCGTCGGTCAGCACATAGACCGTCGAGATGGGCGCGCCGACCGCCTTGGCGATTTCATAGGCCGTCGCGGCCTCGCCACGGTCGGACAGAAAATCCAGTATCTGAAGCACGCGATCCACACCGCTGACCCGTTTGCCCGTCTTGCGGGATCTGGGCTTATCGATCGGGGTCGCGTCGGTCATAAGGTGGCTCCAGTCCTGCGTAGGATATTCCATTACTGTGGACGTATCGAGGGCCGAACACAACAAGGTAAATGCCATGAGTAACCAGCACCTCGCTCCTATCGCCAATGACCGCATCCGGCCCGTGATCAACGTCTCCGGCACCATGACCGGGTTGGGCGCGTCGATCATCGTGCCCCAAGCGCGCGAAGCTATGGTGGAAATCGCCCCGCATTTCATCGACATGCACAGCTTGCAGGCCGAGGCCAGCAAGGTCATCGCGCGGCTGACCGGGGCAGAGGCCGGTTGCGCAACGGCGTCCGCTGCTGCCGGGATCAGCCTGTCTGTCGCTGCCTGCATCACCGGCCAGAACCCCGCGCGGGTGGAAGCGTTGCCGGATACAGGCGACCAACCCAACGAGGTTGCGGTTCAGGCCGGGCATCTGTGCCACTACGGCGCTTCGATCGAGCAGGCGATCCGTCTGACGGGCGGCAAACCGGTTGTCGTAGGCCAATCCACGCAGGCGCTGGACCATCAGTTGGACGGGGCGTTGGGGCCACGCACCGCTGCCGCGCTCTACGTGGTGTCGCACCACGTTGTTGACTACGGCCAGATCCCCTTGCGGGCATTTGCCGAGATTTGCCACGCCAGGGGTGTTCCGGTGATCGTCGATGCCGCGTCGGAATATGATCTTACCGGGTTTCTGGATCAGGGCGCGGATATCGTGATCTATTCCGGCCACAAGTTCCTGGGTGGTCCGACCTCTGGCCTGATCTGTGGCAAACGAGACCTGGTGAAAGCGGCCTATATGCAGAACCTCGGCATCGGGCGCGGAATGAAGATTGGCAAGGAAAGCATCTATGGCACCATCGCGGCGCTGGAGGCGTGGGAGCAACGCGATCACGACGGTATCCGCCAGAGGGAACGTCGCGCCCTGGATCTGTGGTATGAGACACTGTCGGGCCGGCAAGGTGTGATCCCGCGCATCAGTCCGGACCCGACCGGCAATCCGCTCGACCGGCTGCGTGTTGATATCGACGCGGCAGCGACAGGGGCGTCCGCCGCGGCTGTCGTGGCTGCTCTCGCGTCCGGGTCGCCGAAGATCGTCGCGCGGGATCACGAGATCGAACAGGGATGGTTCCAACTGGATCCGTGCAACCTGCATGAGGGTGATGAAGACATCGTGGCCAGGCGATTGATGGAGGTCTTGGACGCTGCCCGCAACGGCGCATTGGTCGAACCCGATCTCGATCTGAAACGGAACGGGTCGGTGAACGCCTATATGAATTGGGCAGGTTAGCGGCGCGACAGGGTGCCAAGCCTCTGTCAGCCGCGACTACACCTCGATTTCCACGCGCCCGATGGGATGAGAACAACAGGCGAGGATGAACCCTTCGGCTTCTTCATCCTCGGTGATGCCGCCATTATGGACCATATGAACCTCGCCTGAGCGTTTCCTGATCTTGCAGGTTCCGCACAGCCCGAAGGTGCAACCCGACGGAATGTTGTGTCCTGACGACCGCGCCACGGCGAGGATGGTATCGGATTCCCGGCAGGTTACGGTGGCATCGGATTTTGTAAATACGACCTCGGCAGGCGTGTCGTCGACAATCACATCGGCAAGTTCGGGGACTTCTTCGGCTGTCTCCACAGGGGCGGCGAAGCTTTCCTGATGGTAGTTGCCCATATCGAAGCCAAGCGCGATCAGGCTTTCGCGAACACCTTCCATGAACGGCTCCGGCCCGCAGCAGTAAACCGTGCGATCCAGGTAATCAGGGGCCATCAGCCCCAGCATGATCTGGTTCAGTCGACCCCGATAGCCGGACCAGACCTCGTAGGGGTTGGTGTGCTCCACGACGAAATGCAGTTTCAGATCCGGCAGGCGGCTGGCGATATGTTCCAGACGGGACCGGAAGATTATGTCGCGGGGGGTGCGTGCGCAGTTGATGAAGGTGATGTCGGGCTGCTCGCCACGGTCGAACAGGAAGGCCGTCATCGACATCATCGGCGTAACGCCCGACCCTGCCGAGATGAACAGGTATTTCCCGTCAGGCCGGGGCGGCAGCGTGAACAGCCCGGCAGGCCCCGATGCTTTCAGCCGGACGCCGGGTCGCAGATGATCGAACATCCACGCCACGCCGACAGATTCCGGGTTTTTCTTGACCGTCACTGATATGGAGAGTGATTGCGAGGGGCTGGTCGATATCGTGAAGGTCCGCCAGATCGTCGCCGTGGATACGGGCAGTTCCAGCGTCAGGAACTGGCCGGGACGGTAGCGGAACCAACGGCCCGAAGGCGCACGGAAGATGAAAGTCCGCACATCCGGCGCTTCGGGGATGATCATCACGCATTCGATGTGTTCATCATCTGTCCATGGGGGCGTGTTTTCGTTGGGCAGTGGAATCAAGATGTCACTCCGCGGCCATGGTGTTGGATCGTCCGGTCAGTCGCTGTTGGAGCGTGGCCGCATACCAGTCGATGAACTGGATCACGCCGGTTTCCTGCAACGACGAATACGGGCCGGGTTCATAAGCAGGTGACAGGATGCCACGCTGATTTTCCTCGACGACGGCCTGATCCTCAAGGTTGGTCTGTATCCAGACCCTGGTCAGGCGGTCCACGTCGTAATCGACACCCTCCTCAGCATCAGCATGCACAAGCCATGTGGTGTAAACCTGCGTTGCGGTCGGGCTGATAGGCGTCATCCGAAACAGTGTCACACTGTCCGACAACATGTGATTCCAAGTGTTGGGGTAGTGGAAAAACAGCAGCGATCCGGCGTTGTCGAAAGGCACCTGCCCGACGCGCTTGGTGACCGCGGGTGTTCCGTCCTCGGTATAGGAACAGGCGTCACCGATGAACGGGATGCGCACGAAGCGCCACTGCCCGTTCGGCTCCATGTAGAAGCGGGAGGGCATGCCAGCTGCCTCGCAGCGCCGCACATGGTCTTCACCGACGGTGACGGAGGTGCCCTCGAAACTGCCGATCAGGTTCGGATCATCCGGGAATGTCCGGCACAGCAACGGGTGCGATCCGGCACAGTGATAGCATTCGCGGTTGTTTTCCATCACCAGCTTCCAGTTGCCGTTTTCCACGATGCTGCGTGTTGCGGCGACCTTGAGATTGGTGATGTCGTGTGGAGATGCGTATTTCTCGGCCATCGCTTTGACGGGCGCGAAATCGGGTGCGTCTTTCGCCAGGCAGATGAACACGATCCCGGCGGCTGTTTCGCAATGTATCGGTTTCAGCCCGAAATCGGCCGGGTCGATGTCTTCGTGCATCTCGCGGGCGTAGACGAGGCTGCCATCCAGATCGTAAGTCCACTGATGATAGGGGCAGGTCAGCTTGGCATTGCGGCCCCGTTCAGCGGCACAGATGCGGCTGCCACGATGACGGCAACTGTTGTGAAACGCGCGGATTGCGCCGTCTGCCCCGCGCACGATCAGAACCGGTGCGTTACCGATCTGAAGCGTCACGAAGCTGCCCGTCTTTGGGACCTCGGGCGCGGCGATGGTCAGCAGCCAATCCTTGTACCATATGTTGCGCAGGTCGCAGTCATAGAACCCCGCATCCGTATAGAAGGGCTGGGGCAGGGAAAATCCCGGCCTTCGGGACATCAGGGCAGCGAGGACATCTGAATCGGTCGCCATGGTCTTGATCCTTCATATGCCGCCATCGGGCGGGATGTCTAAATATCCTTCACCAACCTAAGCGCGTCGTAAATCGCGGCGTGGGTCGATCGTGCGGAAACGGCATCGCCGATGCGATAAAGCTGAAACTGGCCGTCATATGCACCAGCAGGCTGCGGCTGGCCGGCGAGCAAGGCATCGTGATCGACCGCCCCGTGATTGGTCGAATACGGTTTCAGATCGAAGTAGATTTCATCTAGCGGCAGCGTGCCGTAATTTACCACGATCTGATCGAAACTGCGCTCCTCGCGGTGATCGGAATAGTCCGTTCCGATGATTGCCTTCAGCGCGTTTCCATCCCGCTCCACTCCCATCAGCCGGTAGGTCACGGTGAAGGTGACATTCTTGTCCTGCAACGCACGCATCGCGGGCACGAGGGTCATGCCCATCACCTCGGACGACAGGATGCGGTCGGGCGTCATCAACTCCACATGACTGCCTGCATTGGCCGCGACTTCAACGGCCTGAAGCGCCGCGTGATCGCCGGTTGCGTCGAAGACCAGCACGTTCTGCGCGGGCTTCACATCCCCGGCAATCAGGTCCCAGCTGGACGCAACCAGATCGGCACCGTGTTCAAGAATGTCCACATTCGGCATACCGCCCGTCGCGACGATCACCACGTCAGGGTTCTCGGCCAGAACATCAGCAGCCTCGGCGTAGCTGTTGAAGCGAAATTCGACGTCCCGCGCGGCACATTGCGCCATACGCCAGTCAATGATGGAAATCATCTCGCGCCTGCGGGGGGTCCGGGACTGCAACAGAATCTGGCCGCCCGGATCATTCTGTGCCTCGAAGACGGTTACGCCGTGGCCGCGTTCCGCCGCCACCCGCGCGGCCTCCAGCCCCGCCGGACCAGCGCCGACAACGACGATCTTCTTGCGCGACGAGGCGGGCTCGATTTCATGGGGCATGAACAATTCACGTCCCGTCGCGGCATTGTGGATACACAGCGCGTCATGCCCTTGATAGATGCGGTCGAGACAGTGATTGGCGCCGACGCAGGGCCGAATGTCATCTTCGCGCTTTTCCATGATCCGCCGGACGATGAACGGGTCGGCCATATGTGCGCGGGTCATACCGACCATGTCCAGCAGACCGGCAGAGATCGCGTGTCGCGCCGTTGCCACATCCGGTATGCGCGCAGCATGGAACGTGGGGAGTCCAATTTCCGCCTTGATCCGGCCCGCGAAATCCAGATGCGGCGCGGATTTCATGCCCTGCACCGGGATCACGTCGGTCAGGGCCGGGTCCGTGTCCAGCCGGCCACGGATGACGTTAAGAAAATCCACCTGGCCGCGCGCCTTCAGACGCCGCGCTATGGCTAGGCCTTCTTTCTCGGTAAGGCCGCCTGCGACGGTTTCATCTGCGGTGAAGCGGATGCCGATGATGAAGTCCGGTCCGACGCGTTCGCGCATGCGATCGAGCAGCATGTCGGAAAAGGTCTGCCGGGCCTCCAGATCACCGCCGAAGGGGGCTTCCATCCGGTTGGTGCGCATTGACCAGAACTGATCGATCAGATGGCCATAGGCGTTTAATTCTATCCCATCGAGACCGGCTTCTTTCATGCGATCCGCCGCATCAATGTAATCGGCGATCACGCGGTCTATGTCCCAGTCCTCCATCACCTTTGGAAAGGCCTTATGCGCGGTTTCGCGATCCGGGCCCGCAGATAGCGATGGTAGCCAGTCGCCGTAGTCCCACCGCGTGCGCCGCCCCAGATGCGTCAGCTGAATCATCACTGCGCAGCCGTGCTCGTGACAGGCATCGGACAGCCGCCTCATCCACGGCACAACCTCATCCTTATAGGCAAGGACATTGGAAAAACTGGGGGGGCTGTCTTTCGACACGACGGCGGACCCGGCGGTCATGGTCAAAGCGACGCCCGCCTTGGCGCGAACCTCGTGATAAGCGCGGTAGCGATCCTTGGGCAGGCCGTCCTCGGGGTAAGCCGGTTCGTGACTGGTCGTCATGATCCGGTTCTTCAGCGTCAGGTGGTTCAGCTGATAGGGCTGAAGAAGGGCATCGTTCGACATGGCATCTCCCTGGCGAGGGGGCGAACCCGGTAGCGTGGCGGGCCTTCCGAGCGAGTCCGTGGGGACAGAACGAACGGCCATGGGAAAACCGTAATCCCAACGTTTTTCACAGGTCAAAAATTTTTCTGTGAGGTGCCTGACCGTGACCTATGTTTCACGCCTGTCGCCGCGCCGCCATTTTGCAGGGGTGATACCGCGCGCATCATGGAACACCGAGGTCAGATGCGACGCATCGCAAAACCCGGTTGCATCCGCGATTTTCGCGACTGACGCGTCCGAATGGTCCAGCATATAGGTGGCATGAGTCAGCCTGATCTCGACGCTGGCCTGTGCTGGCGTGACACCGATCTGGGCCTTGAAGCGGCGCTCCAACGATCTTCGTGACACGTCCAGCCTTCTGGCAATTGCCTCGATCGACAGCGGCGCGCCGAGATTGTCTTGCATCATGGCGAGTGCACGACGCAGCAGCGGGTCGCGGGTCTCGAAGATCATGGGCGGTCCGGGCTGCGGGGCATCCCCTTCGGCACGCCCGTCCACGATCATGATGTTCAGGCTTTTGCGCGCGGCAGAGCGCCCGAGATGCCGGTCGACAAGAAAAGCCGCCAAATGCGCCGCACTTGCCCCGCCGGAGGACGTCAGACGGTCGCGATCCACCACAAAAATACGGTCGGAAATGGGTTGCAGGCCTTCGAACTGATCCATGAAATCATTGTGGTGAAACCAGCTGACACAGCATTTCCGATCCTGCATCAGACCCGCGCGATACAGGATAAACGCCCCGGTGCAGATGCCGACCAGCGGGATACCCGCCTTGGCGCATTCCTTCAGAAACGCAATCTCGGATTTGGCGAGTCGGGCCTTGTCATCGATCAAACCGCCCACGACGACGACATAGTCAAAGTCACCCGGATTGGCGTGGTCGGTGTCGGGTGTCACTGAAACACCGCAGCTAGACCGGATGGCCCGCCCCGTATGCGACAGCACCGTCCAGCGGCAATGGATCGGTCGCGACCGGTCGCCTTCATCGGCGGCCAGGCGTAGAACGTCTACGAAATTGGCGAAGGCGGACAACGTGAAGTTCGGCGCCAGAATGAACCCGATGCGTAGGCGAGGGGCGGGCGTCATGTCGCAATTTTGCCAGTTTTATGCCGCATGAATATTAGGCCTTTCTACCCATTGCCCCCGATCACAGAGGGCATCGCCAGCAGCCGGGCGAATCGGGGCACGAAGCGCTGACGTAAATATACTGCCAAAACGTCGCATAGGTGCAAGACGGACGTTTCCGGGATGGCTAGTATGATGTCAGAAACTTCGGAGCTGCGCATGCCTGCCCATTTCCCCAGCCGCTATTCGGCGGTCACCCTGCTGATGCAGGCGTTCAAAGGCCACCGCGACTGGCAACCGCAATGGCCCGATGCCGAACCCAAGGCGGAGTACGATGTGATCATCGTGGGCGCGGGCGGTCACGGGCTGGGGGCGGCCTATTACCTTGCCAAAGAGCACGGCATCACCAATGTCGCCGTGATCGACAAAGGCTGGCTGGGCGGTGGCAACACCGGGCGGAACACGACGATCATCCGGTCCAACTATCTCTATGATGAAAGCGCGCGGCTGTATGACCATGCGCTCGATCTGTGGGACGGGCTGAGCCAGGAATTGAACTACAACGTCATGTATTCGCGACGCGGTGTGATGATGCTCGCCCATAACGTCCATGATGTGCAGAGCGCGCAGCGCCACATTCATGCCAATCGGCTGAACGGTGTCGACAACAAGTGGATCACGGCGGAGGAGGCCAAGCGCATCTGTCCGCCGCTGAATATCGACCCTGCCGCGCGTCATCCGGTTCTGGGCGCTGCCTATCAGGCACGGGCGGGCACGGCCCGGCATGACGCGGTCGCATGGGGATATGCGCGCGGGGCTGCGGCGCGTGGCGTGGACATCATCCAGAACTGTCCTGTAACCGCGATCCGGCGCGGTGCGGATGGTGCGGTAACGGGGGTTGAGACCGCGAGAGGCTTCATCGGTGCGAAGAAGGTCGCGGTATCGGCGGCGGGGCATACCTCCGTGCTGATGGACAGTGCGGGTGTGCGGATGCCGCTGGAATCCTACCCGCTTCAGGCATTGGTCAGCGAGCCGGTGAAACCCTGCTTTCCCTGCGTGGTCATGTCAAACACGGTGCATGCCTATATCAGCCAGTCGGACAAGGGCGAGTTGGTAATCGGATCGGGCACGGACCAGTACACATCCTATTCCCAGCGCGGTGGGCTGCCCTTGATCGAACACACGGTCGCGGCGATCTGCGAGATATTCCCCGTGTTCTCGCGTATGAAGATGTTGCGCAAATGGGGCGGAATCGTGGATGTAACGCCCGACCGTTCTGCCATTCTGGGCAAGACACCCGTGCCGGGGTTGTTCGTGAATTGCGGCTGGGGCACAGGCGGCTTCAAGGCCACGCCGGGTGCCGCGCATCTGCTGGCACATACTGTTGCTACCGGAGAGCCGCATGACATCAATGCCCCCTTTACGCTGGAGCGTTTTACCACGGGCCGGTTGATCGACGAGGCCGCTGCCGCGGCTGTCGCACATTAAGGTTTCTCCATGCTACTAATCCACTGCCCCTACTGCGACCAGGACCTGCCGGAGCTTGAATTCACCTATGCAGGTGAAGCGCATCTGACGCGCCCCTCCGATCCGTCCCTTCTGACGGATGAGGAGTGGCGCGATTTCCTGTTCATCCGCAAGAACCCGAAGGGCAACCACGCGGAACGCTGGCGCCACACACACGGGTGTGCGCGGTTCTTCAACGCGGTGCGCGACACCGTCAGCGACCGTTTCATCGTGACCTACAAGGCAGGTACATCGCGACCGGAGGGTACCGAATGAGCCGCGTCAACGGTAAGGGCCACATCGGGGATCGGGTGGTTCGGTTCACCTTCGACGGCAAAACCTATGCGGGTCGCGAGGGCGATACGGTGGCCTCGGCGCTGTTGGCGAATGATGTGCATCTGGTCGGGCGGTCGTTCAAGTATCACCGCCCGCGCGGGATCGTATCGGCGGGTTCAGAAGAGCCCAATGCACTGATCCGTACCGCGCGTGGGGCGGGGCGTGCGGAGCCCAACACCCGCGCTACCATGCAGGAAATCCATGATGGGTTACAGGTGGAAAGTCAAAACCGCTGGCCTGCCTTGGGGTTCGATCTTGGGGCGGTAAACGATTTTCTTTCGCCGTTCTTTCCAGCCGGCTTCTACTACAAGACCTTCATGTGGCCGCGCGCCTTCTGGGATCGCGTTTACGAGCCGGTCATCCGCGCCGCTGCGGGGCTGGGCAAGGCGCCCGGAGAGCCCGACCCTGACCATTACGCGGCGCGATATCTGCATTGCGACGTGTTGATCGTTGGTGCGGGGCCTGCTGGTCTGGCCGCCGCGCGCGAAGCCGCAGAGGCTGGCGCCGATGTCGTGCTGGTCGATGAACATGCGGAGCTTGGAGGTTCGCTGCTGTCGGATCCCTCGCCGCAGATTGAGGGGGCCTCCGCCTGGGCGTGGCTGGGTGCCCAACGTGACGGGCTGCGCGAGGCTGGTGTCCGTGTCCTGACGCGAACGACAGCCATCGGGTATTATCACCAGAACATGGTGGCGCTGGTTGAGCGGGTTACCGATCACCTTGCTTCGCCACCGACCGACGCCCCGCGTGAACGGCTTTGGCGTGTGCGGGCGGGCGCCGTGGTTCTGGCGCAAGGCGCGATCGAGAAACCGCTGGTGTTTGACGGCAATGACCGGCCCGGCGTCATGTTGGCGGGTGCGGCGCAAAGCTACCTGAACCGGTTCGGTGTTCTGGTCGGACGCCAGGCGCTGGTCACGACCTCGCATGACAGCGCCTATTTCGCAGCTTTCGACCTGATGGATGCGGGAGCGGAGATCGTCGCGATCTGCGACACGAGACCGGATGTGGACCCGACCCTTCTGGCTGGTGCCGAGGCGCGTGGGATCATGGTGCTGCCCGGTGCGGTTGTGACCGAAACAACCGGCCGCAAGCGGATCCGGTCCGCACGGGTCAACCGGATCATGGGGGCCGAGTTGTCCGCGCCGCAAAGCTTTGATTGCGACGTGCTGCTCATGTCCGGTGGCTGGACCCCGACGCTGCACCTGTTCTCCCATACAAAGGGCAGCTTGAAATGGAACAGCAATACATCCGCTTTTCTTCCGGATCAGTCGAACGAGAACTGCCTGTCCGCCGGTGCGGCAACCGGCCTGTGGGGGACGGGCGCGGCGCTTGACGATGGTGCGTCTGCCGGTGCGGCGGCGGCTGGCTTGGCGCGGCGCGGCATCACGGGCACGGGCGGGCCGGATAAAGGTGTGCCTGACGCTGCAGGCACGTCGCACCGATACAGCGTCACGGGTGATCGTGTCTGCAGCGGGACGGCGCAAGGCGCGCTGCCCAATGACAAAGCCCCTTCCCGCATCCGGGCTTTCGTGGATTTCCAGAATGACGTGACCGCGAAAGACATCAAGCTGGCGTTGCGTGAAGGGATGCGCTCTATCGAACATGTCAAGCGCTATACAACGACGGGCATGGCCACCGATCAGGGCAAGCTGTCGAACATGAATGCGCTGATGGTCGCGGCGCAAGCCAGCGGACAGGAGCCGCCGGACATAGGGCTGACGACGTTTCGTCCGCCCTATGTGCCCACGACGTTCGGGGCGCTGGCCAATCATCACAAGGCTGATTTCGAAGTCGTCCGTCGGACATCGATTGATCCTTGGGCGGAAGCACAGGGTGCCGTTTTCGAGAACGTCGCACAATGGCGGCGTGCGCGATATTTTCCGCAGGCGGGCGAGGACATGGCCGCAGCGGTCGCGCGGGAATGCCGCATGACGCGCGAGGCTGTGGGTCTGTTCGATGCCTCCACGCTGGGCAAGATCGAGATCACCGGCCCCGACGCGGTAGAGTTCATGAACCGTGTCTACACCAACCCGTGGACGAAACTGGGTGTCGGGCGCTGCCGCTACGGGCTGCTTCTGGGTGAGGATGGTTTCATCCGGGATGACGGGGTGATCGGGCGGCTGTCGCAGGACCGGTTCCATGTCACCACGACGACGGGTGGCGCTCCGCGCGTTCTGGCGATGATGGAGGACTACCTGCAAACCGAATGGCCGGATTTGAAGGTCTGGCTGACCTCCACGACAGAGCAATGGGCCGTCATTGCCGTGAATGGGCCCGAAGCGGCAGACCTGATCCGTCCGTTCGTCGACGGGCCCGAAATCACGGATGAGACCTTCCCGCATATGTCGGTGGCCGAGTGCCGCTTTGACGGGATCGCCGCGCGCCTGTTCCGTTTGAGCTTTACCGGAGAGGTGGGATTTGAAATCAACGTGCCCGCGCGCCACGGTAAAGCCGTCTGGGAAGCACTGTGGGCGGCGGGGCAGGCGCTTGGCGTCGTGGCTTATGGCACCGAAACGATGCATCACCTGCGGGCGGACAAGGGGTTTATCATCGTGGGGCAGGACACCGACGGGACGGTAACGCCGCATGACGCTGGAATGGGGTGGGCCATCGGTAAGTCGAAGCCTGATTTCATCGGCAAACGGTCGCTTGAGCGGCCGGACATGAAAGACCCGTATCGCAAGCAACTGGTCGGGCTTTTGACGGACGATCCGACCACGCTTCTCGAAGAAGGCGCGCAGATCGTCGACAGCCCCAATGCGCGACCTGCGGCGGGACGGGCGGGCCATGTGACTTCGGCCTATCGCAGCACCGTCATGGGGCGCAGCATTGCCCTGGCGCTGGTCTCCGGCGGGCATCAGCGCATGGGCGAGACGGTTTATATTCCGATGCCGGATGGTCCCGTCGCGGCGAAGATCACCGCGACCACGTTCTATGATCCGGACAACGTCCGCGTTCGGCTGGAGCAAGCAGAATGATGTGCACGACGATAAAGGACATTCCCGAAAGCACGCGCCATGTGTTGCGCGGGCAGGGGAAAGAACTCGCGAAGCATTTGGAACTGCCCTTGCGGGTTGGTCAGGTCACGTGGCTTGGAAAGGCACGGATTGCCTGCCTTGGCCCGGATGAATGGATGCTCGTGTCCGAGCAACCAGATCAATTGCTGCTGGATCAGATGGCCAGCCTTTACGCCGAAACGCCGCATGCGCTGGCAGATGTATCGGACAGGGAGTTGTCCCTTCGTATATCCGGTCCTGCCGCTGCTGATGTGCTGGCCAGCGGGTGTCCGCGCGATCTGCGGGGGATCGACTCGGATCAAGCCATGCGGACGATCTGCCATGGCGTCGAGATCATCCTCTGGCGCGAAGAAGACGGGTTTTGCGTCGATGCTTGGCGCAGCTTCATGCCTCACCTGAAACGGCAGTTGCAGTCCGGCTTACGGGATGCGGGCAGTTTCGTTCCGGGTGGCAGCTAGCCAATCGCAGCGGTGCTTTCCCGGTGCGTCCACATCAAATCCAGCATTGCGGCAAGATCATCGGCCAGTTGCTGCATGATTTGCGGATCGCTTTCCTTCTGGACGCCGAACGCCGACTGCGCGGCGTGAGCAATCTGATATCGACGGGGCAGCGGTTGCGTCCGGTTTTCGCTGACGCGGTTAGCTCGCCAGGAGATCGTCGATGGTGACGTCCTCATCCGCTTCGATCTGCGCTTCCCGTTCTGTCTGATCAAATTTGATCTCTGACCGCAGCATGAAGGCCTGGGCCCGGAATGCCTCCGTGGCTGCAGCCATGTCGGTATGTGGGCCGTTTTCGGTCCAGCTCTCACCATCGCCTTCGGGTTTGTCATTGACCGGAATATAGGCGTCGAGTGCCGCGACCAGGGCATCCGCGCTGGCAAACGCGTCATCTAGGAACGTGCCGAATTCGTCAGATTTTCGTCCGCTCTTCTTGCCCAGTTCGTCTCGGGCCTTGGCATAGTCCGATCCTTTCCCACATAACGCATCCAGCTTCGCGAAATGTTTGTCGATGGCCGGGGTCTTGGTTGATTTTTGCGCAAGACGTGGTGTGGCCTTGGTTGCCGCGGCCGCCTTGAACCGCACCCAGCTGGTCAGTGTCAGGTCAACAGCGCCGGGATGCCAATCCTTGGGCACGACGATCCGGCGCATCACGACGGGATCATCGCTGTAAACGGTCATGAAATAATCCACGACCTTCTGGCACACATCGTTCTGATCCTGCAGTATTTCGGGACTCAAGCCGCAGTTGCGCGCCGCTTCTTTGGCCACAGGATCGCCATCTTTCACGATGCCATAGGCCAACACACATTTCGACAGGGTAGAGTTCCACCGCATCGCTTTGCGGGCGAGCTTCCGGTCGCCCTTGTTCTCGAGGGACCGTGCCTTCTTGTACAGTTTCCAGCCCTTGGAAATCTCGGCTTCTTTCTGCATCTTGTAGCCGTAATCCGACAGCGCCCGTGCAAGGCTGTTGGCGATGGAGCCGGCCGTGGCAGCGCCGGTGATGTCCGCCAGGCGCAGGCTTTCCATCGTCACCCCCGTCATCGAGAATACGACGTTCAGCGATCGCTGGCTGACCTGGATCTGACTGCTTGCCAAGCGACTGGTTATCGCCGGGCCATAAACGGAGTCGTTGCCATAGGTCAGAGCGGTATTTTTCATCCACAGGTTCAGCTCCTGCGACTTTTTGACCAGATAGGCGACATCCATCGTCAACTGCCGAACAGCGACGGCGATGCTGGCACCGGGCACGAATTTGGCAACCATCCCCACACCGCCAGAGGTCAACTGGTCGATCACTGCCCATTTGGTCTGTACGGCATTGGCCTCGGCAATCAGCTTGTCCATCGCAAGCATGGCGCGTTTGGCCTTTTCCTTGTCGGCCAGATCGTCCGGTGTTTGCGTCGCCTCTTCGATCAGCGCCATCAGCGGGCCTTGACGATCCTCGACCTCGTTTGCGATGTCGTCTTCAAGCGCCCGCTTGAAATCGTCGTCGTCCTTGAGACGCTTCTGATAGGCCTTGAGCTGTTCCTCGCGCTGCATCGCTTCCATGTCTTCATTGCGCTGATACAGCTCTGCCCGTTTCGCGTCAGGGTCGATGTCTTTCGCGATAGGAAAGGCGGCAAACAGATTGTTGGCACCTTTCATGGCAGTGTTGAGCGCTTCCACCTCCTTGGTGGTGTTGGCCAGGCGCTTGCTTTGCATGTCTTCGGTTTCTTCGAATACACCAGTGTTGTAGTGGTCGTCCTCGACGGTTTTTCTGGTGCTGCTGACCACCGGTTCAAACGTGCCGGCGATCACCGTGGACACAACCGTCAGGCCAAGAGCGGATACGATGGTTGCAGGATCGATCTTCTTGCCGCTGGCCTTGGCGTCGGAGACCATCTTCGCGATTTCCGCAGCATTTGCGGCACTGATGATGCCTGTCGCAATATATGCGCCCACCTTGGCCCATTGCCCGCCAGTGCCATCGACGTCGTTGCCGTCCTTGTCCTTGCCTTTAGGTACATCGAACGCCGCAAACGCGTTGCCAACCGCATCCGCGACGGTTGCGATCAAAGCCTTGGCAATACCCGCTCGTTGACTTTCAGGAGCGGTGATCAGATCGTGGAAGCGGAACACGACCTTTGATCCAGCAAGCGAGTAGGATACCAGCTTCTTTGCCGCATCGGTCGCTGTCTTGTAGCTTTGCAGGCCGGAAGTATCCTTATCCGTTACCGCACGCTGCGCCTGATCGGCGGAGATCGAGTTTACAGCCGCCGTCGCAACGGCGTTGAACGCCATCTCCGCGATTTCCCAGTTCCGCTTTTCGGTGTTCTTGTCGAGCGACTTGTCCGCCAGGTCGAACGCGCCGTTCGCCAACCCCATGGCCAGCGTGTTGTAGGCTTGTGCCTGTTTGGCTTGCGTCGCAAGGTCGGACTTACCAGATAACTCGCCCAGACGACCCGTCTTTGACGGATCGAGCGTCCCGGCTTTGTCTTGTGACTTCAGGTCGGTGAGTTCGTTTTTTTCCGATTGCGACATCGCTACGCCGTCGAAATTGGCAATCGAAATCGCCTGTGTCGCCACCGTCCCCATCAGGGATACCGTGTCCTTGGCTATCGACAGGCCGCGTTTCAGCTTTTCATGTTTTGATGCGGTCTTGGTGTGTTCCTTCAGCCGCTCGCCATACAATTCGCAGGCACCGTTAAACACCTGCGCTTCCTGGCTGTACTTGTCGGCAACGGCGTTGGAGGGGATCACATTGGCCTTGACCAGCGGCGACCAAAGTTCACGTTCGATATCACGAGCCGTGAACAGCGGGTTGCCGTCTGCATCCGTGGCCTCTTCCATCTTTTTCTGCAATTCAAGCAGCTTTGCGTGCATCTGGTGAACCTTGCGCACGTCTTGTTCGTCAACCTTGAAGCCGTCTTTCAGATCATGACGCGTGTCGACTTCTGTGTCGCGGTCGCCGGTGCTCCATTCCATCTTCTTGACGACTTTGGTCGAGTTCGCGGTCTTGCTCCAGAAGTGTTTCTTCTTCTCCTCGGTCCATGTGACCGAAAACTGTTGCGCTTCGCGCAGCTCTTCACTGAGGTCGTCGATATTACCGAGAATGTCGTGCAACTGCTTGCTTTTCTCTTCTTCGCGTTTGGCATCCTTGGCGAAGTCGGCGCTGCGATTAACGGCTGTGGTCAACCAGGCGATCTGTGTTTCGGTGAATCCGGGCATGGTGAAACTCCTGATCGGTCGCTTAATCGGAAATTGCGGTTAGCAGCTTGATCTCAAGGCGGGGCAGGGATGCCACCGCTGCGTCCAGATCAGGATTGCCAGAGGTGAAGGGCTGCTGACGGAAATGTGCAAGCGGTCCGCCTACATTCAATGCCCGCATTAGATTTCGAACGGCGCCCAGGGCAGCTTCGCGGGGCTTGCGCGGGTCGCCGCCTTTTTTCTCAAGTTCCTCGTCCATTTTCTTGGCATTGGTTTCGAGCCTTGTCAGATCGTCGGCGTGGATGAAGGCGGCGACGCTGGCGAGATAGGCTTTGACGTCGTTCTCGCTCATGACTGTGCCTTGATCGTCGAGTTCGATTTCGTCGATCTTGCCGATCTTCTTGATTTCGCCGTCGAATGTTTCGACCTTGTTTCGGAAGTTCCGAATCTTGGTCACGCATTCCGTTGCGGCGGCGTCAATCGCGAGCTTCTTGAAGCGATCCATCTCCGCGCTGGTGATTTCGTAGTTGTCGGCATCCTTCTCCAATTCTTCCAGCCGCTTCAATGCACCGGCATATTCCTTGGAGGCTTTAGTCTCCGCTTCAAGGCTGGAGATTTCCTGCACTGCCAGATCGACATCGGAGGTATCCAGCTTCAGATTCTTGTAGTTTTTCTGGATGGTTTTGAATCGCGCCTTGACGGTCTTGTACTTGGCTTCGAATTCTTTCTTCTTCTGCTCAAGTTCCGTCTGCTTGTTCTGCCCGTCGACCGCGTCGCTCTTCAAAGCGGTCCAGACCTGAAGCTCCTGCCCGTCCAGCTTGTCCCGTGACCCTTCGAACAAGCGTTTCTGGGCTGTAGAAATGGCCGTGTCGACGGTGGTGCGAAGATCGAGGATCTGCGTGTCCGCGCGATTCAGCGATCTCAGGTCACGTTCTTCTGCCGTGCTGCGGGCCTGAGCCAGTTCAGCCACGTATTTTCCATAGTATCCCGAAAGTTTTAGGTCATCGATGGTGAAGTTCTGCATGACCTTGGACAGCGATTTGAGCTTCCCGTCGACCTTCTTCGCCGATTTTTCGACTTCCTTGTATTTTGCCGCGCACTTGCGGATGTCTGCTTTGAGTTCGGCCATGCGTTGATACAGCGTCGAACTGATGCGACGCGCGACCTTCGGATCCATCGCCTTGTACTTTACTTCGAATTGCTCGACCTCGCGTTCCAGTTCCAGCGTTCGTGACGGTTCATAAGCGCCATATTTGGATTTAAGTCCCGCGATCTTGTCTTTCAGGGTCTTCAGCGTCTCCGCAGCTTGTTTGAACTGGTCGGAGTTCTCTGTCACGGAGGTTTCGTATGTCTCGATGCTCGCCAGATAGTCCTGCGCCGTCTTCAGGGCATCAATCGAGTCCGTTTCCAGAAGTTGCTGTGCGGCACGCAACTTCATCTCGATCTCATCAATCGCTTCGCGCGGGATCTTGCTGTCTTTCTTTACGCCCTTGAGTTCGCGGGTCTGGCTGTCCTTTTGCATCCGGACATTGCCCTTGCGGTCTGTCTTGAACAGGTCTGCATAGGCGATTTGCAGGGTGAGCAGTTTTTGCTGCAGGGCCTTGGTGTCGATCTTGGCATCGCTGGTTTGCGATGCGCGCACCTCCTTGATGGCTATCTCGGTATTCTTTGCGAGCTTTTCGAGGCGCGAGCGACGCTGCAACGGCGTTCTTTCCTGCATCGCGGCGGAATAGTCGCTGTCGAACCCGTCAGCCTGGTCGTTTGCGTCCATGACGCGCAATGTGCGCAGCGCAGGGTCGATCTGTGTGATCAATGTCTTGCATTCCCGGGCGCGTTCGATTTGGCGTTCCGCCCGTTTCGCGAGTTGCGTGACCTCGTCGCCGAAGCGTTCGACCAGCGTGTCGGCGGAGAGCGACTGGACCTGCTTTATCCCGGCGCGGATTCGGTGGGCTTCCGCTTCAAGTTCGTCAGCCGTGGTCGTGAACCCATCATGGCGAAGGCTGCCGACGGTCGAACTGACCGCGCCCAACGGGTTCGACAGGCGTGAATCGAAATTGTCCGACTGTTCGATTATCCTGGCGCCTGTACGTGCCGTCCGGAATAGGGCCAGTTGGTCGCTGGTGCTGTGGATTGCGGCTTTAGCGCCCTCGATGTCGCTGGTCAGGCACATCAGCATCGCCTCATCCAGCATGGCGTGAAGGATCTTGTATTCCTCGGAACAGATCACGGCATAGCGCCGCTCGATTTCCTGTCCATCGACGTTCTTGTTTATCTTGAATGTCTCGTCACGTGCACGGTCGATGTTTCTTGCCACACCGTCGCGCATCTGCTGGACGATCTTGAACTCAAGCTCCTTGTCCTCCTTGGACATCCCCGAAAGCGGTGCGCCGTTCTGTTTGCCAAGCGCGTCCTGCAGCGAGGCAATGCGCTCGGATACCTTCTTGAGATCCTCGTCAAGGTCCTTCTCAACTTCGGTCAACTGCCGCAGGACACGGGTGCTACGTACGATTTCGGCTGTCGCCGTGCTCAAGCTGGCAGTGGCGTCAGCCAGACGTTCCTGTGCCTGTTCCAATGCTTCTTCGGCTTGATGTTTCTTGTCGCCATCGGGAAGTTTGGCGATCAACTTTTCCAGTTTCTTGACCTTCTCGGCGGCTTTCCTTTTGGCTTTGGTGGCTTCTAACGCGTCGGCCTGCGCTTTGCTGGTTGCTTCCTCGAACCGGTGGAGCGGGCTGTGATATCGCTTGCCGTCCTTGGATTGCGGGGCCTCGATGCTTTTCCAGCCTTGGATCTTGTTGAACTTGTCGACCCATGACTGGATGGCGTCGTCAATGGTTGGCGGCTCGTCGGGCTTGTCTTTGGGCATCGTAAGAATCCGGAATTAAAATCATTTGGTTTGAATGCTCAGGCGGCGAGCGAGGTCTTCATACGTTTGAGCGCTTTCGTTAGAGGCGCGCGGATCGACACGGTCTGGCCGAAAGGATTGTCTTCGCACAACGCGATGATCGGGTCGGAGGCGAGAAAACTGGAATAGGCGTCGATTTGCGCGATGACGTCCTTTGCACGCTGAGCGCGCGCGTCGCCCGAGGCAGAATTGTAACCCATCAGCGCAGCCATCAGCGCCGTGTTGTTGCCTTTGGTGACGCCGTTCAGCCCGAAACGCGCGATGCGCTGCAAGTTGGGATCGGTCGAGGACGCCAGATGCGACATCAACGGACCAAGGCTGGCATCCGCTTCGCCCTTGGCATCGATCCAGATATCGGCCGGGTTCTCGGTATCCGAAGTATCTTCCTGTTCGGGTGTTGGGCTGCCGGCTTTGCGGGCCTCCACGATTGCATCGCGAATCCGGGTCAGCGCGGTGGTGGCTTGTGATGCGTCTCCGGCGCGTAGATGTTCCGCCGCCTGCCCGATCATTGCCGAAACGTTTGTCCGTGCGTCGGCATCGGCCAAGCCATCGGCTTCGCCCTTGAGCTTTTTCAACACGGCCACGAGTTTCTGAATCTGGTCCTTCGCATTCGGGGCCGGCGTTCCCGTGCTGTCCTGTGCCGTATTCGCAGATATCTTGGCAAGCGCGGCTTCCAGCCTGTCGATGCCCGTCGCTGCCGCGTCGAGATTGCCGGATTTGACTTGACCCACCGTGTTCGCAAAGGCCTTTTGCAGCTTTGCACCGATGTCGCCCTGAACCGCCTCGATCTCGGGTTTCAGTGCAACCAAGCGCTGTGTCAGCGCCTTCGTATCGACGACCGGGCCGGTATCGCTGTCGTCATCATCGTTGTCGTCACCATCGGCAATCTCCTGATCGCCGTCCCGTGCTTCGAGGTCGGGATCATCCGGCAAGTCGTCTTCGATGTCTGAATCAAGCAGGTTCCCGTCAGCATCGAGAATTTCGATGTTCAGAACGACCTTTTGCGATTTGAGGTATTTCTTGACCTTCTTGGCGAGCGACGGAATGTCCCGCTCGCAAGTCAGTGACAGAAGTTTGCCCTTCAGGCTGGCGGTCCCGAAAGTGAATTTGGGCCCGTCACCTTCGGATCGCGCGGCCTTGCCGAGCACGGTTGGTGTCTTCTTGCGATGCAGCGCGAGATATCCGTTCTCGTCGGGGTTGGCCGGGTTGAACCCGAAACTGATCGGCTGTCTCTTGGCAATAGTCAGAAGCTTCTTGATCTGTTTGCCTTCAACACGAAGCTCTGCCATCAAACAACCCCAATGAAATCCACGTCGAATATCACGAATACTTACGCTGCGGCAGTGTAGCCGGATAATCCAGTGCGTCCATAACTTTATCCGATTCAGGGCCGTGTGTGATCGGCTCGAACGCCACCACGACCTACTGTTCGCGGAAAGATCGAGACATGCTGTCTAGGATGGGTTTTGCCAGATAGCTGGCAAAGGTGCGCGACTGGGTCTGGATCATGATCTCGACAGGCATGCCGGGGGTGGCGGCAAACCCGGGGATGCGCGCAAGCTCATCGCGGGACAGGGTGACCCGCGCGATATAGATCTCCTGTGCGGACCCGCGTTCCGCCTCGTGCAGAGAGTCGGCAGAGACATAAAAAACCTCACCTTCCAGCACGGGTGTCGTGCGTTGGTTCAGCGCGATCAGTCGCACCGTGGCCGTCTGCCCGATCTTCACGCTATCGATGTCGTTGCGCGGGATCTGGGTCTCGATGATCAGCGGCGCGTCGGCGGGCAGGATTTCCGCAATTGGCTTGCCCGTTTCAATGACGCCCCCCGAGGTATGGTAGTAGAGCCGCACGACCGTCCCCGCCACGGGCGAACGGATGACCGAGCGGTCCAGAACATTCGCGGCCTTTCGCGCTTGTTCGGTGATGCTTTCCAGATCGGCTTGAATGGGGTTCAATTCGTCCAGCGCGGTCTGGCGGTAGGTTGCGCGGGCCTGATCAATCTCGCTTTCATACTTCAGCAGGATTTGCTGGATTTCGGCGACTTCCGCCTCCAGACGCGCCAGTTGACCATCGGCTTCGGCCTGAACGCGGCGCACGGCGTTCAGCTCCGACTTCTGAACGAGGCTCTTTTCGAACAGGATCGTCTTGTCATCGAATTCCTCTGACAGGATGTCCGCCCGCAACTGCAGATACTCCAACTGTGCCTCATACCCTTTTTCGCGGACTTTCAACGCTTCGATATTGCGCTCCAGTAAAGCGATGTCGTTCAGGAGCGACTGGCGGGATACGTCATAGGCAAGCCGCTGGCTGTCGAGGATTGTGGCGATTTCGGGATCGTCCTCTGCCGCGCGAAGATTTTCGGAAAAGATCAGCTTGGGATCCTCGTGGTACTCCGCCAACAGCCGTTCTGCCGTGGCCGTCAGGCGCATACGTCGCAGGTGCAGTTCCCTTTCGCTGGCTTGCGCGGCGGTTTCGTCCAGACTGAGCAGCGGCTCTCCAATTGCGACGCTTTGGCCCTCCGTCACATAGATCCGGTTGATGATCCCGCCTTCCAGATGCTGGATGATCTTGTTGCGTCCCGTTGCGACGAAGCTGCCCTGTGCGATGACCGCTGCCGCCAGCGGTGCACCGAATGCCCAGGCCGCGAAGCCGCCGAAAGCCGTCGCCATCAGGACCAGGCCGATAATGGCCTGTCTACGCACGGAGCGCGGGACCTCGGCATACCAAGTCTGGTCGGGATGGATGGTGGCAGGCGTCATTGCGGTGTCTCCCCGTTCGGGCCTTCGACAGGTTTCGTCGGTGCTTTGGGGCCGTGAATTTTGGTCAGCACGGTTTCGCGTTCTCCGAACAGGCTGACGCGCCCGTCGGTCAGCAGCATGATCTTGTCCACGAAGCTTAGCAGAGTTGGTTTTTGCGTGATGACAACCACCGTGATGCCTTTGGATTTTGCATGCTCAAGCGCCTTGGCCAGCGCCTTGTCACCCGCGACGTCGAGATTGGAATTCGGCTCGTCCAGCACCAGAAGGCACGGGTTGCCAAAGAACGCGCGGGCCAGCCCGATGCGCTGCTTCTGACCACCTGACAGCGGTGATCCATCTGCAGCCACCACGGTCTCGTAGCCCTGTGGCAGGTTGGCGATCATGTTGTGGACATCGGCCAGAACGGCCGCTTCGTGGATGTCCTCGTCAGTGGCGTCCATCCGCATCCGGGCGATGTTGTCCTTGATGGTGCCGGGGAACAGTTGAACGTCTTGCGGCAGATAACCGATATTCTGGCCGAATTGCCTCGGGTCCCAGTTACGGATATCCATCAGGTCCAGACGCACGCTGCCCGAGGTAGGCAGTATCGAGCCCACCAGCATCTTGCCGAGCGTTGTCTTGCCTGCGCCGGAATTGCCAATCACGGCCAGCGTTTCGCCGGGGCTGAGCGAGAAATTGATACCGTTCAGGACGACGCGCTTTGTCCCCCCGGGGACATACAGCAGGCGTTCCACATCCAGCCGCCCTTGCGGATTTGGCAGGCGCAGTTTCTCATACTGGTTCTGAGCTGATTTCAGCAGACCGCGCACCCGGTCCAGCGCACCGCGCGTCAAAAGGAAACTATTCCATCCTTCGATGGATCCTTCTATGGGCGAAAAGGCACGCCCCGCGATAATGGAGGCGGCGATGACCATGCCCCCGGTGATTTCCCCGTGGATCGCGAGATACGCTCCCCAGCCGAGAATGGCGATCTGCGTCAGCAATCTGACGGCGCGCGATACCGCGGCGAAGATGACGTTCCGATCCTGAGCACGGATCTGAGCCGTCAGTGACGCCGCGGTATCGCGTCCCCAAATGCGCACGGCTTCGGGGATCATCGCCAGCGCATTTATGATCTGGCTGTTGCGCGACATGGAATCGAGATGCTGGTTGGCCTTGGCCTGCGCGAGGTTCGCCGCCGCGAACTGGCCGGACGTCGCCTTCTGGTTTGCCAGCGCGATCATCATCAGCAGCCCGGCCGTGACCAAAACGATCATGCCAAGATCCGGATGCACCAGAAAGATGGCCAGGATGAACAACGGGGCAAAGGGCACATCCAGAAAGGAAATCAGTGTGCCGGACACCAGAAAGCTGCGGACCTGCTGAAGATCGCCAAGCGTTTGGTATTCGCGCCCTGTGCCATGGAGCGAGGCATGGGCCGCCGCGCTTAGGATCGGTGCGCCAAGTTCGGTGGCGACCACAACCGCAGTGCGCATCAGGATGAAGCGACGGATGGCGTCGAAGATGGACTGGAACACCACCGCCCCCGCGATGATCGCCGTCAGCATGATCAGCGTGTCGATGGATCGGCTGGTCAATACGCGGTCGCTTATCTGGAACAGGTAGATCGGGATCGACAGAAGCAAGATGTTCGTGGCGAAGGTCAGGATACCCACTACCCCCAGGTTCTGTGCCACGTGTCGCCTGACATTGCCAAGGATATGATCATAGCGTTCCGGCTCCTGCCGGGCGTGAAACTTGCTGGGCGGTGCGCCATTGCCACCGGAAGAACCGCTTCGCGTTACGGGCTCGTTGGCGCGGGATTCTATCGTCTTGCCCAAGTTGGCTCCGCCGGCCGGATAGCCGTCCACATCCTGATGCCGCCTCAGAAAGGCAAGCGAGGGCTGCTGTGTCTGCCGGTCCTGTTGTGTGCTCGATTGCGGATACGGGGATGCACCTGATGGTGCGTCGTCGGGCCTGGGGAGATCATTACGCATGTCACTACCGTTGTCATGTGAAGGAAGACGCCATCAGGTCGTCGCTGTCCGATGCAGTTTGGATCTTGCCCGAACCGGTGAAGTCATCAGCGTCGATCGCAGGTGCGGAATCGTCGTCCATCAGGAAGGCGATGGCCTCGTTGGCCAGTTCATCGGCGTCGGGAAGATGCTCGATCTCGTCGATCAGCTTCGCTTGGTGGATCAGCAAGTCGGAATAGGCGTCCCCATCCGCCATGACCGAGCTGTCGATGCCATTGTCCTTCAGGGCTGCAATATTGATCAGTGCATTCTGCCCCTCGACCACCTCCACGGCGTCGGGCGTTTTATCGGTGAGCTTGATGATGTCGGAATCGTTCAGCGTCGTGACTTGTTCGACGATACGCGACTGGATCAGATCACCGTCGATTTTCAGCACGCGGGCGTATTCGATCCCGGCCAGCGCGGGATCTTGCATCAGTTCTTCGCGCAGCGCCTCCATATCCGCATCCGTGTTGGACACGATTTCGGACATGCTGTTGGTGATCTCGGTCTTTGTATCGATGCCCGTTTTCTGGATGTGCGCTTTATTGACGAGAAGATTGTCCGGCGCGGGTTCTTCGGGCGCGTCGGGAACTGGCTCGGTATCGGGGTCATTGTCATCGTCGACGGGTGGCTCCGTCTCCGGCGCGTCGATCAGAGGATAGTCCGCAGCCGGATCATCCGCGACGGTCACGGGGTCATCCTGTGCCTCGGACCCGGGCAGGCCGAATACCTGATCGTCGTCGTTCAACACCAAGGTCTGAAGGACGGCGTTCACTTCGATGAAGTCGCCGCCCACCAGGATCAGGTCGTAATTCATGCCCGCCGCCACGATCCCGGTGACATTGAACACCGTGTTGTCGCCCAGCACATAGGCACCCGACGCGGCCGAAATATGGGCTTCGAACTGATCGGCGTCATTGACCGTGATCACCTGGCGCACGTAATGCGCGTTCAACAGATCCCCCGCGATGTGGTCTATATGGACATATTTCGGCGAGGTCGGCGCACCGTCGCCCGCGATGGTGCGGGATGTGACGGGAACGCTTTCCTCGCTGATCTGTGCGATCTGCAAAACGGTGGTGGGCGGGGGATGGGTGCCCGGTGACAGGGTGTCCATGTTGGTGGCCACGGCGGTTTGCCCGATATGGTCCAGCTGCACCCATTTGCCGCCCACCGCGATCACCGGCGCATCAACCCATGCGGTGCTGATCGTCGCCTGGTTGGCAAGGTAGTTTCCTCCGGTCACCAACTTGAATCCGTCCTCGAAGTCGGGATTTCGGGCGCTGCCCTCAGGCAGCATGCGGTCGGTCACCGTGGCGTCGGACGGGGGATCTGCCTTGCCCGCATGATGAGCAGGCAGCATGTCCGACCAGATAGGCGTGTTGTCTGCCACTGTACCATCCACGATCAGCGCTTCGGCGTCGTCGCCTCGAAAGACCGCCGTTTCCATCTGCCCGTCATCTTCTGCCAGTGCAGTGAACCGTGCATGTGCATCAGCCATTGCGGCAGCGTAGATTCCCGCGGCCCCTGCGTCGAAGATCGCGCCGGGAGCAGGCAGGGCGTGGGTCAAAGGTTGAAGTGCAAGGGCAGTGTCGATCAGGGGTGCCAGGGCCTGTGTCGTCAATGTCAGGGTCGTGCCGTCAAACGAGCCCAGATAGTCGTTGTCGTTCAGGAATGCGACTTGCTGCGTGACTGTCATCGCCGATCCGGGGAAGGGCAGTTCCAAAATGAATGGGGGCGGCGCGGGTGGTTGGTACGGGGGAAATTGCGGGGTGAGTGAAGGGTCATCGCCAAACAAGCCGCCCTCGCCGGAGTTGTCCGGCGTCAGGTAGATGACACGGATCGTAATCGTGATCGAGTTGTCCGCAAAGATCGGCAGGTCCGTGTCGTTTTCCGCCTCAAGGTTCAGTGCCGATTGCGGGGGCGCAATGTCACGCGTCTGTTCGTTGACCGTGATCTCATCATTGCCCGCTGCATGTCCGGTCAACTCCAGCGTCGTGGGGTCGAACTTGCCGGGCTTCAAGTGATGGGAGGATAGGATAGCAGGTGCCAGGCTTTCGATGCTGTCCAACTCCGCCTGCTTCTTGAGTGCCGTGAATTCTTCGTAGGAGTCCCGAAGCCGGGCCTTTTCTATCGTGAGAGAGAACAGCCCGATGAAATGCGAGATGGTCTCGGTCGTGCGATCAACAATCATTCACCTTTACCCTCTCAATGTATCCGGGGCCGCGCGGAACGGCCCCGGAAATTGTCAATCTGTCGCAACGTCTTAGAGTTCGTCTTCGCCGACATAGGTCGAAGACATCGCTCCGCCGACCATGGTCATGTCCACGGTGTTGCCCAGGACATTCGCACCCATCACGATGGATTGGTTGAATGCCGAGGTATCCACGACAGCCGCAGCCGAGGCGTAGGACTCGCCGGTGACGTAGCCGTCATCGCCGTTGCCCGAACCCCAAGAGCCAGCATTGCCACCAGCGCCACCGGCACCGGAGTAGGCATCGCCCGCGTTGCCACCCGTGGCACTGCCACCGGTTCCTGCGCCACCTTCCGCCATGCCGCCTGCGTCGCCAGAGGTGCCGCCCATGGCGTCGGCATATCCGCCAGCGCCACCAGCGCCGGAATAGGCCGTGCCATTGGCTTCACCCATGCCGGTCGCCTCGGCATCGTCGTCGGTGCTTGCCGCGCCGCCATAGCCGGCAATGGCCTCGGCCATCGTCTCGGCGGTTCCATTGGTGTCCGATTGAGCGAACACATCGGCGTAGCCGCCTCCGCCGCTTGCGGCGTCAGCAGTGCCGGTTCCGTCAGCCGCCGAACTGGTGTTGTTCGTCGAGCTGGCGCTTCCGCCCATGCCACCGGTGCCGGTTGTCGCGACATCAGCCCAGCCGGACCCATCCGCAGTGCCGGATGAATCGCCGGAATCGCCGCCGGTGCCGGACGTCGCCGCATCTGCCGCCGAGGACCCGTCTGCCGTGCCATAGGTATCACCTGCGTTTCCGCCGGTGCCCATGTTCGACGTATCGGTGTCGGCAGACCCGTCGGCCATTCCGTCCGTTGCGCCGGAAGCGCCACCGGTCCCGGTATTGGCTGCGTCAATCGTGCCGGATCCGTCCGCCATGCTGTCGGCTGCACCACCAGCACCACCGGTGCCCGTGTTTTCGGCCATTGACGTGCCAGAGCCATCCGCCGTGCCGTCCAGAGCGCCAGTGCTGCCGCCGGTTCCGTTCGCCGCAGCATCAGCTGCGCTGGAACCGTCGGTCGTGCTGGAATTGCTGCCGCCCGTTCCGCCGGTGCCATTGGCGGAACTCGTAGAAGAGTTCGTACCGTCGGCTGTGCCGTTGACAGGGCCACCGGCGCCACCAGTGCCGTCAGCCGCCGCGTCCGCTGCGCCCGATCCGTCCGCTGAACCATTGGCTGCGCCGCCGGTGCCACCGGTGCTGGAATTTGCGTTATCCGCGTCGCCAGCAGTGCCACCAGTGTTGGTGAAGTTGTTCGCCCCGGCACCCAGCCCGTTTGTCTGGGTCGTGGTGCCGCTTTCTGCGGGCGAACTTCCAGCGGTCGCATCGCCACCTGCGCTACCGCCGTCACCTGCCATAGAGTCGTTGTCGGTGTTGGCATCGCCATGTGCTCCCGCCAGGGCGAGATCAAAGCTGTCACCTCCATCAGCGTCGCCGTCAACGTCGGAGTCGCTTTCGGCATCCGCGTCAGACTCGCTGTCGGCGTCACCGCCATCGGCATCGTTATCGGTGTCGGCATCACCTTCGGACCCGGCCAGGGCCACGTCGAGCGTATCGCCCCCGTCGGCATCGCTGTCTTGGTCAGCGTTACCTTCCGCACCGGACAGCGCTCCTCCGATCACGCCACCAGCGTCGGTGTCGCTATCGGCGTCTGCGTCGCCATCGGCATCAGCGTCGATATCCGCGTCGGTATCGCCTCCGCTACCGGACTCGGAATCGACATCTGCATCGGTTTCAACGTCAGCAGCGGCGTAACCTTCGACGTCCCCGGCGTCACCGCCATAAGGTTCGACATCGGCATCACCGTCGCTTTCGGCATCCGCGTCGCCGTCAACGTCTCCGCCGCTGCCTGTATCGGCATCGACGTCTGCGTCGCCATCGACATCGGAGTCAACTTCGTTGTCGCTGTCACCGCCATCAGCTTCGCTGTCAGCGATGCCACCAAGGGCACCCGACAGGCCGAGGCCCGCACCCAGCGATTCAGCGTCACCACTGTCTCCGCCTTCGCCGTCGGCGTCAGCATCACCTTCGACTGCCGAATCTGCGTCGGCTGCTACGTCCGCATCGCCGCCGCCGCCGCCGTCGGCGTAAGAGTCGGTTTCGGCTTCGACCTTGACATCGCTGTCCACGTCGCCGTCCACGTCGCCGGAATCGCCTGCGCCGCCGCCCGCAGCGTCAGCGATCGAGTCGCCGCTTTCTCCGCCATGTGCAAATGCACCGCCGCCGATGCCATCAGCACCTTCCGCGTCGCCCCCGATCGACTTGCCACCGTCACCGGAATGTCCGCCATCCGCATCCGCATCAATGCCTTCCGACGCGAAAGCCTCGCCGCCATTGGCGTCGCCATTCTGCGTGAAGTCGGCATTGTTGCTGACGGTTGGGCTGTCCAGATGATCGGTGTCGTCGAGCCAGTTGGACTGGTTGTTGATCGACATCATGTCGTTGCCGGCACCGTTCAGTGAATCCGGTGCAGAGATGTTCTCGCCGACATGCAGATCGTTACCGGGATCATAGTCCAGATCACCGCCGGCTTTCACATCATCGCCGGGATCATAGGTCAGGTTGTTTCCGGCTTTGATGTCGTCACCGGGGTCGCTGTCAATATCGCCACCCGCGGTCAGGACGTCGTTGATCTCCGCATCGTCGTTCAGATCCAGGTCAACGATGTCATCGTCCCGTGGAATCCATTCGCCGCCGCCAAAATCGATATTGATATCGTTGCCGTTGGATACGGTGTTGTCGTTGTCAGCGGACTGGTTCTGGTCTTGATCCTGACCTTGGCCCTGGTCCTGCCCCTGACCTTGGTCCTGACCTTGGCCCTGATCCTGACCTTGACCCTGATCCTGTCCCTGGCCTTGCTGGGTGTCTACATTGACATCCTGATCTTGCTGCTGTTGCTGCTGTTGTGCGGTCAGGTCGGCTTCCTTGATCTCGATGTCACCGATATCCACATCCGCGTCGAGGTTCTCGATGTTCGCTTCGCCGATCGCTACCGCGTCGGACATCGCGCGGGGATCGCCCACCGCGACGTTGTTGTTGCGATTAATAGCCATGACTGTCTTCCTTGTGCTTCAGTCACCCGCAACTGCCAGTCTATCCAAAGCAGCATTCCGGGTGGGTTCAAACAAGCGCCAGCCCCAGGGCTGGTCGCATGGACATTGCGCACGCTCAGGCAATTACACCTGTTCGTTTACTCAAGTCTGCTGGGGGGTCCTCCTGTGCTCGGTTGCGCCGATCCGCAGCGCTCGTTTGCTCCGGGACACCGAAGAGAGATTTACGCTGCGTTATCAAAGTGTGCGCGCGAGGATGGTCCATTCCTATCTAGACCTTCGGGCAACAGACGCCTGTGCCAAAGAAAAGTAAAATAAAACAGATGGATACGTGGATATCTCGGCCAGGTAAGGAATTCCTTATACCAATTGGTTCTATAGCGAATTGGCTAGTGTCGGCACATTCCGGCCCGTGCAGGCGAGTTTGGTAAAGTTTATGTTACCGGACGATAATCTGTTTATGTTTGGCACCTTAAGCAGTCATTGTGCTGATTTCGTAGACAATCAAGAAGCCAAATGATTGGAACGAATCTCCACTTTCAGTTATAAACTAGGGCTGCAGGGCCGACCTTGAAGGCATGAGATGCGCGGCGATTATGCGGCGCGCACACCAAGCGATATTGCTTGAGACTTTGCCAATCTAGGCAGGTTCTGCTTCGGCGCATTGGGAGCGGGCGCCTCGTCAATGTACGAAACCTTAGGGAGAGAAATTAGTCACCAGACCTGAATTTCAAGGCCGCATCAGACATTTGGCTTGATGCCATTTCTTGTCGATGTGGTTCGCAAAGTTATTTGAACTGGAGATAGTTTTGAGTAATCGGCGACACTTTGAGACCGAATTTCCGGGACAGTCGTTCGAGGTTCTGATTGTTGGTAGCGCGATTTTCTATTCGGCCCGAACCTTCAAGCAAATTGAATCAGAATTTTATGTCCACTGCATGCGTGCGGATGATTTGCGGTCGGTTCTGTCAGCGAAGGAAACGCTTCCCCAATCGTTGCAGTTGATTGTCGTGGACCAGAATTTCACGGAGGAGTTGTTGGAACTCGGCAATGATCTGACCGATACGGTTGGATCGGCCGTGATTGCGCTGGCATACCGCGATGGGGCCAAAGCCCGCGAGTTTCTGGACCGCTGGCAAAGTCAAACCTCACGAAGCATTGGCTTTTTGCCGATGCGTATTTCTGTGGAGGTATGGCTGTCCATGCTCCGGCTTCTGCTGCATTCGCAATATGTTTTTCCGGAGGATTTGCAGCCTTGCCCCGCAAAACTTGCAAATCAGATCAACACACGTCCCGCGATCCCACCCGTCAGTTCGGATGAACACATCAGACGGCTAACGATACGCGAACGCGAGGTGTTGGAACTGATCGTTCTGGGCGAAAGCAACAAGCGCATCGCTTCGGAACTGGCGATCACCGAACACACGGTGAAGCTGCATGTCCACAACCTGGTCAAGAAGATGGGGGTTCCCAATCGTACGGCGGCGGTGGGCATGTACTATCAAGCCGCCAAACAAGGTTCGCTGGTGTAGATGACGGACGAGCCCGCCATTCTGGACCAGATCCTTCTGCAGACTGGCCGGTTGAACTATGTGTGGACCAACACCGAAAGCGTGTTGATCCACATTATGGCCGGTCTGCTGGGCACCGACAAAGAGCGCGCGGTTGTGGTCTTCTTGACACTGAACACAACCCGCGCCCGCGTCGATCTGGTTGAACGTCTGGCCAAGATGAAGGGACGCTCACCCGATGAACGGGACGCGATACTCGCCGCGACGCGCAAGCTGGTGCGTTTGTCGGGGCTTCGCAACCATTACAATCACTGTATCTATTCCTTCGATACGGAAAACGGCAGCGCGCGAACGATCCTGATGCGCATCGCGGACCGTAAAACGGATATCCGCATGGGCCGCAGCGAGATGATCGACGAAACGGGTTTGCGCCGCATCGACGAGGCCATCAAGGACGTGACGACACTCAATCTGGAATTCTGGCATCTTGTCAAAGCTTACGGCTATCCGGTCTGATCAGATCCTGTCCACCGCCTTGAGTTGTGACCTGTTCGCCTTGTAGGCCGCCGCCGCATTTACCAGGGCGCGGAACACTGCCCGTTGACGTTTGGCGTAGAACAGATGCTCCGGATGCCATTGCACGCCGAGCGCGAAGGGATCTTTCGTGCGCTCTACGGCCTGGATCATCCCGCCATCGTCACGCGCCGCTACGTTCAGATCGCACCCCAGGCGATCTACCGCCTGGCTGTGCAGGGCATTGACGATCATTGGGGCTGTTCCGGCGATATGGGCAAGGCGCGTCTCGGCAGTGACCATCACCCGTTTGCGCGGTAGAATTGTCCAGACATGTTTGCTGGCGGTGTAGGTGCCATAGGCATCCTGATGCAGCGAGCCGCCCAGCACCACGTTCAGCATCTGTGCGCCGCGACAGATGCCAAGGACCGGAATGCCGCGTTCCATCGCATCGGCCACGATGTCATGCTCCAGCGCATCGCGCGCCGGCTCGAGCCGCGCGGAGGTCACGAGTTGCCCGCCATACAGATCGGGTGAAATGTCGTCTCCCCCGCCGATGATGACGCCGTCCACGTCATCCAGATCGGGCGCTGTGTCGGTCCCTGATTGCCATTTGCGTCCCCGCCCGCCAGCCAGCCACAGATTGAATGCCACAAGCGGGAAGATGCGCCAGCCGGACCTGCGCGACACTGTCACCCCGATCACCGGTCGGCTCATGGCTTGTCCCTGAACAGATCATATCCGCGGATAACTTCATCCGCAGCACGCCACCATTCCAGACGGATCGAGGTCAGTTCCTTCCGCCGTTTCAGCCATGCCTCGGCCAGTTCCTCGACCAGTTCCGGCATGCAGGCTGCACGTTCGACCAGCACCCAGCGGTTCCATTCGGCGGCAATGGACCAGTCGGGTTCATCGATGCGGCAATCGGGCAGACGGTAGTGCCAGGCAGGGCGGCCTTTGACCTGCCTGTTCCGGCGGACGCGGTCGGCCAAGGATGCATCGGCGGTTTCCACGATCACGGGCAGCACATCGAGACCGTGATTCCGTCCGTCTGCCAAGTCCAGATAGATACGAAACACTTCGTCTTTCGGCAGATCGCCGTAGCGGGCAAGCGCATCGATCAGGCGGCTGGGGTAGGGGTCCACGAAAGGCATCATCCGGCGCGAAGGATCGATCGGATCGGCTTCGCGCAGCCAGTCTTCCATCAGCGCATAGGCGCGCATGACCGGCACGATGGATTCAGTGTCCTGCCCCGCGATTTCCGGATTGATATGCATGCCAAAGCCACGCAGCAGGTTTGTCCGGCTGCCTTGCGCGCCATGCTTGGCGAGATCGGCGCATAGCGATTGCATCAGGCCGAGTTGGCCCTGTGAAAGTGGTTGCGTCACGATTTCCGTGGGTATCACGCTCCGCGCCAAGTCGAGCCCTGCATCCAGCACCGCGTTTCGATCGGCTTTGGCATAGGCGGAGTCGAGTTCGATCTTCACCTTGCCAATCTCGGTGTTCTCAATCTCCACCTCGTAGGGGGACTGTGTCCGGATGTCACCGCCAAATCGACCGGTGACGATCTTCGCTGTCTGTGCTTCGGTCAGGCCGGAAAACTCGATCTCCAACCCCACCCGACGAGACGTGGCCGATTTCTCGCCATATTGCGGCAGTGGCCAGAACCGGTCGTGGGGAAAGGACGGCAGCGAAGGGGGCATGGGCGCAATCATGTCTCATACTGACTTTGCTTCAATGTGACAGGCCTGCGGTGTTGCGCAAGGGCATGTCGTCATGACGCGGTACGGTGGGACGTTCGATCATCCTGTGAACGTGCGGTAGATCATCGCCTTGATGCAATTCCCTCAAGCGGTCGATACTGTCCGCATCGGCCATCGTTCGGCGTAGATTGTGGCGCACATATTCCGTCCAGGTGGCGACATGGTAGCTTTCGGACCAGAGGCGCGGGTTTTCCAGATCACGCAGCAGTGTCCAGCGTCGTGCGCCATCGCGCAGGCGGATGCGGCGGCGGTGCGCCATGATCAAAAGGAATTCCTCGACGTCTTCCTGGCGGATCTCGTAGTCGATCATCACCGCAATTGGACCGCTTCGGGCGCGCAGGTCCAGTTCAAGCTGTGGTTCGCGAAACCGATTGAGTGGGTCGAGGTCCAGTTCCTCTGCTTCAGGCAGACGCAGGAGCAGGCCGATCAGCGCACCGGCCGTCAGCAGAACGGCGGCCGTGGCGAGAGCTACCGGGATGCTGATCGTCTCGGCGACCTCCCCCCACATCCATGACCCCAGGGCCATGCCGCCGAACACGCCCGATTGATAGAGCGAGATCGCACGCCCAACGACCCAGCGCGGCGCGGAAAGCTGCACGGTCGCGTTGAACAGGGACAGGTTCAGCACCCATGACGCGCCGGCCAGCGCGAAGGCCGGCGCGCTGAGCCAGGGTGAACGGCTCAGCGCCAGCCAACACAGTGCGATCGCCAGGCAAACGAAGCCGCCACGCGCCCGTGTTTCGGGGCTGACGCGGGCCTTTAACCAGCCCCCGGAGAAACCGCCACCTATGGCCCCAAGCCCGAAGCAGCCAAGGAACAAGCCGTAGCTTGTCGCGCCCAGATCCAGCATGTCGCGCGTGATCACGGGCAACAGGGCCAGCGCGCACACTGCGCCGATGCCGAACACCGTCCCGCGCAGGATAACGCGCAGGATATTGGGCGACATGGACACATAGGACACGCCGTCCCAGATTGCCCGCCAGATGTTTTCGCGCGGAAGCCGGGTGTCGCGCGCTGGCGGTTTCCAGCGGGCGAGCGCCCCGAGCATGACGACAAAGCTGCATGCGTTGAGGGCGAAGGCCGCCGCCGCGCCGCCCGCCGCGACGATGATCCCACCAAGAGCGGGACCGACGCTGCGGGTCATGTTGAACCCGATGGAATTCAGAAGCACCGCTTGCGGCACTTCCTTTCGCGGGACAAGGTCACCCACTGAGGCCTGCCATGACGGGTTGTTCAACGCATTGCCGCTGCCAATCAGGAACGTCAGGCCCAACAGCAGCCATGGGGTAATGCCTCCTGCCCATGTCATCGCGGCCAGGCACAATGCAGACAATAGCATGAAGCTTTGCGCGGCGATCATGATCCGGCGGCGTTCCATGTTGTCGGCAAGCGCGCCAGCAAGTAGCGCAAACAGCATCACTGGCAGCGTGGCGGCCGATTGCACCAGAGCGACCATGTCATGTGACGCGGTCAGGCTGGTCATCAGCCAGCCCGCACCCACCATCTGAAGCTGCGTGCCCATATTGGACACCAGAGATGCGCTCCAGATCGTCGCGAAGGCGGGGTATTTGAAAGGTGACAACTGGCCGCTACTGGCGGATACAGGCATATCAACGCGCTCCCTTTAGCCCTTAAATGGGTAGAGCGGTTGAAGAAATTTGGCAATGCGTGGTTGGAGCCCGCGCGGTGTCGATGTCGTTACTGAACGACTGTTGGGTAGATGAAACCGTCCAGCGGATAGACGCGTCCATAGTTCCCCGGCTGGCTTTCCACGCGCACCGCCGACCAGTCGTTGCGTTCGGAAATATCTACCACGGCCATCCGCAGCGAGACCTGGTTGCGTTTCCAGTTGGCGTGATCGATCAGTACCTTGCGCGGCTCGACCAGTTCCGAGACGACGGCGACATGCCCGCGCGGATTACGGCCCGTAGCACTGAAGGCCATCACGGCGCCGACCTGAGGTTCCTTGCCGCGCGCATATGTATTGCCTGCCTGATCCCACCATGTGCCCGCATTGCCGCGAATGTTGACGCCGCTGAGGTTGCGGGCGAAGGGCACGCACCAGACGCGCGCGCCTCTCGCCTTGAGCTTCTGCACCTCGGTCATTGCCCGTGTGACCCGTTCAGGATGCAGGCCCGACGAATAGCTGCCGGGCGATGTGCCGGAACACGCCGCGACAAGAAAAACCAACGCGCCAAATGACAGAAGAGTACGGACTGCCCGTCCCGGATTGCGCACCTGCATTATGCCCCTCGATGTTTTCATTGGTCACGCTGGTTGTGACGTTGCGTATTTTTGTGAATTTTCGTCCCTGGGCAAAGAGAAAATGTCTGCCTATGCATGCGGTGGGCAAAGATCCGCCGACGGAAGTTCTTGTGCAGTTTCAATCTGCCCCTTCCATCAACCAGGTGGGGCGCTTTCGCGGCTGGAACCTGCTTGCATCCCGGCGACCTCATGGCGAATGTTCGCGCAAACACTGGCAGATGCACCTTGAGGGAGGACATGATGAGCAGCGCAAAGGCACTGATTTTCTGGGGCGGCTGGGACGGACATGAACCCGAGTCCTGTTCCCGGATCGTCGAGGACATGCTTAAGACCGAAGGCTTTGACGTGGATCGGGTCGAAGGCACCGGTGTCCTGTCGGACCGCGATCTGGGGCAATATGATCTGATCGTTCCGCTATGCACACAGATCACGGTCGAGAAAGAAGCGCTCGATGCGCTTGTCGCCGCAGTCGAGGCGGGCGCCGGGCTTGGCGGGTTTCATGGCGGGATGGGCGATACCTTCCGCAATGAACCGGCCTATCAGTTCATGACCGGTGGTCAGTGGGTCGCACACCCGGGCAACATCATCGACTACCGCGTGGACATCACCCGTCCCGACGACCCCGTCATGCAGGGCATCGAAAGCTTCGATTATCATTCGGAACAGTATTACCTGCATGTGGATCCGGCGATCGAGGTGCTGGCCACGACCACGTTTAACGGTGAACATGCCTCGTGGATCGACGGGACCGTCATGCCGGTGGTCTGGAAACACAGATACGGGCAGGGGCGTGTGTTCTATTCCGCGCTCGGCCATGTCGCGGCGGAATTTGAGATCCCGCAAATGCGCGAGATTCTGCGCCGTGGACTGTTATGGGCCACGCGACGCGGATGATTGTATTGCGCGGGGGTGAGGCATGCCGTCGGCGCAAGCAACCAAGTCAGCCGAGGCGGCGCTTGGCGACCCTGATCGCCCCAGACCTGCGGCAAGCAGCGGCAGGCTGGCGGGCAGGGGACGGCGGGGTCTTCTGGTCATGGGGTTCTCCTTATCAGAACCCCAGCCCGATCGATGACTCGGTGCCCGATTGTCCAACGTCAGGGGCGCACTCCATGCGACGAAGGAAAAATCGCCGGGGCTGTCCGCTTTAAGCCCGGTGAGAGCAATATCACCTGCATTCGACATGTAAGACGTTCCCATTACCAGAATCTCTGGCGTGCCGCGCGCGGCGGGTACGGAATATTTGCCGTTTGGTTAACGAAGGGACGTAACAGTTTTTTGCAGCTATGATAAGATCGGCTGGGCTTTGCCGATGAAAGGTCGAAGCAGATCAACAAGCCGGGATGCAAAGACGCGCTTCAGCTTTGGTGGCCAGACTTATTCTGGCGATCGTTTGCAAACTGCCGAAGGAGTAATCGAAATGCCCGTTTTGATCATAAATTTTCGACTTCTTTGCGATGTACGACAGACAGACCTTCTTGAGGAAGTAGTTTTAAATAATTGATAAAAATACATTTTATAAATTAAAATCCGGAACAGAACATCGATCTTTCATGCGGGGCAACTTCGAATGCAGAATTTAATCAAATAATTTTCTTGATTCCTGCGCAAATGGTGATTGCATGGGCGGCAGACGGCCTCGCGGCAGACGGGGTGGAACAGGGAAAGGACGCCGATGATCGAGATCGATCGAGTCAGCAAAGTCTTCGGCAGCGGGCCAACGGCTTTCACCGCGCTGGATGACGTATCAGCGACGATCGGGCGAAGTGAGTTTTTTACACTGCTGGGGCCGTCGGGATGTGGCAAGACGACATTGCTTCGAGCGATCGCCGGGTTTCATCCTCCCACATCCGGACAGATCCGATTGGACGGCGATGATCTGTCGACCAAGCCACCCTTCGAGCGCCCTGTGAACACGGTTTTTCAGAGCTACGCACTTTTCCCGCATATGACTGTTGCCCAGAATGTGGCGTTCGGATTGCAGATGCTGAAACGCCCCAGGGCCGAGATCGACCGCACGGTCGCCGAAATGCTGGCGCTCGTGCAGATGACCGCTATGGCTGATCGGCGAACATCGGAAATTTCCGGGGGTCAGCAGCAGCGTGTGGCCCTGGCGCGTGCGCTGGCCCCACGTCCCAAGGTGTTGCTTCTGGACGAGCCGCTTTCGGCGCTGGATTTCAAGCTCCGCAAGGAAATGCAGATCGAACTCAAGCGGCTGCAACACGAAACGGGCATCACTTTCATCTTCGTGACCCATGACCAGGAAGAAGCCCTGACCATGTCGGACCGGATCGCCGTGATGAATGCGGGCAAGATACTTCAGATCGGGGCTCCGCGTGACATCTATGACCATCCGGCCGAGCGGTTTGTCGCGGATTTCATCGGGGATACGAACTTCTTCGAGGGAACATTGGGCGATGGTGGCATGGTCGATCTGGGCAATGGCACGACCATACAGGCTTGCCTGCCGGCAGCGGGTCATGTTGCAAAAGGGGCGGTGACGTTGGCGGTGCGCCCGGAACATGCGCGGCTGACCAGCGAAACCGACAGTATCGGCCTGAAGGGCGTTCTCGACAACATCGTCTATTTCGGCACAGACACGCATTATCACCTGAAGCTGCCGGCCGGAGAACACTTCATTGTACGCCGTCAGAACCATCCGGACCTTCAGGGCATGTATGAAGTGGGTCAGACGCTGGGCATCGTGTTCGAGGCGAATGTCGCCCAGATCCTGAGGGACTGAGCCGATGACCGACGTATCCGCTGAAGCCTCGCCAGAGCCGCGGTCCAAGGCCGCAAGCCTCGATCGCCATGCTGTTCGCAACCGCGCATTGTTGCTGACGCCGGCGATGCTGGTGCTGATCTGCGCGGCATCCGGCCCGCTGATCTTCGTGGTGATCTATTCGTTCCTGACTGCCGGCGATTACGGCGGTGTGATCTGGCAGTTCTCGCTCGACGGGTGGACCAGCGTGTTCATCGAGCGCGACATTTTCGATGGCACGCTCAGCATTGCAGATGCGCATTTGTCGATATTCTGGCGATCGGTGAAACTGTCGCTTCTGACGACGTTGCTGGCCTTTATCTTCGGCTTTCCGACGGCCTATTTCATTGCCACGCGCCCGCGCAAGCAGCGCGATATCTGGATGCTGCTGATCATCATTCCCTTCTGGACCAACCTGCTGATCCGAACCTTTGCGATCATGGAGGTCATCCGAAACGAAGGTGTTGTGAACTCTGCACTGATGGCCATCGGGATCATCGATCAGCCCATCCAGCTTCTGTTCACCGATTTCGCGATCCTGACCGGGATGGTCTATGTCTATCTGCCGCTGATGGTGCTGCCCGTTTATGCGTCCATGGAACGGTTGGATTTTTCGCTGATCGAGGCGGCCTATGATCTCTATGCCACGCGCTGGCAGGTGCTGCGCCGCATCATCATCCCGGTGGTGAAGCCGGGGATCATTGCCGGGTCGATCCTCGTCTTCGTGCCTTCGCTTGGTGCCTATGTCACGCCGCGCGTGCTGGGCGGCGGGACGAAGCTGATGCTGGGCAATCTGATTGAGCTGCAGTTCGGGCAGGGGCGAAACTGGCCCTTGGGCGCGGCGTTGTCGATCACGTTGCTGGCGATCGTGATGGTGGCGCTGATCATCTATGTTCGTAAGGCGGGCAAGGAGGACGTCGGACATGGCTAAAGCCTTCGATCTGCGCAAGCAAACCGGCTTCACACCCGTTGCGATGTTATGCTTCGCGTTGCTCTATATGCCGATCATCCTGCTGGTCGTATATTCGTTCAATGCCGGGTCCGCGATCTCCGACTGGCAGGGGTTTTCCTTCCGCTGGTACGAGGCCGCATGGCAGAACGAACAGGTGAAAGAGGCGACGGTCCGGTCCCTGATCGTGGCGGGCGCGGCAACGCTGATCGCAACGACAGCGGCCACCTTGGCAGCATTGGCTACGACGCGCGGCAAGCCCTTCAAAGGGCAGACCGCTGTGTTTGCCCTGATCAACCAGCCTTTGATGGTGCCCGAGATCGTGACGGCCGTTGCCCTGCTGGTGGTCTTCGCGCTGGTGAAGGTTCAGACTGGTTACACCGGGCTCGGCTACCTGATACTGGCCCATTCCGCTTTCTGCATTCCGTTTGCATTCATGCCGATCCGGGCCCGCCTTCAGGGGATGGATTTGACGCTGGAGCAGGCGGCGGCTGATCTTTACGCGACACCTTGGCAGGCCTTCCGCTTCGTGACCTTGCCGCTGTTGTGGCCCGGAGTGCTGGCGGGGGCGATGCTGGCGTTTGTCATTTCGCTCGATGATGTGGTGATCACCGAGTTTGTCAAAACTGCGGGGCAGGATACGCTGCCCACCTACATGCTCGGGCAGCTTCGGCGTACCGTAACGCCTGAAATAAATGCGATTTCCACGGCGTTGCTGGCGATCTCCGTCCTGCTGGTCGTGTTCTTCTTCCTGGCAAACAGGCGCAAGACCTGACGCCTCAATACCTGCAATTCATCCAACAGGAGTTTCCATGAAAACATCCATTGCGATCCTTGCGCTTTCCGGTTTGGCGGCGGCACCCGCGCTGGCCGAAGGCGAACTGAACATTTTCAACTGGGGCAACTACACCTCGCCCCAAATGATCGAGAAGTTCGAACAGGCCTATGATGTCGACGTCACGGTTACCGATTTCGACAGCAACGACACCGCGCTGGCCAAGATCAAGGCGGGCGGGCATGGCTTTGACATTGTCGTGCCTTCGGCCACCTATATCCCGATCTGGATCGGCGAGGGGTTGTTGTTGGAATCGCGGCCCGACCAGATGGAAAACTTCGGCAATGTCGATCCACGCTGGGTCGATGTGGAATTCGATCCTGGCCGTCGCTACACCGTTCCGTGGCAGTGGGGCACTGTGGGTATCACGGTGAACACCGGCGTCTATGACGGCGACATCAACACTGCCGCGCTGGTCTTTGATCCGCCCGAAGAGCTGAAGGGCAAGATCAACATCATTCCCGAAATGAACGACGTTCTGAAAATGGCGATCCGCTATGTCGGCGGCGAAGAATGCACCGGCGATCTGGACATCTTGCGAAAAACCCGCGACGTGATGGTCGAGGCGAAGCAAGACTGGCTCTCGATGGATTATGGCACGGTCGAGAAGTTCGCACAGGAAGACGTGGCAGCAGGCATCAACTGGAATGGTGCTTCCTATCGCTCGCGCCTTCAGAATGACAAGATTGCCTTCGGTTATCCGGTGGAAGGTTATCCGATCTGGATGGATAACGCCGCGATCCTGTCGGACGCGCAGAATGTCGACAATGCGAAGCTGTTCCTGAACTTCATCATGGACCCGGAAAATGCAGCGATGCTTTCCGAATTCGCCCGCTATGCGAATGGTATCAAGGGGTCCGAGGAGTTCATGCCCGAAGACATGAGAACCGCGCCCGAAGTCCAGATCCCCGAGGAGTTCGCTGATGCAGGATTTGTCGCGCAGACTTGCCCGCCTGAGGTGAACAAGCTCTACACGCAAATCTGGACCGAACTGCAGAAATAGCCCGATTGCCCAAACGAAACCGAAACCAGCGCGCCTCTTTTCCGGGGCGCGTTTCCCAGATCCTGAAGAGACCCGCATGAACGCAGATATCGTTATCCTGAACGGCAAACTCGTGACTTTCGACGAGGAAAAGCCGGATGCCCAGGCCATCGCCATAACAGGGAACAAGATCACAGCCGTTGGTGACAATACGACAATCCGCGATATGGCTGGTCCGCAGACCAAGGTGATCGATGCGGGTGGCAACACGGTTCTGCCCGGCTTTATCGAGGGGCATGTGCATGTGTTTCAGGGATCTGTGGAACTTGATCGCCTGAACCTGCATGGTGTTCACGGGTTTGATCGGCTTGCCCAAGCAGTTCGCCGACGGGCAAAAGAGCGTCCCGATGAAGACGTCATTCTGGCACATGCGGCTGACTATCACATTCTCGGACCGGGTATGAGCGCGACACGGCAAGATCTGGACAGGATCATCGAGGATCGTGCCTTCGCCATGATGGCGTCCGATCATCACACCGCGTGGGCCAACACCAGGGCGCTGGAAATGGCGGGCATCCTGCATGAAGGAGAAGCGCCGGAAGGTTCGGAAATCATCCGGGATGCCAAGGGAGTCGCGACTGGAATGCTGGTGGAACCCGGCGCTTATGGTTTTGTCACGGCCCTGACCACCTCAGGTGGGCGTGACGCGAAAGGCATCGTGGATGGGCGCAGTCCGGATGCCACGCCTGCGCAGCGCACGGCGGATATGGATGTGATTGCCAAAGGAATGGAGCATTGCGCGTCTCACGGCATCACGACCATGCACAACATGGATGGTAATCTCTACACGCTGGAATTGCTGCAAGGGCTCGATGATCGCGGCGAGCTTTTGTGCCGTACGGAAAGCCCGCTGCATCTGAAAAACACGGACCCGCTGGACCGCATCGACGATGCGCTGGAATGGCGCAAACGGTTCAATTCGGATCGCGTCTGGTGCAACCGCGTGAAGATGTTCATGGACGGGGTGATCGAGAGCTACACGGCGCTCATGCTGCAACCCTATCCCGACCGTCCCGACACGTGCGGGGAGGAATTGTTCAGCCCCGAGCATTTTAATGCCGCTTGTATCCGCGCGGATGGCCATGGCTTCCAGATCGCGGTCCATGCCATCGGGGATCGCGCGGTCAGGCAGACGCTCGACGGATACGAAGCCGCGCAGAAAGCGAATGGCAGGCGCGACAGCCGGCACCGCGTTGAACATATCGAAGTCATCGATCCGGCAGACCTGCCACGGTTCAAGGAAATCGGTGTCATCGCTTCAATGCAGCCCGTTCATTCGCCCGCAGCGGGGTTCTTCGGTCCGCCCGAAGATGGCCACATTCTGCGGGAGGACCAACTGCCCTACGCCTTCGCTTGGGCGAAAGTCCGTGGGGCTGGGGCATTGCTGACATTCTCGACGGACTGGCCTGTCGTGCCGGTGGATGTCATGCCCTCGATCAAGGGGGCCGTCGCGCCCGTCGACCTGGGACCGGGTTGGGGGCAGAATGCGCAGAGCCTGATGGATACGCTGGCATCCTATACGCGCGATTCTGCTTTCATGGAGTTCAACGAGGATCGCAAAGGGCGCCTGAAACGAGGTCTGCTCGCCGATATCGTGGTGATGGACAGCGATTTGTTCGCGATGGACCCGGCCGAGTTGGACCACGCCCGCGCCACGACCACAATCTGCGACGGTCGGGTGACGTATCAGAGATGACATAACCCGTATGCTGTCGGTGCTGGCAGTCTTGGCAGCTATTTCAAGGGTTAATCAAGGGTTGGCTAGCCGCCAACGCGTTCCGCGATCGCTATGCCCGCTGCCACCCCGGATGACCACGCCCACTGGAAGTTATAACCGCCGAGCCAACCAGTAACATCTACCGCTTCGCCAATTGCGTATAGACCGGGCGCCTTTTGGGCTTCCATCGTCTTTGACGATAGTCCTGCAGTGCTGATACCGCCTGCCGTGACCTCGGCCTTGGGGTAGCCTTCGGTGCCTGTGGGTTGAAACTCCATCGCGCTGAGCATGTCGCCGATGCGGTATAACTCCGCATCAGGGACGTTGCCGAGCTCGGTGGGAAGATCGATCCGTTGCGCCAGCGCGTCAGCCAATCGGGTCGGCAGATGGTCTGACAGCGCGGCCTTCAGGTGTGCCCGTGGCATGGCGCGTTTGGCTGCGAGCAACTTGCTCGCCGCATCTGCGAGGATTGTAAGGGCGACGGTATCACCCTTGGACCAGTAGGACGACACTTGAAGGATCGCGGGGCCGGACAATCCGCGATGCGTAAACAGCGCCGCCTCTTCGAACGAGACACCATTGACCCGCGCGACGGACGGAAAGGAGACGCCCGAGATTTTCTTGAAGCTTGCATCCTCGTCGCCCAGTATGAATGGAACAAGGGCAGGTCGGGGCGTTACGATGTCCAAGCCGAACTGTCGCGCAATGTCATAGGCTTTCCCCGTGGCACCCATCTTGGGAATGGAGGGTCCGCCGGTCGCCAGAACCAGCTGTGGTGCACAGGCTCCGGCAACATGATACATCCCGTCGCCATGACGAATGTCGCCAATCTGTGTGGACAGCCGAGTATCGACCCGGCCCTTGTGACATTCCTCCATCAGCATCGCCACAATCTGGCGCGCGGACCCGTCGCAGAATAGCTGGCCGAGTGTCTTTTCGTGCCATGCGATCCCGTATTGCTCGACGAGGGCGAGAAAGTCCCATTGGGTATAGCGGCTCAGGGCGGATTTGGCAAAATGCGGATTCTCGGACAGGTAGCATTGCGGCTCCACGCCCATATTGGTGAAGTTGCAGCGTCCGCCGCCTGAGATCAGGATTTTCTTGCCCGGTTTGTCGGCATGGTCGATCAGCAGCACCCGCGCACCGGCCTGGCCAGCAACCGCAGCCGCCATCAGGCCAGCACCGCCAGCCCCAAGAATGATCGCATCAAAAGTCATCTGCGGGCTTCTAGCCATTCGGGGCCTGGGCGAAAAGCGAAACCTTGCGTTCGTAGGTCAGGCGGAGTCGCGCGTAATGATCTCGAAGCCAATATCCGTTGAGCGTGGTGGGGCGTCTTTGCCTTCGAGCCGTGCCAACACGGCTTCTGCCGCAGTCAGACCCAGAGTGGTTCGGTCAACGCGCACGCTGGTCAGGGACGGTTCCAGTTCCGCTGCGGCTTCCTGGTCTCCGAAACCGATAACGGCGATGTCGTCGGGTACGGTCAGGCCGCGTGCATGGGCCTCGATCAGCACACCTTGCGCCAGAAGGTCCGAACTGCAGAAGATCAGCCCGTTCCTGAGGTCGTAATTGTCAAGCAGATGCGCCAGTCCTTTGCGTCCCTGTCCAAGGCTTGCCAGGCTTCCATGGTCATACTGCGCGACGCTACTGCCGGTCAGTTCCTCGAACCTGTCAACGAAAGCAGTTTTGCGGCGATGAGCGCGCTCGTCACCTGCCGAAATCGTGCCGGCTTTCATATATCCGCGTTCTACTGCGTATTCTGCAACCGCACGCGCGGTGGCGGCGTGCGAAAAGCCGACACACAGATCGATCGGCGTGTCCGTGATGTCCCACACCTCGACCACCGGAATTTCAGCGCCGAGCAGCATTTTGCGGGCATGGGCCGAATGGTGAATCCCCGTCAGCAGCACCGCGTCGGGGCGGCGCGACAGGTGGGTGGCGATCACGCGTTCCTCGTCCGCCGGGTCGAACCCGGTTTCCGACAGCAATATCTCATAGCCCTCGCTACGCAGTCTTGCGCTGAAGGATTTAAGCATCGAGGAATAGACGATGTTGGTCAGCGCGGGCACCAGCGCCGAGATCAGCTTGCTTTTGCGAGAGGCCAGGGCTCCCGCCAACGCGTTGGGAACGAAGCCCGTGACCTCGATTGCGTCGTGTATGCGCCGCAATGTGTCGGGTGACACTTTGGACGGGTCGCTCAGGGCACGAGACACGGTGACCTGCGACACCCCTGCAATGCGCCCCACCGCCGCCATGGTGACGGCCCTGGAGCTGCGAATGCGGGGCAGGGGTGTCTTGCTTTGGTCGGTTCTCGTGTTCATCCGCGCCATGATGGGGGTTTCCCGATGCGGGAGCAAGCCGGGCGGGTCAGGCTCCTTCAGATAGTTTCTTCTTGTTGCGCGCGAGGAATATGGAGCCCGCGACCGACGCCACGATCAGCACCCATAGCAGCATCGCGATCCAGCTTTTGGTAAAAAAGATCGAGACGTCACCGAAGGATTCCAGGCTTTTGACGAAATAGACTTCTGCTGCCGGTCCGAGAATAAAGCCAATGATGAAGGGCGCGACCTCGATCCCGATCTTGACGGCGAGCCAGCCGAAGATCCCGAAGATCAGCAGCGTCCACACGTCAAACATGATGCCGTAGTTGATCGTGTAGGCTCCGATCACGCACATCATCAGAATGACAGGGAACAGGATGTGTTTGGGGATTGTGACAACCATCGCGAAATAGCGGATCGCGACATACATCATGATGAACATGCCGATATTGGCGATCAGCATCGCGAAGATCATCGCATTCCATGTGTCGGGGTTGTTGCCGATGAACAACGGGCCGACCTGGATGCCTTGCAGTGTGAATGCACCGATCAGAAGCGCCGTGGTGGAATCGCCCGGAATGCCCAGCGACAACAGCGGGACCAGTGCGCCGCCGGTCAGACCGTTATTGCCAGCCTCGGACGCGACGATGCCCGATGGCTCGCCCTTGCCGAATTTTTCGGGATGCTTGGAAAAGGTTTTGGCATTGGAATAGGCGAGGATCGACGCCGCCGAACCGCCGACACCCGGCAGGATGCCGACGAAGGTGCCGATGCCGGAGGAGCGGAGCAGGTTGACGATCTGGCCCTTGAAGATTCCGAAGGAAAAGGACGATTTTCCGCCGATCTTGACTTCGTCGCGGGTCTGTCCCTTGGGAACGCCAATCTCGGCTTGTTCCAGGATCGCCGCCAAGCCGAACAGGCCGATCAGCACGGGCAGGAGGGAAAAGCCGCCATCCAACCAGTAGGCAAGGCTTTCCGGCACGAGTCGCATCTCGCCGTTGCCGCCATCTGATATGTCGTAGATGCCGATCAGGCTGATGAAGATGCCCAGGAAACCGGAAAAGATGCCCATCAGCATATCGCTCGACAGTGCGGCCATGACGGTCAGTGCGAACAGGATGATCAGGAACTTCTCGACATAGGAAAACTTGATCGCAAAATTCGCCAGTGCAGGTGCAAAAAGATAGAGGATGAACAGGCTGACCAAACCGCCGACGAAGGATGCCGTGATCCCGATCCGCAGGGCTTTTTCACCTTCACCGTTTTGCGCCATCGGGTGTCCATCGAACGTTGTAGTGATGGAGGATGGCGTGCCGGGAATACCCAGCAGGATTGCCGGGACAAGGCCGCCGGAAATACCGCCGACATAAAGACCCAGCAGAAGCGCGAGGCCATTTTCCAACCCGAGTGAGTAGGTCAACGGCAGGCAGACGGCGACGGCCATCGTGGCGGTCATGCCCGGAATGGCACCAAAGATGATGCCGATCAGTGTTCCGCCCAGGACGAGCGCAACGAAGAGCGGCGAGATGAGTGACAGAAATTCCATTTATGTGCTCCGATTGCCGCCGGATCAGGGCAAGGTGAGAAAGAACAGGTCTGTGAACAGCCACCAGACCAGTGTAGGCGCGACCAGCGCGACGATCACCAGCGGCAGGACATCCCGGAAAGGCCGGTCATGCATGAACAGCAGGCCCGTCAACAGAACGTAAGGGATCGAACAGATCAGGAAGCCCAGCCCGGTATTTGGCCAGATACTCCCGACTGGAACCATTGCGGAGAAGTAGATCAGCGTCAGGCCCAACGCGCCGAAAAACCGCAGCTTGTCCATCCGGGCGAAGGTATCGCGCCAGAACGTGCCTGCACCCGCGATCTCGTGCCTGCGACGGATGACAATGGCCAGGCCCAGAAGACCGAGCACAATCGCGATCAGCGTCGGAAAAATAAGATGCGACGTCTCGAAATCGATCGTCACCTTGGTCAGAGAGCCCATGATCCCTCCCTCGGTTATAGAAAAGGCCCGAACGCGAAGGTCCGGGCCCGGTCGTGCTTAGGAATCGCCGGAAATCTGCTCGATCACCTTTGCATAGGTGTCGCGCTTCTCGGTCAGGTGCTGCTGAGCCTCGGCGGTCGGCAGGAAGTTGGGGATGAAGAAGGCCGCCTTCTGACGTTCCTGGATCTCGCCTTTGGCGTAGATTTCGGTCAGTGCCGTGTCGATCTGCTCGATGATGGCGGGATCCATATCCTTGTTGAACAGGAAGTAGAATTCCTTGTCGAAGGTAAAGTCCTGTTCTCCGTCCAGCGTCACGCTGGTTTCAGGCGACACGTAGTGCAGCATGTCGTCACGCGTGGTTTCGCCCATACCCTCTGCTGGGGCCTGTTCGATAGTGCCCGGACGTGCAGTGATCCAGACGAAGCGCATGGCTTTCTGGTCGTCTTCCGGCAGTTGGGTGAACTGCTCGTTCGCCTGGATGGAACCGTTTATCACATCGGCCAGATCGTCCCACATCGCCTGGTTTTTGTCGGACTGCGAACCCGTGTTGACGGCGATGATGTTTTCCTCGGATCCGGGTGCGCGCACGGAGGCCGCGTTCTTCATGGCCGAGAAACCGATTTCCGACACTCCGCCCGGCTGGATCGCAACGCGGACGCGTTCACCGTTTTCGGCGGCGGTCAGAATATCTTCCATCGACTGATACGGACTGTCCTTTGACACCAGATACGCGTTGCCAGGGTTGATCGCGACAGTCGGACCTACGGTGTAGCCCTCGAAAGGATCATCATAGCCCGTCACGCCATATAGGTTCCCCAGATAGGCCTGATCGTGGAAGATCATCAAGGTTGTGCCACGGCTGTCACGACCAAGCGCTTTGAACGCTTCGGAGGCGCCGACGGCATCGACCTTGATGTTGATATCGAGATGTTCAGCCAGCGCGTCCGCAACGATGGCGGAGTTTTGGTATGTGTCACCACCTGTCGAGGTGGAGCCGATCACGAGCCGGACATTCCGGGGAAGTTCCTGAGCCGTTGCGATCAATGGCTGAGCAAGCAAAGCAGTGGCGCTGGCAGCGGCAAGAAGTGTTCTGCGGGCAATCATGATTTTCCTCCCGTTAGGCCGTAAGTAACGGCCGAGATTTCCTGCGAAACTCGCGTCGCGAGACGCGAATCCGATACGCAATGTATGCGCATACAGTATCAAAAATCATACTGAGGTATGGTTTGTCAACGCGGATACTGTATTTATGCCGAGGTATAGCGGTAATCTGCAGCGTTTCTAGAATGCGTTGACATCAGTTCATGTATGCGAATACATCACTGTGAAACCGCATTTGGGAGGGCTGGATGAAAGATTCCGCAGGTAAGACCCCCGAAACGCTTCGCAGTTCCCGCTGGTTCGCTCCGGACGATCTGCGCAGCTTCGGGCATCGGTCACGAATGATGCAACTTGGCTATTCCGAAGAGGAATTTCGGGGAAAGCCGATCATCGGGATTTTGAACACGTGGTCGGACCTGAACTCCTGCCATGGCCATTTCCCCGAGCGTGTGAAAGACGTGAAGCGCGGCGTGCTTCAGGGCGGCGGTTTGCCGGTCGAGTTGCCCGCGCTATCGGTGGATGAAAGCTTCAACAAGCCGACCTCCATGCTTTTCCGCAACATGCTTGCGATGGAAACGGAAGAACAGATCCGCGCTCATCCGCTGGATGGCGTCGTGCTGATGGGTGGTTGTGACAAGACGACACCGGGGCTTGTCATGGGTGCGATCACCGCGGGCGTTCCGTTCATCTACCTGCCAGCGGGTCCGATGCTGCGTGGTCATTACGCCGGTAAGATCCTGGGATCGGGGTCTGACGCCTGGAAGTATTGGGACGAACGCCGTGCGGGCAACATATCTGACGATGAATGGTTGGGAATTCAGGGCGGTATCGCTCGTTCCGTCGGGACTTGCATGACAATGGGCACCGCCTCCACCATGACCGCGATTACGGACGCGATGGGACTGACCTTGCCCGGCGCGTCCTCGATCCCCGCTGCCGATTCCGGTCACCAGCGCATGGGGTCCGACTGCGGGCGTCGCGTGGTGGAAATGGTCTGGGAAGACCTGACACCGGAAAAGATCATCACCGATGGTTCTGTCAAGAACGCGGCGATTGTGGCCATGGCGACGGGCTGTTCCACAAACGCTGTTGTTCATCTGATCGCAATGGCGCGGCGTGCGGGGTGCGACCTGACGCTTGACGATCTAGATGCGCTGGGGCGCGTGACGCCGCTGATTGCCAATGTCCGGCCTTCGGGCAAGGACTACCTGATGGAGGACTTCTTCTATGCAGGTGGCTTGCGTGCGTTGATGAAGCAGATCGAGGAACGGCTCGACACGACCTGCATCACGGTCACGGGCAAAACGATGGGCCAGAACCTGGAAGGTGCGGTTGTCTACAACGATGATGTTATCCGGCCCTTGTCCAATCCGGTTTATCACGAGGGGTCGCTGGCCGTTCTGCGTGGGAACCTGTGCCCGTCCGGTGCGGTGATCAAGCCCGCCGCATGCGATCCGAAATTCTACAACCATGAAGGGCCGGCGCTTGTCTTCGACAGCTATCCGGAAATGAAAAAGGCGGTCGATGACGAAAATCTCGACGTGACGCCCGATCATGTGATGGTGCTGCGTAATGCGGGCCCGCTGGGTGGGCCGGGCTTCCCCGAATGGGGTATGTTGCCGATCCCCAAGGCGCTGATCAAGCAGGGCCATCGCGATATGTTGCGGATCTCGGATGCGCGGATGTCGGGCACGTCCTACGGGGCTTGTGTCCTGCATGTCGCCCCCGAGAGCTTCGTCGGCGGGCCACTGGCCTTGTTGAAAACCGGCGATATCGTGCGACTGGACCTGGCGAACCGCAGCCTGGACATGCTGATCGATGAAGACGAACTGGACGCCCGCCGCAAGGCATGGACCCCGCCGGAGCCGAAGTTCCAGCGCGGCTGGGGTTGGATGTTCTCCAAGCATGTGGGGCAGGCGGATACGGGATGTGACTTCGACTATCTCGAACGCAGCTTCGGCGAAGCTGCTGGCGAACCTGACATTTTCTGATTGGCGCGGGCGGCTGCGTGCCGCCCCTCGCATCCATACCGAGGAATAAGACACATGAACGAAGCGACACGCGAGAAACTGACGAATGTCTCTGTCGCCACGCTGGCCACCGCTTTATACAAGCGCGGCCTACGCCATCAGGTGATTCAGGGCGTGCATCCGATTGGCTGGAAGGGCAAGAACATGGTCGGTCCCGCCTTCACGCTGCGCTATATGCCAGCGCGGGAAGATCGCAACCAGTTGACCGAGTTCCGCAACCCGCAGCACCCGCAGCGCGTGGCAATCGAAACCTGCCCGGAAGGCCATGTTCTGGTAATGGACAGCCGCAAACAGGCCGACGCGGCCTCGGCCGGTGACATCCTGATCCGCCGCCTGATGAAGCGTGGCGGCGCTGGTGTGGTGACCGATGGCGGCTTTCGTGACGCTGCGGTGATCGCTGATCTTGAAATCCCGGCCTATCACACGCGCCCGTCGAGCCCGACGAACCTGACCAACAACGAAGCCATCGCCATCAACGAGCCCATCGGCTGCGGTGATGCGCCGGTCTTTCCCGGTGATGTCATCGTGGGCGATGCGGACTGCGTGATCGTTATCCCCGCTGAAATCGCGGATGAGGTCGCGGATGAGGCCGTGGAAATGACCGTCTACGAGGATTTCGTGGTCGAACAGGTGATGAATGAGGGCCAAGCCATTATCGGTCTGTACCCCTGCACCAAGGACGAGAACCGCGAGAAGTTCGAGGCATGGCGCAAGGCTCAGGGCCGGTAAACGCCGGTCCCCGTTTGGCTCTTGCAAGATTGAAAATACGGTGCCGTCACAAACGGGCGGTGCCACGTCTGTTAGCGAGGCCTGCGAAAACGCAACCAGCTGTGCAATGCGCGGGCCAGGCCATGATGTAAGGGACCGTATAGATCACGAACCGTTTGAAGCTCGCTTGACTTGAGTGTGCCATAATAATCAGCCTGCTTGACGCTCCGCAGAATTCGCCGTGACAGCTTCGGGGTCCGCGGCATTCGCATCAGCGCGAGCGGTCCGTATTGTTCCACGTCGTCCTTGCGGCCCGATTGGCGTTGATGCCAACACCGTTCCGCTACCGATGTATAGGCGGTTTGCACGAGCAGCTTTCCAAGGTTTGTCGCAATCCCGTCGGCAGCGAAGCTGTGACGCTGATACAGCCAGTCGGAGAGTACCCCCAGCCGATTGCTTTCGATCAGGCGCAACCAGAGATCCATGTCTTGCGAGTTGGCGAAGAACGTCCGATAGCCGCCAACCGCGTCGTAGGCCGCGCGACGGATCATGACCTCGCCATGTGTGAACGGGTTACGTCCCATAATCATTTGAGGCGTCACCTCGGTCTTTAGCTGACCGGCGTCGGGTGCGGACCCGTTGTACCCGGCATGTTCAACCGGCAAGGGCGGGAATGGATTATCGGCGGAGACAAGGGCGTTGTTGTAGCCGCAGCCCAAAGCAGCATATTCGGGATTGGCGTCCAGAAACGCGACCTGCCGCACCAAGCGGTTCGGGAAGGAGACGTCCCCGGCTCCTTGTATGGCAATATAGGTGCTGCTGGACTGCGCGATGCCGTTACGAATGGCGGTCGTAAAGCCCGTATTCGCTTGGTGGATCACCCGCAGGCGCGGATCGTCATAGCTGTCGAGAATCGCACGCACGTTGGGATCGGGGCTGCCGTCATTGACGATGATGATCTCATAGTCGTCAAACTTCTGCGCAAGCAGGCTATCCAGAGTCAAACGGATATAGTCTGCACGGTTGTAGAAAGCCGAAACAACAGACACTTTCGGAGAATTCATAGTACCATCAGACCTTTGGCGTCGGTGACTGACCCGGCCGGCTCAATACGGCCGTTGGGATGCACGAAGCGGGCCTCCACGTCCATCAGATATCCGGTTTGTTGCAGTGCCGTGTCTCGGATGATACGGATCAGCGACAGGATGTCCGACGCGCTGGCAGAGCCCGTGTTTACGATGAAATTCGCGTGAAGCGGCGACACCATCGCACCGCCTATCTGGCGTCCTTTGAAGCCAAGGCTTTCGATGACGGCGCCGGGCGGGCCATACTTCGCATACATCGCCGGATTGGATACGAAAACGGACCCGCAATTGGGAAGCTTCTGGGGAAACTTCAGCCGTCGGCTGCGCATGATCTGCCGCATTTCGTGTCGTAGGGCGTTTGGATCATGACCTGCGTCAAGGATAAGTTCCACCGAAGAGACGGCCTCGTCATTGGATTGAAAGATCGAAGTTCGATAGGCGAACCCGCAATCCTTGGCCCGTCGGGCGATCCGTGAGCCATCCGTGGTGACACTGCTGACACGGCTGATATGTGATCCGATCCCCTTGCGCTGACTGCCTCCGTTCATGCAAACCAGCCCGCCCAGTGTGCCGGGAATGCCGCAGACATGTGCAATGCCGCCAAGGCTGTGCAGCATGGCTATTCTCGCCAGGCCCGGAACCCATAAACCTGCGCCCGCCCGGATGTGGTCACCTTTGACCTGAACCGATGCCAGGTCCGATCCGATCTGAATGCAAGGTGCACGCAGTCCTTCATCGGCGAACATCAGGTTCGACGTGGCGCCAATCACGATATGGGGCAGGTCGTTCCGGAAGAACAACGATCTTATCTGTGAAAGTTCCGATTCCGATCCGGGGTGCACGATCAGATCAGCCGTTCCGCCCACCTGCCAGCGGCTGATTGCCGCCAGCGACATGTCCGTCGTGACGCGACCCGGCGCAATTTGTTCCAGATCGCGGACCAGCGATGCTACGGCGGGCGTCATGGTCACGCGGCCGAACGGTTCTCAGTGCGCACTGTTGCGCCCAGGGATTTCAGCTTATCCACGAAATTCATGTAGCCGCGCCCGATCTGCCATGCGTCGGTGATCACGGTTTCACCGTCGGCGATGAGACCACATAGCGTCAGCGCCGCGCCAGCCCGCAAGTCCAGCGCCCGCACGTTCGCGCCATGCAACTGGCCGCCATTGCCGAAGATTTTCAACATGTCCCCATCGATTTCATGCCGTACGCCCATCTTCGCCATTTCTGCCGCATAGGCGTAGCGGCCCGGAAAACGCAGATCGACGATACGACTTTCGCCCGTTGCCCGCGCGGCCCACGCCGCGAGGATAGGCTGAACGTCCGAATTGATGCCCGGATGCGGTCCGGTCGAAATTTCGATGGGATAACAGTTTCGTCCGCGCACGATCAGGCTGTTCTCGCCGCGGAACAACTGTGCACCGGCTGCTTTCAGATGCGCCAGAACAACGTCAAGATCGTCGAAGGGAAAGTCGCGGATCTCGACGTCGCCGCCCGTGATCGTTGCGCCAGCCAACCAGGTGATTGCCTCCATGTTGTCAGGGATGACGGAATGGGTCGCACCGTTCAGCCCGTCCACACCGTCGATCTCGATGTGCTCCTGTCCATGGACGGTGATCTTCGCGCCCATCTTGCGCAGCAGCTTGACGAGATCCAGAATTTCGGGCCGGATATGCGGGTTCCATATCCGCGTCTTCCCCTTGGCTAAGGTCGCGGCCAGGATGGCGTTCTCGGTCGCGCCGGTAGATCGCAGCGCCAGGTGGATATCCGTGCCAACCAGCCCACCGGCAGGTGCTTCGGCACACAGGTAGTCACCTTCTTCCCAGACCTGCGCACCCAGCCGTTCCAGCAACATCACATGCAGATCGTATTTGCGTTCGCCCAGTTTGCAGCCGCCGGGCAAGGGGACGGCGCCACGCCCTTGCCTGGCCGTCAGTGCGCCGAGGATAAGAAGCGTGTTCCGGATTGAGCGCCCATCCCATTCCAGCCGGTCGATGCCTAGCCGGGGTTCGGTGATGGAAATGTCGGTCGGGTTGCTCAATGTGCAGGTCTTGCCAAGCGCTTCCAGCATTCTCACATGCACCTGCGCATCGAGCAGCTCCGACGGGTAGTTCTGAAGCCGGATCGTCTCAGCGGTCAGAAGGCTGGCCGCCAGCAGGCGCAGGGCGGAATTCTTCGCGCCGCACAGATCGACCTGCCCTTGCAGAACAGATCGGGACACAACCAGATCGGGAAATTCACTCATCAAATCATACCTTGGATCGAATACCGGTCATCACAGCGCAACGCCTGCCGCACCGTCATCTGGTAACAGAATGCGGGCCGGGACGCCAATAGCGGTTGCACCATCCGGCACATCCGAAATTACGACGGCATTGGCACCGATGGTACAGTTGCGACCGATACGAATCGCACCCAGAATTGCAGCGCCCGCAAAGATGACTGTTCCATCGCCTATTGCCGGGTAGTTGCCCGCCGAGAAGTCCCCGATACGTGCCCCGCCAATCGTCACGTTCTGGTAGATGGTAATGTCTTGGCCAATCGTAACACCTTCACCGATCACAATGCCGACAGGATGACGCAGTGTTAAACCCGATCCGATCCGCGCTCCATAGCCGATGAACACACCGTGCCCGCGCGACAATCTGCGTGTCAAAACACGCCCCGTCCGGTTCCATCCTTTTCTCTTGCAGTTCCGGATGACATCTACATAGAGCGCGACAACGGCATCGGCATCCCCGAAGATGACTGTTTTTGTGATGGACCGCCAGTGGCGTGCCGTTGTCCGGGACCGAGGAATGGCGTTCATTTACTGTCCTGAACGAATGATTGCGGGTCCTCCCGCATTGCATGCGACCATTTTTTTAGCGACGTTTTGGCATGATGGAAACTCAAAAGGGCGCCCGCCGGTCGGTCCGTTCGCATGTGGTTTCCGGATGCGGCTTTTCTGACCGAGAGAACCGCGCCCGCGCCATTCTGAAAATCCGCGCGCGTTTTCCCTGTGTCACGTAGCCTTCATGGATGGGTATCGCGATCGTCGCATTCGGCGCGTTTGCGGCTTGGTCGCCAGATGTGAGCGGCCTCTGCCAACCCGGCATTGACGGTGCCAGGCGGGATGGATGCGTCGCCGTTCTCTGGCCCCGCCAGAACGTCGTTCAAGCGTTCTGTGCCAGTTCCTTGGCCCGCTGATGGGCCGACCTCACCGCGTCTTTGGTCAGTTGAGGGAAGCCGCCTTCACGTTCGAACTGCGACAGCCCGGCAAGGGTGGTGCCGCCGGGGCTGCTGACCGCTTGCTTCAATTCTTCTGCAGACCGCGCATCCCGTGCCAGAAGCGTTGAAGCTCCAAGCAACGTTTGCCGCACCAGCCGGTCGGCCAGACCTGCGTCGATACCTTCCGAGATGGCCGCTTCGATCATATGTTGCGCAAAGGCGAACACATAGCCGGGACCACTGCCGGCAACCGCCGTTGCCAGATCGATTTCGCCTTCCTGTGCGACCCACTCGAAACGGCCGCTGCTGTTGAAAATATCTTCGACCAAGGCGCGATCACCGTCGGACAAACTGCCCTCTTGGCAATAGCCAACGCTCATGGACTGCGCGACCATCGCCGCGAGGTTGGGCATGACACGCACAACCCGATCCGTACCCACCGCGTCTGAAATGGTTTTCAACGACGTCCCGGCCATGATCGACACGACCACGCCCTGCGCGATACTGCCAAGCGCATCAAAGGGAAGGCCTGTGAATTGCTGGGGCTTGACGCCGACGATGGTCAGACGTGGCGACAGGTCGCGAATGTCGTCTGCGCTGTCCAGAAAACGGACTTCGGCATGCTCGGGCAAAAGGGATCGCGCGCGCTCGACCTGGGGGTCGAGTGCCACGAACTCCGCATCCTTCAGCGTCTCCAGCACGGGCGACAAGATTGCCGCGCCCATATTGCCGCAACCGATGGCGAGAATGGTTTTCTTTTGACTCATGTCCTTGATCCCGGTTGCTTATGTGTTGCCTTGCGCTGCGAGCAGCTTTGCGTTGCCACCCGCCGCGGTCGTGTCGATGCAGAGATGTCGCTCGAACATGGCATGGCCGGTATCGGGTTGGCCGGTGACCAGTGCCACGAGAGGGCCATCGCGACGGGCCAGCACCCTTGCAATGTCGCGGGCCTGATCGGGGCGGCCCCACCAGATGACACCGGCCAGGTATGGAAGCGACTCCAATGCATCGACGGGCAAATTGCCACCGGCTTCGACCGCGATCCCGCCAAGATCGCGGATCGCTTGGGCTTGCTCGGACGCGGCTTGTTCGGTCGGCCCGAGGCACAGCACGGGCCCGCGCGGGACAAGCGACAGGCGGTTGGATTCACCGGTCGGTCCGGGCATGTCGATCACGCGTGGCTGGGCGTCCTTCACCAGTGCCGCGGCAGAAAGCAGCGATTGCGCGACCATATCCGCGGATATCGTTTCACCGGACAGTTCGGTCACCTGGGCTACTCCGTGCGACACGAAGCGCGGCAGATAGTTCGGGCCGCCGGCCTTCGGACCCGTGCCCGACAGACCTTCACCGCCGAAGGGCTGGCTGCCGACGATTGCGCCGATCTGGTTTCGGTTGACGTAGACATTGCCCACGTTGATCCGGTCCGCGACTTGCTGAACCCGCGAGTCGATCCGCGTGTGCAGACCAAAAGTCAGGCCATATCCCGTGGCGTTGATCGCATCGATCACGGCGTTGATTTCTTCGGCCTTGAAGGTCGCCAGGTGAAGGACCGGGCCGAACACCTCGCGTTCCAGATCCGCAATGCCGCCAACCCTGATCAGTGCAGGTGCGACGAAGCTGCCTTTGTGCGGCGTATCCAGTTCATGCAGGACACGTCCCTCGGCGCGGGCCGCTGCCACGTAGTCACCAATTTCCTTTTGGGCCTGGTCCGAGATGACCGGACCGACATCCGTTGGCAACGCCCAGGGGTTGCCGAGTGCCAACTCGTCCATCGCGCCTTGCAGCATCTTGCGGAAATGTGGCTCGATGTCTTCCTGAACGTAAAGACATCGCAGCGCCGAACACCGCTGGCCCGCCGATTGGAAAGCCGAGGCAACGATGTCGCGCACCGCCTGTTCCGGCAACGCGGTGCTGTCCACGATCATCGCGTTCAGCCCCCCCGTTTCCGCAATCAGCGGCGTGCCGGGGTCCAGATTTTCCGCCATCGTGGCCTGGATATGGCGCGCCGTTGCCGTGGAACCCGTGAATGCCACGCCCTTGATACGCGGATCACTTGTCAGCGCCTGCCCCACGACACGTCCCGGCCCGGGCAGAAGTTGCAGCGCAGATGCGGGCACACCTGCCTGATGCAGCAACCGCACGGCCATCGAAGCGATCAGGGGGGTGGCTTCGGCTGGCTTGGCCAGAACGCCGTTGCCGGCCGCAAGCGCCGCCGTGATCTGCCCGGTGAAAATGGCCAGCGGGAAGTTCCACGGGCTGATGCAGGTGAACAGACCACGGGCCTCACCCTCGAGATGCTCGGCTTGCGCCGCGTAGTAGCGCAGGAAGTCCACCGCCTCGCGAAGCTCGCCAACCGAGTCTGCGAGCGTCTTGCCGGCTTCACGGGTCAGCAAACCGAACATGGCGCCGAAATTCGTCTCATACAACTCGGATGCGCGCCGCAACACGCGAGCGCGTTCCGCGGCGGGAACATTCCAGCGGCGGCCAGCGGACAGCGCGGTTGCCACATCTTCTTCACAGACGGTAATCACCTTGCCGATGCGTTCGCCCGTCGCCGGGTTCAACGCGTCGTATGGCTTTGCGCCCCGGACAGGCCCAGCAATCAACGGCTCGGCGCGTGCGGGCAGATCAACATTGCGCGCGTCCTCGATACGGGAGAGTTCGCCGACGTCGAAAATGTCGAAGCCCTGGCTGTTCGTACGTTCCGGTGCAAACAATTGTGGCCCCGTTTGAAGCGCGGGGGCACTGTTCTTTTCGCGCTCTAGCGCCTCGAACGGACATGCGGCGACTGTCGCCGGGGGAACGGCTTCATCAACGATCTGGTTCACGAACGACGAGTTCGCGCCGTTTTCCAGGAGACGCCGCACCAGATAGGCCAGCAGGTCACGATGTGCGCCAACCGGCGCGTAGATTCGGCAATTCGTGCCTTCGCCACGGTGAACGATGTCATGCAACGCCTCACCCATCCCGTGAAGGCGCTGGAATTCATAGGCCTCTTTCGGGACATCGGCGGCCATATCCAGAACCGCCGCGACCGTATGCGCGTTATGCGTGGCGAACTGCGGATAAATCCGGTCTGTCATCCCCAACAGCTTGCGTGCATTGGCGATATAGCTGACGTCGCTGGCCGCCTTGCGCGTGAAGACGGGGAAATCATCCAGCCCCTCAACCTGCGCACGCTTGATCTCTGTGTCCCAATAGGCGCCTTTGACCAACCGGACCATGACGCGGCGGTCGAGCCGCTCGGACAACTCGTAGAGATAATCGAGGATCTGCGGCGCACGGCGGCTATAGGCCTGCACCACGATCCCGAAACCGTCCCAGCCGGCCAGTTCAGGATCTGAAAGAACCGCCTCGATCACTTTCATGGAGATAGCCAGACGGTCAGCTTCTTCCGCGTCGATGTTGAAGCCCATGCCGGCCTTCGCAGCCTGACGGGCCAGATCACGGGTGCGCGGGACCAGTTCTTCCATCAGGCGGTCCAGCTTGGCGACCTCGTAGCGGGGATGCAGCGCGGACAGCTTGACCGAGATTCCGGGATTGGACCGGATGTCGCCTTTGCATTTCGTGGAAATCGCGGTGATCGCGTCTGAATAGGCCTTTGCATAGCGTGACGCATCATCCGCCGTCATCGCCGCTTCGCCCAGCATGTCATAGGAATAGGTGTAGCCTTCGGATTCACGCTTTTCTGCGCGATCCATTGCGGCGTCGATGTTCTGGCCCAGAACGAACTGACGGCCCATTTCGCGCATGGCCCGCCCGACGGCGGTGCGGATCACGGGCTCGCCCAGGCGACGCACAGCCGAACGCAGATGCCCCGCCACACCTTGCGAGTCCGTTTTCAGAACGCGGCCCGTCAGCATCAACCCCCATGTCGATGCGTTTACCAGCGACGACGCCGAATGGCCCAGGTGCTTGCCCCAGTCGGACGGGACGATCTTATCCTCGATCAGCGCGTCGATGGTGTCTGCATCCGGCACGCGCAGCAGCGCCTCAGCCAGACACATCAGCGCGATGCCCTCTTCCGTGGACAGGCCGTACTCGGCGAGGAAGACTTCCATCACGCCCGGCTTGGACTTGGTGCGGATCTGTTCAACCAGTTCGGTCGCCCGCGCCACGATGCGTCCCCGCGCATCCGCATCCAGTTCGGCCATGGCTGTCAGCGCGGTTACGGCAGTGTTTTCATTCAGTCGCTTGTTCGTGTCCCAGCGTGGGTCGAGGTCAATCATGGCACAATCATCATATGGAATGGTCAGTTTGAATGGAATCTACCCGACAGGATGGATGCTTTTGGTCTGTTGTATCCCATAATCTGGGCGAATGTACTTATCTTGAATGCCTGAACAGTCCGTTTGTTGTTTTGATTGACCAAGTTCAGGATGAGCGTTCCAGAATCGTATCATATGGAAGTTCACCCAGTAGGAGTTTCTGACCGCTGGCAGGCTGTTTTTCTCGCAGCGAGCACACGATCGCGGGTGAAACAGAAGGAGTATTCTATTGCTAAATGAAATATGAATCATTATTCATGTTTATATGGATGGAAACTCGACGCCGAAAACGAAACGAGGGGCGCAGCGGCGGGAACAGATCCTGCGTGCCGCCGAGGAAGCCTTTGGTGCGCAAGGCTTCTCTGCGACGTCAATTGCGGACATTACCCGCAAGGCGGGGACCGCGCTTGGAACCTTCTACATCTACTTTGCCAGCAAGGAAGAGGTTTTTCGCGAACTCGTGCTGGAGATGGGCCAACTCACACGCGAAGCGGTGACAAAGTCGGTTGCCGATGCACCCGATCGCATGTCTGCGGAGCGGGCGGGCCTGCGTAGTTTCCTTGAGTTTGTGGCAAAGCGGCCGTCACTTTACAGCATTGTTGAGGAAGCGCGCTTCGTCGATCCGGAAGCGTATCGCGTATACTTCACGCGATTTGCGAAGGCCTATGAAAAACGTTTGCTCGCGGCGGAGCAAGCCGGCGAAGTAAAGCTGGGTGATGCGGAAGTACGCGCCTGGGCGCTCATGGGCATGGCCAAGACCCTGGGCGAGCGCTACGTGCTTTGGGAAGACACGCCGGACATCGATTATGTCGTCGATGAGGTCATGCTACTGGTTGGTCGCGGCCTGTTGCCATGAACACCCTTGTCGCTCATGAGGTTGTTGTCTTGGCTTCAGGGCAAGGCTGTCTGCACCTAAGGCTTCACGCTCCGCGCGCGAACGCGCTTGAACCGGATCTGATCGCCGCGATACATGGCGGGCTGGATCTGATCGAAACGACGCAGCTTCGTCACCTCATGATATCGTCAGGGCGGAATTTTTGTTCCGGGGGTGATGTCGGGAGGTTTGCGCAAGCCGCAGCGCAGGGATGCAGCCAGAACTATGGCGCGGCGGTAGTCGACGGGCTTCAGGATATTGTTCTGCGGCTCGTATCAATGCGTTGTCTTGTCGGTTTGGCTGCACGAGGGGCGATCACGGGCGGTGGTGCCGGGTTTCTCTTTGCATCGGATCTGGCGTTCCTTGCCCCGGACACGTTTGTTCAGCCTTATTATTCCGAGGTCGGCTTTGCACCCGACGGTGGCTGGACGGCAATCCTGCCGGAGAAAATGGGGGCGGCCACTGCACTCGTCTGGATCTTACGCAATCGACGCATGAATGCCCAAGACACTGTTGAGCACGGGCTGGCGGCTGGCGTCACGGCGAATCCCGAGGACCTGTTGCTTCAGGCGCTGGATCACGGGGATATCGAAAGCCGCCTGACGTCGAAATCGCTCATCTGGGACAGGCAGAGGCTCGATGATCTCAAGCGACGCCTGGCGGCCAAATCCCATGCCTTCAAGATGTTGCTGGGCAATGTTGCGCAAATCAGGTTCGAGGGTGAATGCGCCCTTTCCCGGCAGAGTTCAGGCGATGGCTTCGATCTCGGCCCTGCCGAGGGCCGAGAAGGTGTTCATGATTGCGATGCGGATGTGGATTTCGGCGGTTTGGCGAACGGACATGATCCTCTCACCGAAAAGTTTCAGGCAGTTCATCCTGGCCTCGACCCTGCTTCGGACATGGTATCGTACCCACTTCTTCCAAAGTGCCCGGCCCAGGTGTCGGGTTGCACGCAGGAGCTCGTTTCGCGCGAAGGCCGCGTGGCAGTCTTCCTTCCAGGCGCGCCCGTTGCGGCGGATGGGTAGTGAGGGCATGACTGCCACGGGTTCGAAGGAATGCCCGAACGCATCGGCACCTTGTTCAATGATCGCCCCATGACATCGGCGCGTATCATAGGTGCCGTCCGCGGTGACGGCCTCGATGGCCTTGTCGGGTGGGATCTGTGCCAGCAGCTCCGGCAGCAGCGGGCTGTCGCCCTGACGGCTTGAGGTGAACTCGACCGCGCGGACATCGCCCGTGCCTGCGTCCATGGCGATATGTACTTTTCGCCACTTCCTGCGGCGCGAGGCTCCATGCTTGCGCGCCAGCCACTCCCCATCACCACGGAACTTGATACCTGTGCTATCGATCAGAAGGTTCAGCGGCTGCCCGGAGACGCGATACGGGATCTGCACCGCAATCCGCGCCTGGCGACGGCACAGGGTCGAGAAATCCGGCACCGGCCAGTCGAGACCAGCCATCTGGATCAGGCTTTCGACCAATCCAACGGTCTGGCGGAGCGGAAGACCGAACAGGACTTTCAGCGTCAGACAAGCCTGGATCGCATTCGTCGGGTAAACCGTCCCCCCGGACGGTTTACTGGCCCTCCTCATTCCGAGAAAGTCTCGGGCCGTCCCCGCTTGCCGGACTTCTCCGCGTGCCAAACCATGTCGGGGTCGAACCAGACCGAGAGCGAGCCACGCTTGCGCAGCGCGGCGTTATACTCGGACCAGTTCGTCGTGCGGTAGCGGGTTGGAGGAGGCTTCGGCATAGATGCCAGCTACATCACTGGATTCATGAAGGGAATCCTCGCCGATATTTGCAACAACGCCTCCTCCCTGTACCGAGCTTATGTAACAATATGAAATATGAATCAGTATTCATGTCAAGTGTGCACTTGCTATGCCCGTGAAAGAACGGCGCTTTCGGCCTGGATACGAAGAGGCAGCCTGCCGCTGAAAACAGGCAAGCAGTCGCGTGTCAGAAACTTATTGTCCGTTCAGGAAGCCGACTCTATCGCTGGCTGTTCTGCCAGTTGGGATGCACCCAGGGTTTTGCGTTTGACGATGGCAGAGGATCGCGCCCCAGGATGTGATCGGACGCCTTTTCACCCACCAGGATGGAAGGCCCGTTCAGATTGCCATTGGTGATGCGCGGAAAGATCGAGCTGTCCGCCACGCGCAGACCGTCCACCCCGATCACCCGCGTGTCCGGATCGACGACTGCCATCGGATCATCCGCGCGGCCCATCCGGCATGTGCCGCAGGGGTGGTAGGCGCTTTCGACATGTTCGCGGATGAAATCGTCCAGCGCCGCATCGCTCTGGACGGCGTCGCCGGGCTGGATCTCGTGCTTGACGTATGGCTTGAAGGCATCTTGGGCAAAGATCTCTCGGGTCAGACGAATGCAGGCCCGGAAATCTTCCCAGTCGCTGTCATGCGACATGTAGTTGAACAGGATCTTCGGCGCGTCTGACGGATCGGCCGACTTCAACGACACCGCCCCCCGCGATGCCGACCGCATCGGCCCGACATGGGCCTGGAACCCGTGCCCTTCAGCGGCCGCCTGACCGTCATAGCGCACGGCGATCGGTAGAAAATGATACTGGATATCGGGGTACTGGACCCCGGCGCGGCTACGTATGAAGGCCGCGCTTTCGAACTGGTTCGACGCGCCCAGCCCCTTGCGGGTCAGCAACCACTGCGCGCCGATCAACGCCTTGCTGAAGAGATTCCAGTGCTTGTAAAGCGTGATCGGCTGGCTCGACGCCATTTGCAGGTACAGCTCAAGGTGGTCCTGCAGGTTCTGCCCCACACCGGCACGATCCGCGACAACCTCGATCCCATGCTCGCGCAGATGCGCGGCCGGGCCAATACCCGACAGCATCAGCAGCTTGGGGGAGTTCAGCGATGATGCAGCAAGGATCACCTCTCGACCGGCAGAGATCGTCTCGATCTTGCCGCCGCGGTCGATTTCGACTCCGGTGGCCCTGCCGTTCTCGATGACGACCCGCCGCGCGAAGCCGCGTACCAGATGGCAGTTCTGGCGTTTGAGCGCCGGGCGCAGATAGGCATTCGCAGCAGACCAGCGACGGCCTTTCCAGACCGTCTGTTCCATCGGGCCGAAACCTTCCTGCTTTTCGCCGTTGTAGTCGTTCGTGGTCTCGTAACCGGCTTCCCGTCCGGCATCGACGAAGGCCTGGAACAGCGGGTTGCTTCGCGGGCCGCGCGTCACATGCAGCGGTCCGTCGGAACCGCGCCATTCGGGATCGCCGCCATGGCCGCCTGAATGCCAGCTTTCCAGCCGCTTGAAATAGGGCAGGACATTCGCGTAGCCCCAGCCTTCCGCGCCACTTTCCGCCCAGTGGTCGTAATCGCAGGCGTTGCCGCGCACATAGACCATCCCGTTGATCGAGGACGACCCCCCGATCACCTTGCCGCGCGGCACGACAAGCTGCCGCCCGCCCAGATGCGGCTCTGGCTCGGACATATAGCCCCAGTCATAGCGGGACATGTTCATAGGATAGGACAGTGCGGCGGGCATCTGGATGAAGGGCCCCGCATCAGTGCCGCCGTGTTCAATCACGAGCACGGACTTTCCTGCTTCGCTAAGACGATAGGCCATGGCGCAGCCTGCGCTGCCTGCACCGACGATGACATAATCTGCTTGCATGGCGGGTATCCTAGAAGGGGGCTTCAACCGATCCCATGCGGACATAGACCGATTTCAACCGGCTGTAATGTTCGATGGCGGCCTTGGAATTTTCACGACCGATCCCGGATGCCTTCACTCCGCCGAACGGGACTTCCACCGGCGCATCGTTGTAGGAATTGACGTAACAGGTGCCGGCTTCAAATGCGCGAACGACCCTGTGCGCGCGCGCCAGATCCTTCGTGAAGACGCCTGCGGCAAGTCCGAAATCTGTCGCATTTGCACGTGTCAGCACGTCGTCTTCGTCGTCGAAATCGAGAACCGACATGACCGGCCCGAAGATTTCTTCCTGCGCGATCTTCATGTCGTCGCGCACATCTGCAAACACCGTGGGCTGCATGTAAAACCCCGGCTGATCCAGCGTGTCACCGCCATGGACGATCCGGGCGCCTTCGGATTTACCGATCTCGATATAGCGGAGCGCAATATCGCGCTGCGCCTGGCTGACCATCGGCCCGAAATTCGTCTTCTCCTCCATCGGGTCGCCGATGACGGCATCGGACAACCGCTCGGCAAGGCGGGCCAGAAAGCGTTCCTTGATCCCCGATTGAACAAACACCCGCGTTCCGTTGGAACAGATCTGTCCCGACGAATAGAAGTTAGCAAGGATTGCACCACCAACCGCATCCTCGATATACGCGTCGTCAAAGATGATCAGCGGTGATTTACCGCCCAGCTCCATCGTGACGTGTTTCATACCCGCAGCCGCAGCGGCATAGACCTTGCGCCCCGTCGCCACCGATCCTGTCAGGGATACCTTGGCGACGCGCGCGTCCGCGACCAGCGGCCCGCCTACCTCACCGGCGCCTTGGATGACGTTGAACAAGCCCGCCGGAAGTCCCGCCTCGACAAGGATTTCGGCCAGCTTCAACGCGCATAGCGGTGTCGTCTCCGACGGTTTGAAGATCATGGCATTGCCACATGCCAGCGCCGGGGCGGCCTTCCATGCAGCGATCTGCGTCGGGTAGTTCCATGCGCCAATGCCAACGCAAACCCCCAGCGGTTCCCGGATCGTGTAGGCCCAGTCCTCACCCAGCGGAATGTGTTCGCCTGTCAGGGTACCGGCAAGGCCACCAAAATATTCGAGCGCATCGGCTGCGCTGGTCGCATCCGCCACCAAGGTTTCCTGAAGGGGCTTGCCCGTGTCGTGAGTTTCCAGAACCGACAACTCGTGATTGCGTTCGCGCAGGATGTCAGCGGCGCGTCGAAGGACGCGGCCGCGTTCGGTGCCGGATTTGAGCGCCCATTCCTTTTGTGCCTGCTGCGCACTGGTAATTGCACGCTCGATGACCTCGGGCGTTGCGGTGTGGATCGTGGCGATGATGTTTCCTGTTGCGGGATAGATTACCTCCATTGCCTCGCCGGACGTGTCTTCGACATACTCGCCGTCAATGAAATGGCTTGCGCGTGGTTGGGGGTCAAAAGTCATGCTGTGTCCTTTTGTCGGTCGGAGGTCACTGCGACACACGGCGAGGAAAGCGCTGGCGTTCCTCGACGACGTTCAAATCCATGTGGTTGCGCATATAGCGCTCTGATGCCTTTTGCAGCGGCTGGTAGTCCCAGGGGTAATAGCCGCCTTGGCGCAGGGCCTCGTAGACGACCCGGCGCCGCGCCTGGCTTTGGCGGACCTCGGCGTCGAAGCGATCAAGGTCCCATCGCGCCGCAGCTATGATGCGGAACCGGGCAAGTACCTCTGCACATTCGGGATCATCCGCGCGGTTCACGCGTTCATGCGGGTCGGCGGCCAGATCGAATAGCTGTTCGGGGTCCAGTGTACAGTTGGTGTACTTCCAGTGTACGTCCCGCAGACACACCATCGGCGCATATGACGCCTCCGCCGCGTATTCCATCGCAACGGGTGTTTCGCGCGCCCCGCCCCGGCCCAGATGGACCAGACTTTCACCGGTCGTCCATGGCGCGACCTCTGACATATCGACCCCGGCCAGATCACAAAGGGTAGGGCAGACATCGATATTCGATACCGGGTCTTGGACAAGTCCCGGTGTCATCGACGGGGCGCTGATCATCATCGGAACACGCGCAGAGCCTTCATAGAAAGACATCTTGAACCAAAGCCCGCGCTCGCCAAGCATGTCGCCGTGATCTGACACGAACAGGATGATGGCCTCTTGCCCTGTCGCGTCAAGCGCCTCCATCACCTCGCCGATCTTGTCGTCCAGATAGGAAATATTCGCGAAATACGCCCGCCGTGACCGTCTGATGTCATCTTCGGTTATGTCGAAAGACCGCCAGTCATTGGCATCAAAGATGCGCCGGGAATGCGGGTCGTGATCTTCATACGCGATTGCAGGCACCTCCGGCAAAAGATGCTCGCAATCCTCGTAGAGATCCCAGTATTTCCGGCGCGCGACATAAGGATCATGCGGGTGCGTGAAGCTGACCGTCATGCACCATGGGCGCTCATCCGTGCCACGCGCAAGATCGTATACTTTCCGCGTCGCGTGGTAGGCGACTTCGTCGTCATACTCCATCTGGTTGGAAATCTCGGCGATCCCCGATCCCGTGACCGAACCCATATTGTGATACCACCAGTCGATCCGTTCGCCCGGCTTGCGATAGTCCGGCGTCCATCCGAAATCGGCTGGATAGATGTCGGTCGTCAGTCGCTCTTCGAATCCGTGAAGTTGGTCAGGGCCGACGAAATGCATCTTGCCTGACAGGCAGGTCTGGTATCCGGCACGCCGCAGGTGGTGTGCGTAGGTCGGGATGTCAGAGGCAAACTCCGCCGCGTTGTCATAGACGCGTGTGCGGCTGGGAAGTTGACCCGACATGAAACTGGCGCGCCCTGGCGCGCAGAGCGGTGAGGCAGTGTAGCAGTTGCGGAACCGCGTGGACTTCGCCGCCAGCCGCTTCAGATTGGGAGCATGCAGCCAGTCGGCGGGGCCGTCGGGAAACAGCGTCCCGTTCAACTGATCGACCATGAAGATAAGTATGTTCGGCTGAGTCATGTCACGAGATAGCGTTTCAGGCATAGGTCCAGATAGTCGTTTACAAGTTCTTCGGCTTCGAGCGGGTCCAGCGGTTCATCGCGGAGCGCCCTTCTGATGTAGATTCCATCGATCAACGCCGCGATGCCCTGCGCCGCCTTCGGCGCGCCGGGTCCAAGCAGTGGTCGCAACTCGGCAACCAGATTCGATCTGAGTCGTCTTTGATAGACCCTAAGCAGCCGCGTCGCGTCGTCTGATTTTTGAGCAAGTACGTAGAAATTGAGCCACGCGCTTATCACGGCCGGTTGGAAATTCTGTTCGGAAAAGCTCGTGCGAATGATCGCCTCGATCCGTTTCCGAGGGTCATCAACCTTGGCCATCTCCGCCCGCACTTCCTTGCCGAATATCGTAAGGATGTGACGCATCGAAGATAGGAACAGGTTGTTCTTGCTTCCAAAATAGTGGTGAGCGAGCGCACTGGACATGCCGGCGCTGCGCGCGATCTGACTGACAGTCACCTCAAGCGACCCCGTACGCCCGATCTCAGTGATCGTGGCGCGGATCAGGGCATCCTTGCGGATCGGCTCCATCCCAACTTTCGGCATAATTCCTCAAAACAGGTTGTATCTTTGCCTAATGTTGTTTTTATTGACTCGTCAATCAAAAAAACAGGGACGCATTCTATGTCTTTCAAAATTTCCGTTTCTGCGCTCGCGATAATGCTGGCAGCAGGACAGGTCTCCGCCAATTGCGATAGCGTGTCCTTCTCGGATGTGGGGTGGACGGATATCACGACCACGACCTCTGCCACGAAGCAGGTCGTGGAAGCGCTCGGTTACGATGTCGACGTGAAGGTGCTGTCTGTGCCGGTGACGTTCTCGTCGCTTGAAAGCGATGATATCGATGTCTTTCTGGGCAACTGGATTCCCGCGCAAAATGGTGCCATCAAACCGTATCTCGATAGCGGCGAGGTCGAGCAGGTTCGGGTCAATCTCGAAGGGACCAAGTACACGCTTGCCGTGCCGACCTATGCCTATGAGGCCGGGCTGCAAAGCTACGCAGACATTCACAAGTTTCGTGACGAGCTTGACGAAAAGATCTACGGAATTGAGCCTGGCAATGAAGGCAACGTCTATCTCGTCAGCCTGATCGAAGAAAACAAGTTCGACCTTGAAGGGTTCGAAGTCGTTGAAAGCTCCGAGCAAGGAATGCTCGCACAGGTTCGTCGCCTTTATGACGATGAAGAACCCGTCGTCTTCCTGGGTTGGGAACCTCACCCGATGAACGCGAACTTTGACCTGGAATATCTGCCGGGCGGCGAGGACTTCTTCGGTGGTGAAGGCGTGGTCTACACCACGACCCGGAAAGGTTTCAGCGAGGAATGTCCGAACCTTGGGAAGCTGCTTCAGAATCTCGAATTCACGTTGCCGATGGAAAACGAAATCATGGGCAGAATTCTGGATGATGGCGAAGATGCAGATGATGCCACCATGGAATGGATGATGGCCAACCCAGAAATTCTGGACGGCTGGCTTGACGGTGTGACCACAGTAGACGGCAATCCTGGATTGCCCGCCGTCAAAGAGGCCTTCGGTCTGTAATCTCCTTGGGGCCGCCGCCTGGCGGCCCCGCTTCCATTTCAGAAGGAGCAACAGATGGAATGGCTAACCGAGACGAAGATCCCGGTCGGCAAGACCGCGAGTGATATATTTGACTGGTTACAAGACAACGGGTCGGCGTTTTTTGATGGATTGGCGGCGGTCATGGAATGGCTGATCGATGGAATTCTATGGATCTTGCAGACCCCCCATCCGCTGATGGTTGTTGCGGTTTTCGTCGGGATCACGTGGTTCATTCATAAAAGCTGGAAGATGTGCCTGTTCGTCGGGCTCGGCTTTCTCTTCATTCTCAATCAGGGATACTGGGAAGAAACGACGGAGAGCCTGACCCTTGTGCTATCCTCTTGTGCCGTCTGCATGGCAATCGGCGTGCCGATCGGAATCGTCGCCGCCCATCGTCCGAAACTGTATCGCGCGATGCGACCGGTTCTGGACTTGATGCAGACGCTTCCGACTTTTGTCTACCTGATCCCGGCGATCGTCTTTTTCGGCATTGGAATGGTACCTGGGCTGATCGCGACGGTTATCTTCGTACTGCCAGCGCCCATTCGGCTAACGCATTTGGGAATATCTTCTACACCGACGCCGTTACTGGAAGCCGCTGACGCCTTTGGAGCGACCGCCGGACAGAAACTCTGGAAAGTCGAACTGCCCTACGCGGCGCCGCAAATCATGACGGGGCTGAACCAAACGATCATGTTGTCCCTGTCGATGGTGGTCATAGCTGCCCTCGTCGGTGCTGACGGTCTGGGTGTGCCAGTTGTTCGCGCGCTGAACCAGGTGAACACGGCACTGGGTTTTGAAAGTGGTTTTATCATTGTCGTCGTCGCGATCATGCTTGACCGAATTCTACGGGTGGAACGCAAATGACAGCAGTCGTCTTCGATAACGTCTCGATCGTTTTTGGCAACAAGCCGCAGATCGCCTTGCCCTTGATGGATCAGGGGCAGGACCGCGCGGAAGTCAAGGAAGCAACTGAGCAGGTTCTCGGCGTGCACAACTGTTCGCTAACGGTGGAAGAGGGCGAGATACTCGTTCTGATGGGTCTTTCCGGCTCTGGGAAGTCGACTCTTTTGCGTGCCGTGAACGGGCTGAACCCGGTGGTGCGCGGTCGCGTGCTGGTCAATGATGGCAACGAGATGGCCGACGTGACCAATGCCTCAGATGCCACTTTGCGGCATCTGAGGCAAAAGCGTGTTGCGATGGTGTTCCAGCAGTTTGGACTTCTTCCATGGCGGAGCGTGCGTGAGAATGTCGGGCTGGGGCTGGAGTTGGCGGGTTTGCCTGCGAAAGAACGCGATGCCCAGGTGGAGCAGCAACTTGACCTTGTCGGTCTATCCGATTGGGCTGACCGTCCCGTAAGCGATCTGTCGGGTGGGATGCAGCAGCGTGTCGGTCTTGCGCGTGCGTTCGCGACCGAGGCGCCGATCTTGCTGATGGATGAACCCTTTTCGGCCCTTGACCCGCTGATCCGAAACCGTCTTCAGGACGAATTGCTTGAATTGCAGCGGAAACTGGGGCGCACAATCATCTTCGTCAGCCATGATCTGGATGAAGCATTTAAGCTGGGTGACAGGATTGCCATCATGGACGGCGGACGTATCGTGCAATGTGGCACGCCGCAGGAAATTTTCACTGACCCAGCAACCGATTATGTTGCGGATTTCGTCGCGCACATGAACCCGCTCGGCGTCTTGCGGGCAAGCGATGTGCTGGAGCCGCCGACCGATGATGACTTTGCCGCGACGGTCGAACTGGATGCAAGCATTCAGGAGGTCATGCAAGCCGCCCATGATGTGCATGCGCCAGTGGCTGTCGAGAAGGATGGCAAGCTGGTCGGACGCATAACCCGTAACGGGATTCTTGGGAAACTGCTTGATCCTAGACAATAGCATGGCTCCCGTGAAGCACGGGGTCCCTATGATCGACACAGGGTAGGCGCGACTTGGCGCTTACCCTGTCTCTTCGCGGCCCGGTTACGGCGTGACGACAACTGATGGCCATGCCTGTTAACGGTGCCTTGTGGCAATGGCGGGCTCGGGAAACACCTGCTCGCTATGGTGGTTCTAGTGCAGTGCGGCTCGGAGATGTTTGATATAATAAAGCTATATCAATATCTTAGCTATCTTGCTTGACGATCAGATGGCGCAACTCCATGTTGGGGCCGATCTGGCGGCGGGCTGTTCGGCCGCCGAGATAGGATATTTGGGGGAAACGATGAAAACGCTATTCAAGACTATCGCTCTTTGTGCGACGACCAGCCTGTCGTTCAGTGCGGTTGCTTATGCGGACACGGCGAAAGTAGTTACGGATCCAAGCTTTGTCCCGTTCGAGATGATGGACCAGGACACCGGCGAGATGACCGGTTTTGACATGGATATCATCCGTGAGCTTGCCGATCGTGCGGGTTTTGAGATCGAAATCAATACGATGGACTTCAACGGCATCATTCCTGCGGTTCAAACCGGCAGCGTAGATATCGCGATTGCGGGCATCACGATCACGGATGAACGCTCTGAGATCGTCGATTTTTCTGACCCGTATTATGACAGCGGCCTGAAAATCCTCGTCGGTGCCAATCAGGATGATGTGGAAAGCATCGAGGATTTGGAAGGAATGACGATTGGCACGAAGATCGGTTCCACCAGCTTCGACTACCTGACCGAGACGCTTGGCGATACTGCGACCATTACGCCCTATCCGGGGTCGAGCGATATGTATATGGCTTTGCTGGGTGGCAGCGTCGACGCAGTGTTCTATGACGCTCCCAATGTCGGGTACTTCGCGCAAACCCGCGGTGAAGGTCGCGTGAAAGTCGTGGGCCCGCTTTACGAAGGGCAGCAGTACGGCATCGCCTTTGTCAAAGGCAGCGAACTGGTCGATCCGGTGAACGAAGCGCTGGCCGCGATGCGCGAAGACGGGACATATGACGAGATCCACACCAAGTGGTTCGGGTCCAGCAGCAATTAAGATGTTTGGCGCCGTTCGGCGCATGAAAGAAAGTGAGCTGTTCAGGTTGGTGCGACCGGCCTGAACAGTGTCGCGTTTAGTCGATAAAGCATTCCGGAGCCTCTCCCGTTGGATCTTACATTTCAGTTTGACTGGCAGGCGGCATTTGCCTCCATCCCTTATCTTCTCAAAGGCGTCCCATATACGCTGCTGATCTCGTTCGGCGGGCTTGCCATCGGTTTCGTCATCGGCATCGTGTTCGGCTTGATGCGTATAAGCGCCCATCCATGGCTGCGCTGGCCCGCGGTAGCCTATATCGAGGTGTTTCGCGGCACGCCGGTGCTCGTTCAGGTGCTTTTCATCTTCTACGGTCTGCCGCAGCTGTTGGGCGGCCCGATTGACGCCCTGACGGCGGGCATAGCAGCGATCGCCGTTAACTCCGGCGCGTATATTTCCGAGATCGTGCGGGGTGGGGTGCAGTCCATCGCTGTCGGTCAAAGCGAGGCGGGGCTATCACTTGGGCTGTCAAAAACGCAAACCTTCCGATACGTGATCTGGCCTCAGAGTTTCCGTCGCATGATCCCGGCGCTCGGCAACCAGTGTATCATCAGCATCAAGGATACGTCGCTGTTTGCCGTCATCGGCGTAGGGGAACTGGTGCGGCAGGGACAGATCTACATCGCCACGACGTTTACAGCACTTGAAGTCTATCTGATGGTCGCGCTCATCTATCTGGCGATCACGCTGACACTATCCATTCTGTTGCGCACGCTGGAAAGCAAAGGGCTGGTCGGACAATGACACACCAGAATAAATCACGGCCCGAAGGCCAGCCCATCGTGCGTATGGAAAAGCTGAACAAGCATTTCGGTGACTTGCATGTTCTCAACGATATCGACCTTGAAGTTACACCCGGCGAGGTGGTCGTAATCATCGGAGCCAGTGGTTCGGGCAAATCCACGTTGATCCGCTGCATCAACGGGCTGGAGGAATTCCAGAAGGGTTTTCTTGAGGTTGACGGCAACCAGTTGGAACCCCATGGCAAGGCCAGCCGTGCACTGCGCCAGATCCGCACCGAGGTGGGGATGGTGTTTCAGCAGTTCAACCTGTTCCCGCATTTAAGCGTGCAGGACAATGTGACGCTCGCGCCGACCAAGGTCCGCCATGCCAGCCCCGATGACGCACACAAGACCGCGCTGAAGTTGCTAGAACGCGTCGGTATCGCTGATCAGGCGGAAAAGTTCCCGTCGCAACTGTCGGGCGGTCAGCAGCAGCGTGTCGCCTTGAGCAGAGCTTTGGCGATGGAGCCGAAGCTGATGCTGTTCGATGAGCCGACCTCGGCGCTTGATCCCGAAATGATTGGTGAAGTGCTGGACGCGATGCGCGAACTTGCGCGCGATGGCATGACAATGATCATCGTCACCCACGAGATGGGATTTGCCCGCGAAGTGGCGGACCGGGTGATTTACATCCATAAGGGCGAGATCGTGGAACAAGGGACGCCCGAGCAGGTCTTCGACAACCCGCAGCATGAGCGTACCCGTAGCTTCTTGGCGCGTGTTCTCCGGCACTAGGTCGGGATAATTTCTGGTAGGCTCGGACCCGCCGTCCAGCGCTGGTGTCAGCAAATATAGTACTATGTTTCGATGAAGCCGTTGTCGGTTGGCTTTCCGGGCCGCGAGAACTCCAGCGCCACATCGTTGGCATAGGCCTCATAAGTTCAGGTCGCGGGGGATGAATTCGCCGCCCTGGTCGACTCGTACCGTGATCGGGTAATCTACCCGCGCAGACGCTTTCCAGCTTTTCGACCACGTCTTCGCCCCGATAGCTGAACCGGGGTCTCCCGCTGGACAGAAGCGCGAATGGGTGTCCACCACCCTCAGCTTCTTTCCCAAAGCGAACTGATCGTGAACACAGTCTATCGCCCGGACATCATTTGGTCCTCTCCCAGCCAGGAAAGCTGAGCCGAAAACTCCAGCTTCAAACGATCCAGTTTTCAGGGGGCAGAGCAACTCACGGTGAGCGTGGCGTGTCGGCGCATTCACCGGGGTGATCGCTATACTTGTGGTAGGCATACAGGTGCACAGCGGCGGCAAGCGGGGCGTCCTGCGAAGCCAGTTTTTCAAACATGTCAACGCCGTTAACGTCGGTATATAGCTGCTTGATCATGGCTTCAGCCAAAAGGGTGCGCGAGACATTCATGCGATCCATGATGAAGTTCAGGATTACTGTTTTCTCGCCGGTTGACAGACAGCGTCTTTCCTCCTGTGCCATCGCGGGCGCGGCTACCAGAGCCAGCAAACAAATCAGTTTGTTCATATGACCTTGTTCCTCTCACAAGCTTTGTCGATGGCGTGGATGTCCCTTCCGACGCAGCACAAAGTGATGAAGCCATCACAACGGGAGAAAACATCGCTGTCCGAGGTTACCATTATCGAAATCAATCTGGCACAGCGCGGTTTTCAGTTCGCGGCGCGCGCGACAATGGGTCTGAGGCATTTCTCAAGAAGCTGTCCCAAGGTTCGTTTCTGACCTTCGTCGCGCAGCATTACAAGTGGATCATCGCGATGGGAGCCCGCGTTGCAGGCCCCTTGATAGCCACAGCACGCTTTAGGCTTGGTCGCTGACTAACGATGCGCCTTCGAACTTATCGCCATGACGGCGCATTGGTATTTTCGGGTGGGATGGTCCGTATCACTGGGCAGTCGATAACTCGCAGCCTCTCGACACCGCGACTTCGCCGACCCGCGTTTCCTGGGCGCAGCAGTAAGAAGTCGGCGTAACCTCACAAGTCGGACTGGCCGACGACAGGTCGAGATGCAGGCAGATGATTAGCATGCAGTATAACAGGATTGTAGGCCGCTCAGCCCGCAGTCGTTGATGCAACGGTTCCCTTGGTGGTTAGATAGGCAGGAATTCCACCGTCACACCCGCCGCATATTCCGGTTCGACAATGATGCAGCGCTCGGATCGGGTATATGGAACGGAGCTGTCTTCCAGGCATCTTGTGACATCTGTCAAACTCCGCACGGCTACGCGTAACCGGATATATCGCCCGGCACCTGGGTTCGTTGCGGGGTGGTTGTCGTGGGCCTGAGTGGACGGAAGCAAGCGGATTGTGCCGCCCATAGCCGGAGGGCGCAGAACCACGGACCCGTCGGGCTGCGGGTCGGTGGTAAAGCCGAAGAGCCGTTGATAGCGCTGACCGTCAGCCTCGGTGTTATCAGAAATCGCCACGACCTCAAGCACACCCACCGCAGAATTGGGATGGGTCGTCAGCTCATCCCGCCACACCAAATGCGGCGTCTTGTGCTCGCACATAAAGGCTATGCCTACGGGCACTTGGGACGGCTCGAACAGCAGCGTTGCAAAGCTGGCCGGTTCAATGGTGCCGTCTGGCAGAGCGACCGGGCGCGAGAACTCGTTGTAGATGGTCGTTTTGACGCCGCGTTTGGCAAGGTCATCAACCGCCTCTTTGGCGTTCGAGACACGCATGGCCAAACCGTGCAACCCCTCGCCATGATGTGCCAGTGCGGCGCGGCGATCCGCGTTCAACGGTGTGGGTTCCACGATGCCAAGCAATTCGATGTAGTCGTCTTGCAGCATGATCGTGTGATTGGCGGAACCCTTGGCCTTTCCCTGTATGCCAATGGGAGACACATTGAACCCCAGCGCCTTGTACTGTTCGTAGGCATGGCTCAGATCATTCACGAGGATCAGTGTGTGGTCCAGCGACTTTACGGGGTGCTCAGACATCGGGCTGTGCTCCGTTTCGGGCGGGCCGGATACGCAACAACCACACGAATAGAGCCGTCAGCATAAGAAACGCAGCGCTGCCCGGGCTGGTAACGAAGATCAGCGGATCACCCTTTGACACGATAAGCGAGCGGCGTAGGAATTCTTCAAGATATGGCCCAAGTATGACACCCATCAGCATGGGAACAACCGGATACCCGAACCGGCGCATCGCAAATGCAAATGTCCCGATCGCCAGCGCCATCCACATCTGGAAAAAGGAAAAGGATGACGCGAACACCCCGACCATCGAAATCATTGCGATAAAGGCGTACAATATCCCGCGGTTGATCCTCGACAGCCGGATATACCAAGGGCCAAAGGCGAGGACCGACAGGAATACGAAGATCGACGCGACGAACAGCGCTGCGAACATCGGGGATACGACATCCAGATTGTCGGTCAGAAGCCCGGGACCGGGCACGAGCCCGTGGATCAGCAGGACACCAAAGATGATTGCGGTGACCGCGTCGCCCGGAATACCCATCGTCAGAAGAGGAATAACCGCACCGCCGCACATGGCATTGTTCGCAGCTTCTGAAGCGGCCAGGCCTTCATGGGAGCCTTGCCCGAATTTCTCAGGTGTTTTGGAACTACGCTTCGCTTCCGCATAGGCGATGAAGGACGCCATGGATGCGCCTCCTCCCGGCAACATGCCGATCAGGACACCTATTACCGAACTTTTGACATAGGTGTATAAGCCAATCTCACGGATGGTTTCTTTGCGCGGAACAAAGTCGCGCCGTCTCAATAATGGCTGTTCGGTGATCAGTTCGGATTGCGTCAGGCGCGCGGGGGTTGCGGCCTGTGCAAACAATTCGCACACGGCGAACAGACCGATAACCGCCGGAAGTAGCGTGATGCCCTCGACCAGATAGAAACTGCCGAAATCGAACCGCCCCTGCGGCACCATCGGGTCGATTCCAACCGTCGAGATCATCAGTCCCAAACAGGTCGCGGTAGCGGCTTTCCAGATAGATCCCCGCGCCACGATTGTGACGGTGACAACGGCCAGGAGCACGAGCGAGAATTTGTCGGGGGTCTTGAACAACAAGGCAACCTGACTGATTGGCTGGGCGAGTAGCATCAGCACAAGGGCACCAATCATCCCCCCGATGGACGAGGCGAATGCGTCCAGCCCCAAAGCCTGCGCGCCATGCCCCTGTTTCATCAAGGCGTGCCCGTCGAGGCTGGTGATAGCGCCTGAGGGCGCGCCGGGTATGTTGACGGTGATTCCAGTGATCGAACCCGCATAGATGCCGGCCATATAGATGCTCATCACCATAACCAGCGCGTTGGTGACCTCCATTCCGAACGTGAAGGGCAGCAGCAAGGCAATGGCGAGTGTGGCGGTCAGGCCGGGTATGGCACCAAAAAACAGTCCCAGAAGGAAGCCACCGATCAGATAGAGAAATGTCGTCGGGTCGAGCAGTGCGCCGAAGCCGCCTGAGAGTTCCGGGATCATGTCAAAACTCCCAAACTGGCAGGTAGAGATCGAAGAGCTGCACGAAGAACAGCCAACCGAACAGGGAAATTGCGACGGCAGTCAGCACTGCATAGAGCGTTGCTTTGCGCCAGTTGCCCAGTTCTTCATAGTTGAAGAACAGCGCGATTGCGAAAGTATACAGGCTGGCCGAAACTGCATAGCCGAGATAGGCAAACCCGATGATGAAAAGCGCGGTCAAGGCAACTACCAAAAGTGGCCCTACAAGCCCCAATCGCCTGATCGTGTCGGATAAAGCCCCGTCCGAAGCACTGCCGTGATCCGCTCGCAATTCTTGCATGAAGATCCGCAGACCCGCCACATAGAGAAATCCGCAAAGCAGCATCGGCATGAAGGCCGGGCCGGGTTCGCCCTTCGCGAATGGCAGGTTCATCTGTGCGATCTGACTGGCGTAGACGCTGTTCAGCAGCAATAGAAATATGGCGAAGATCGCGGGAGCATTCAGTTTGCGGGGCATACGCGAGGAGGGGCCTTGTGTTTGAGATAGTCAAATGGCCCCACCGTGGAGGAAGGGGCCATCAGGTGGTTACTTCTCCAGTAGTCCCTGTTCAACCAATGCGTCGATCAGGCTGAAGGCTTTCTCCTGAGAGGCCTCGACATAAGCGGCGGTCGCGTCGGCATCCATCCATACGGCGCCCATACCGGTTTCTTCGGCCTGGGCTTGGAATTCCGGCATATCGAATACCGCAGCAAAGGCGTTTTCCAGTGCTTCCAGCTTTTCCGGATCGACACCTTTTGGTGCCGCTATCAGGCGAAAACTGCCCCAGACAACGTCATAGCCCAGTTCTTTCGCTGTGGGGGCGTCGGGCGCGAATTCGGAACGCTCGTCACCGAACACAGCCAGCACCTTGGCCTGGCCGGAGTCGACCGCCGGATAAGCCGCAGAGATTGACAGCGATGCCGCATCGGTTTCGCCCGACAAAAGCGCTTCGCGTTGCGGGCCGGACCCGTCGGGGTAGGGGATGTGCTGCACCTCGATGCCGGCGGCATCCGCCAAATCCAGCGCGGGCAGATGCCAGACGCCACCGCTGCCGACATTGGAAATGGACAGCTCGCCCGGCGTTTCCTTGGCGGCGGCGATGAAATCTTCCAGCGTGTTCCAAGGCGCATCGGCGGCCACGATCAGCGCCGTGGGGTGGACTGTGACCGACCCAAGGTAGTCAAGCTGGTCCGTGCTGTATCCCGGCACCAGTTCGTAATAGGGGACAGTGATCACGCTGTCCCATGTCAGCGAACCGATCGTGTAGCCATCGGGTCGAGATTTCATCAGTTTCAACGTGCCGACGCCGCTTTGTGCACCCGTTACGTTCTGGGTGTTGATGCCCACGCCAAGCTGCTGTTCCGCAAAATTCATGAAGGTCCGCATTACGGTGTCGGTTCCGCCACCTGCGCTCCACGGCATGATATGCGTGATATCCTTCTCGGGATAGTCCTGGGCCAACGCGCCGGACGCGGTTAAGACACCCGCAAATGCGATGCCTGAAAGTGAAAACAGTTTCATGGTTCTTTCTTTCCCTGTTATGCGAATGGGTTGCATCCCATCCACCATTGTGGCGCGTTGAGAGCGCCGATCAACCCATCCAGCGGCGGACGGGGGCCTTCGCTTCTTCCAAAGGTTGGCAGATGACATCGACCAGCGTCGGTCCATCATGTGCAACCGCCTCTTTAAGCACCGCTTCCAGCTTGGACGGATCCTCAACATGCCAGGATTTCACACCATAAGCTGCGGCTACGGCTGCCTGATCCGTGCGGTTGAAATCGACATTGTAGTAGCGCGCGTCGCAGTCATCGCGCTGGCTGGCCTTGATCCATCCGAAGTTGGAGTTCGAGAAAACGACATAGGTGATCGGCGCTTTTGCACGAGCTACCGTTTCCAACTCACCGCAGGTGAAGCCGAAGGAACCATCACCCATCAGACCAACGACCTTGCGATCTGGCCGGCCGAACCATGCGCCCAGTGCAGCCGACAACGAATAGCCGAGTGCTCCATGCGCACGATTGGTGATGAAGTGCCGACCCGCACGCGGGAGGGTGTAGTAGGCAGAGAAATATGGGCAGGAGGTGCCGGGATCGGACACAACAGTCGCATCCTCGGGCAGCACTTTCTGCAAAGTCGCAATCACCCGCTCGGGGCGGATCGGGCTTTCATCGCTTTGCGCGAGCGCGTCGAATTTCTCGAACTTCCGGCGGCGGATATCGGCGACCGCCGCAGCGCCTCCGAACGTGCCGCTGCCTTGGTCGCGGCGGTCGAGCTCTGCGTTCAGGGCCGCCAGTGACAGCCGAAGATCACCGGGGACACCGACCTCGGTCGGATAGACCGCGCCGATTACCATCGGGTCATTGTCGAAATGCACGATGCGCGTGCCGGGCTTCGGAGCTTCCCAACGCGATGTCGTCGTTGATCCTGCACGACACCCCATGAAGACGATCAGGTCCGCGCCGGTCATCGCCTCCCATGTTTCATCGGTCCCGCCGTTTGATCCGACCACGCCGACGCAGTTCGGGTGGGTCTCTGCAAGGCTGCCCTGACCCGAGATCGATGTCGCCACAGGAATGTCCAGACGGGTTGCGAGCCGGTCGAGTTCATCCATCGCCCCAGCGATCACAACGCCTCCACCACAAACGATGAGCGGAGATTTTGCGGACAGGATCGCCTCGGCGGCGGCCTCCACCGTATCGGGCGATGGGCCAGTTCGATAAGCGGGGTAGGACGTGAGGTTTTTGTCAGCCCAAATGTCGTCGGGAGAAACGGCGTCATATTGAATATCGTAAGGTAGCCCCAGATGCGCCGCACCTGAACGACCCGTTGTCATCGCGCGAAAGGCCTGGCGTACCATGCGCGGGATGTGATCCGCCCGTTTAATAACCGTGTTCCACTTGGTCAACGGGCGCATCAGGGCTTCCTGGTCTACCTCGGTCAGCGGATAGCGGCCATAGGATGCCACCGAGACATCGGTTGTAATTCCCAAAACAGCATAGGAGCTTTCATTCGCCTCGATCAGCCCCGGCAGAATGTAGGTGGCGCCGCCACCGGACGGGCCTTCGCACACGCCGACACTCCCTGTCACACGCGAGTACGCGTCGGCCATATAAGTAGCGCTGCGCTCATCGCGGGTCAGAACATGGGTGATCGGATGATCAAGACGCAGCATCGCATCATAGAAGGGCAAGGTCGTGTCGCCGCAAAGCCCGAAGATGTGCCGTACACCATGAGCTTCCAAGCTGCGGACCATAGCTTCTGCGCCATTCAGTGTGTTCGTCACGATCAATCCTTCCGTTCAACGCGGCGGAGAATGCCGCATTCTTTTCTGTATACAGATCATTATGCAGCTTAGACTACAATGCAATTGATTTTTTTGCCCGCGCATGTATCGTGATGATCTGCAGGCTGTCGCGGCCTTGGCCAACCTCATAAGGCACTTAATTGTATGGATAATGAAGTGGGATCCGTTGACAGGGTCTATCGTCGGGTCAAGGAAATGGCCGCGAGTTACGAGTTCAAACCGGATGAGCGGTTGAACGAAAGTGCACTGTCTGCCCAACTTGAAACAAGTCGCACGCCGCTGCGCGAGGCGCTGAATCGGCTGGTCGCGGAAGGCTTCCTGAAGTTTCATCGCGGTCGGGGTTTTTTCTGCCGGTCGTTGAACCCGCAGGAAATTATGAACCTCTACGAAGCCCGGGCGGCTATTGAAGCCGAAGCGGTCCGATTGGCCGCATTGCGCGCCGAGCCTGAAGAGGTTGAGGATCTTTCCCGCTTTCTCGAAGACACAAAGCCACAATATCGTCCGGGTGCATCACCGGTCGAACTCGTGCGCGTTGATGAAACGTTTCATCTAGGGTTGGCAAAGCTGGCCAAGAACGCGGAACTGGTTCGGCTTCTGGAGAATGTAAATGGACGGATCCACTATGTCCGTCTCATAGATCTACGATCTCTAAGTGAACGCGGCGGGGCTGAAGCGATAACGATCGAGCCGCATACCTGTATACTGGAGGCCGTTCAGCGTGGCGATGCAGACCGGGCCTCACGGGAAATCCGAAATCACATTGAGCGACGGCTGGAAGAAGTGACCCAGAATGTCCGACTGGCATTTTCACAGCTTTACGCGCCCTAAAAGCTATAGCTGCAACTTGATTGCGCGGACCCGCTGAGTGATATTGGTGCTTGTGTCAGAGCAGTTGCGGACGGCGGGGTTCTGTGGCTGTCACTGAAGGACGTGTTATTGGCTGAGCCGCGCAGTCAGGGTACGATGCCTTGTTTCATTTTATATTGACGTGGACACTCGACGACTTGGGCGCATGAATGCAATTGGTCCGATAGCATGTCTGCATTCGACAGGCTTGAAGCAGGGGTAGCCAACGAGCAACAGCATAAAACCGAATTTCGATGCTGTTACTCGAAGCACGTTCCCGCTTACTGTATGAAAGTAGGCGGCTTCGTATCAGCCGGAATAGGGCAGCTGTAGGGGAAGTCCGCCAGATGTTCACTATGCGCCTGTTTGGCCTGTGCGATAAGTTTCGAGTTGGTCAAAGCGGCGCGGGCGGTTGATGCCATTACCTTGGCTGCGTGCAACATACCCTTGTGTGCGGCGGGTGCCTTGCCTTGCGCAGTTTGCTGCCAGCTATGTAGCGCCGTGCCTACGGCACAGGTTGCCACGCGGGCTTGAACAGTTGGTACGGCCCAACTCACATCCCCGACATCGGTTGATCCCATACCGCCCATGAAGGGGCGATCGAGCGGGGCGATGAAATCACACAGTGGCTTGTCGTAATCGGGTTTCATGGCCAGGCGTTCGAATGTGTCTGCGATGTCTTCACGCGTCAGGGTACTGCGGATCTGACGGGCGAAGCGGATATCTTCGGCGTCGAACGGAACAGGCCCCAGGGCTTCGAATTCAGCTTGCATGGCCTCTGAAAGCGGACCGTTGCCAATCAGGTTGGACACCGCGGAAAATACCTGAGAACTGACCGAAGTGCCTGTCATCAGCGCGGCACCATCGGCGATAGAACCGACGCGTTTGACCAGCGACTGCAGACCAGCCAGGTCGGGGCTGCGGATCAGCTGGCGCACGGTTGCCTTGGCTTGGACAACATTGGGTGCAATCCCGCCCGCATCCAGATAGGCATAGTGGACCCGCGCGGCATCCGGCATGTGCTCGCGCATATAGTTGACGCCAACATTCATCAATTCGACTGCGTCCAATGCAGAACGGCCAAGTTCAGGTGCGCCGGCCGCGTGCGCAGCTTTGCCGATAAAGGTGAAGTCGATGCGCGTATTCGCAAGCGAGCGCATGTCGTCCACGGCGTTGAAACTGGCCGGATGCCAGGTGATCGCGATGTCGACATCGTCGAACTGGCCATCCCGCGCCATATAGGTCTTGGCTGCGCCGCCCTCTTCGGCAGGGCAGCCGTAATAGCGGACGCGTCCCTCGATACCTTCGGCTTCCAGCCAGTCCTTGACCGCCGTGGCCGCCGACAGGGCGGCGGCGCCCAACAGGTTATGACCGCAGCCATGACCGAAACCATCGTCTGAAATCTGCTTTGGTTCGGCAAGCCCTGCTTGCTGTGACAGGCCGGGCAGTGCGTCGTACTCTCCCAATATAGCGATAACCGGACCGCCTTTGCCTGCTTCACCCATGACCGCGGTCGGGATGCCCGCAACATTCTCGGTCACACGGAAACCCTGATCGCGCAGCATTTGCGTGTGTGCGGCGCAGGATCTGGTTTCGCCATAAGCAAGTTCCGGCGTATCAAAGACACGATCGGCCAGACCGGTAAACTCCGGTCCCTTCACATCCACGAGAGACCAGATCGGGTTGTCATTTCGCATAGGGAAAATCTCCTTGGGTCGTTAGGGGGTATCGTATCAGGCGGCCCGGTCATTCAGATGACACGCGGAGATGCGTCCCGAGGCGACCTCTTTCAGGGCAGGTACCTCGACCCGGCACCGATCATGGGCATGGGGACAACGAGGGTGAAAGTGGCAGCCTTTTGGCGGGTGCATCGGTGACGGGATTTCACCTTTGATAGCGTGATAGGTCTTCTTTCCGGTTTCGAAGGTGGGTATCTCCGAAATAAGAGCTTGCGTGTATGGATGGTTCGGGCGCGCGATCAGGTCTTCGGCCGTGCCCAACTCGACCAGCCGTCCCAGATACATCACCGCTATCCGGTCCGAGATATGTTCAACCACACCGAGATCATGGCTGATGAAAAGATAGGTCAGATCGAATTCTTCGCGCAGTTTCACGAAAAGGTTCAGCACCTGCGCCTGGATGGATACATCCAGCGCCGCAACAGATTCATCGCAGACCAGAAGGTCGGGGCGCACAGCCAGCGCACGGGCGATCCCGATGCGGGCCCGTTGGCCACCTGAAAACTGGTGCGGGTATCGTTTGCTGGTGCTGGGGTCCAGTCCGACCTGCTCCAACATCTGCTCGACATAGGAACCAACCTGCCCACGTGACACGATGTTATGCGCGCGCGGCGCTTCTCCGATGATGTCGCCTACGCGCATTCGAGGGTTCAAAGAAGACATCGGGTCTTGAAAAACCATCTGGATCTTCAAGGCGGCGTCGCGCGCTGCGGCTCCTTTCAGCGATGAGAGATCTTTGCCGCGGTAAAGGATCTGACCCTCTGTCGGATCGTCCAGCCCGGCAACCATCCGGCCAAGTGTGGACTTGCCGCAGCCGGATTCCCCGACAAGGCCCAGAACCTCCCCGCGTCGGACATCCAGACTTACGCCGTCGACAGCATGAACCGTTATCGGCGCGATATTCGCGCCCAGCTTGCGTGCAGTCCGCTCGGCGATATCGAGTTCCTTGGAAAAGCGTTTGGACACATTGCCGATCTGGAGGATAGGGTCATGGCTCATGACACTGGGGCCTCTTTCGAAACTTCGGTAAGGGGATGAACACAGCGCACGCTGCGGTCGGAACCGGCCCGGTCAAGAGCGGGCTCGGATTGGCAAGCAGTGTCAGCGCGAGGACAGCGTGGGGCAAATTTGCACCCTTGTGGCAGCTTCAGCATTGACGGGGTCATGCCCTTGATCTGTGGGAGCAGGGTGCCATTGCGTTTGCCGTGTGGCACGCTGTCGATCAATCCGCGCGTGTAGGGGTGGCGCGGACTGGAAATCACCTCGGCGGTCCTGCCTTCCTCGATGATCCGTCCCGCATACATGACGGCAAGACGGTCGGCCAACCCCGATACAACGGCCAGATCATGCGTGATCCAGATGAGTGCCGTTCCGGATTTGGCGCACAGAGTTTGTACTTCGGACAATATCTGGGCCTGAATGGTGACATCCAGCGCGGTTGTCGGCTCGTCGGCAATGATCAGGTCCGGCTCGTGCAGAAGGGCGATCGCGATCGCCACGCGTTGACGCATACCGCCCGAGAATTGATGGGGGTAGCTTTGCAGCCGCTCATCCGGAGACGAGATACCCACCTGCACCAGCGCTTCGCGTGCGCGGCGGAGGGCTTCGGAGCGCGAAACCTTTGCATGGGCCAAAACGGTTTCCACCATCTGAGTGTCGATCCGAAGCACCGGGTTCAGCGTCATCATCGGATCCTGAAAGATCATGGCAATGCGCTTGCCTCGCAATTGGCGCAGGACGGGTTCACCAGCGGCCACGAGGTCAGTGCCATCGAAAACGATCTGCCCGCCTGCGATCCGGCCCGGTGGATCGACCAGCCCCAGTACGGAGAAGCCGGTAACCGATTTTCCCGACCCGGATTCCCCGACCAGGCCCAGAATCTGACCCCTCTCGAGCGAGAAGCTGACACCATCAACAGCCTTGGCAACACCGTCACGCGTGTGGAAATGCGTTTGTAGGTCTTTGACTTCGAGAAGTGTCGTCATTTCTGCAACCTCGGGTTCAGAACGTCGCGGAGGCGGTCACCGACGAGATTGATCGCGATGATCGTTATGACCAAGGCAATGCCGGGGAAGAGGCTGATCCAGTAGCTGCCCGAAAGCAGGTAGTCGTACCCGTTCGCGATCAACAGTCCGAGAGAGGGTTCCGTGATGGGGACGCCCACGCCGAGAAATGAAAGCGTGGCTTCCAGGGCAATCGCCTGCGCAATCTGCACGGTTGCCACCACGATCAATGGCGGCACGCAGTTCGGCAGCAGATGGCGGAACATGATCCGGCGGTTCGAAAGGGCCAGACAGCGGGCAGCATCGATGTAGTCCTTGCGCCGCTCTACGATGGCGGAGCTGCGAACGGTTCTTGCGTAATAGGCCCATTGTACGATCACGAGAGCCAGAATGACCTTGTCCACGCCGCGCCCAAGAAGCGCCAGCAGGATCAAGGCAATCAAGATCGCGGGAAAGGACAGCTGCAAATCGACGATCCGCATGATGAAGCTGTCGAGCCTGCCACCAAAGTATGCCGCCGTCACGCCGACGATCGTTCCGATGGTGATAGCCAAGCCCAGCGATACAGAGGCGACGAGCAGGCTGATCCGCAGCCCGTAAAGGATGCCCGAGAGCATATCCCGCCCTTGCCGATCCGTTCCCAGCCAATAGGTTTGCCCGGTACCAAAGCTGACCTCTCCAGGCGGCAACGCGCTGTCCATGATGTCCAGCTGTGTCAGGTCATACGGGTTTTGCGGTGCAATCCAGGGGGCTGAGATGGCCAATGCCGCTATCACCACGAACAGAACCAGACCGATGACTGCGACCGGATCTTCCATGAACTGGCGCATGATACGGCGAGCAGGGCTGTCGACGCGAACGGGGGGCCGTGAGATCGTTTCGGTCATCCCTTCATCTCCGATAGGCGAATGCGCGGATCGAGGAGCGAATAGATCACGTCCACTACAAGGTTGATGGTGACAATGATCAGGACCGTCAGCATCAGATAGGCGACGATCACGGGACGATCCAACAGGTTGATCGAGTCGATCAGCAACTTGCCCATACCGGGCCAGGCGAAGACGGTTTCTGTGACGATAGCGAACGCAACCATCGATCCCAGTTCTAGCCCGATGATGGTCACGACAGGGATCATGATGTTTTTCAGGATATGCACCATAACCACGCGACGCGACGATAGGCCCTTGGCGCGGGCAAACTTCACGTAGTCCTGCAGGCACACCTCGCGCGTATTGGCGCGCGCTAACCGGATGATCAGCGACATTTTGAACAATGCCAGGTTGATGGCGGGCAGGATCAGGTGGGACAGTCCATCCCAGGTCAGAAAGCTGACCTGCATGCCAAGAAATTCGGTGGTCTCGCCGCGTCCCCCGGCTGGAAGCCAGCCTAGCAGAACCGCAAAGATCAGAATAAGGAGCATCCCCTGCCAGAAATTCGGAAGGGAAAACCCGAGGATCGATCCACCCATAATGGTGCGGCCGGCAATACTGTCAGGCCGGAGGCCCGCCCAAACGCCCAAGGGAATACCGATCATTACAGACAAGAACAGGGCGCATACGGCCAGTTCCATCGTGGCGGGCAGGCGTTCGAGAATAATTTCGACTGCGGGCCGTCCGTAGACGAATGACGTACCAAGGTCGCCTTGCAGCGCGTTCTTCAGGAATATTCCGAACTGCTGATACAGTGGCTTGTCGAGCCCGAGCCGTTCAGTTGTGGCGACAATCTCGGCCTGTGTGGCTTCGGGATTGATAAGCACATCGACGGGGTTACCGATAGCATAGACGCCTGCAAAGACCAGCACTGCCATTGCCACAATAGCTAGCAAGCTCTGTCCCAAACGACGGACGAGATAGACGATCATTTCATGGTCCTTGTAGTCCGGTAATCGAAAGGGTCCGGCACCCGCGAAAGGGTGCCGGAGCTCTGGTTACTCGGTCTTCTTTACTTCGAGGGCCATCGTGTACTGGTCCACGCGCGGCTCGTAGCTGAGTTCGGATTTCATCGCCCATACGGTCTGTTCATAGTGCAGTGGGATGATACCGTAATCATCCAGCACCATGGTTTCGGCATCCTGCAGCATCTGATCACGTGTGGCATCGTCAATCGTGGACATTGCATCCGCCAGAAGAGCATCCATTTCGGGATTCGAGTATCGGCCCGCATTGGTCGTACCCGTGCCCGTTTCAGCATCATAGGTCGCAACCAGGGACTTCAGAGGCGACGACATGTCACCCGAAGACGCGCCCCATCCAGCCATGTAGATCGGAAATTCCAGCGCGTTGCGGCGCGAGAAGAACTGGCTGGCCGTGCTGGCGTCGACGGTGGTCTGGATGCCAATTCGCGCCATCATCTGTGCAACGGCCTGGGCAACCTGTTCATCGTTGATGTAGCGGTCATTAGGTGTGCCGAGAGTGATCGAGAAACCGTCCGGGTAACCAGCTTCGGCGAGGAGTTCCTTGGCGCGCTCGGGATCATAGGGATCAACATCGCGCCCCGACGTTCCGAACATGGGCGGTGGCAGAAGCTCGCCAGCAGGTTGGGCATAGCCGCCCATGATGCGTTCGGCGATGGCCTCGCGATTGATGGAGAGCGAGATCGCTTCACGCACACGAGGGTCCAGAAGCGGGTTCTCTCCATCTGTGCCTTCTATCGCCGGGACGTCCTCCAATTGCTGCATGTGCAGATAGATGACACGGTTAGACAAGGCATCTACCACGTGGAAGCCGCCATCCTCGATGCGCGGTATGTCCTGAATGGGGGGGGACTCGATCAGATCCACATCGCCTGCCAGAAGCGCGGCAACACGCGGACCATCGCTTGTAATCGGGCGCATGACCACGCGCTCCCACTCGGGGGTTCCGTCCCAATAGTCGTCAAAGCGGGTAAGGGTCAGCTCCGAGCCGCGGGTGTAGCTTTCAAGTATATAAGGGCCCGTACCAACGGAGATTTCCGGCGAGTTGAAGGCTGGCGCCTGCGGAACATCGCCCATGCCGGTGCATTCACCGTCGGGGGCGAAGGTGACTTCATCTTCCGCGCCAAGTGCATCGGCAGAGATGATTGCAAGGCTCCACAGTTCGACCGGAAGCAACGGGTTGGTGTCTTTGGTCGTGATCAGCACCGTGTGATCATCTTCGGCAACCACGTCCGCGAAGCCCCCGGTGAAGATTGTATAGGCGGACGGAGAGTTTTCGACCAGCGGTACGCGGCAGAAGGAGTAGATTACGTCGCGGGCGGTAAAGTCGCTGCCATCGTGGAACTTGACGCCCTTGCGCAGATTGAACCGCCACGTGGTGTCGTCTATGGCTTCCCAGCTTTCAGCCAGGCCCGGTGTGACTTTCTGTACCGCGTCCTGAGTTGTCAGAGCCTCGAAGATGTTCTTGCCCACCTGAATATTCGTGGACAGCTGGTGAAAATGCGGGTCCATCGAGGTGGCTTCGGATTTCAGACCTATGGTCAACTCCTGCGCCATCGCGGGCGTCATGCCCGCTGCAAAAAGTCCGGCCATGACTGGCAGGTTTAATGCTTTCATCCTGTTGTCCTTCCTGTTGTGGGCTTTTGAAACGTGGTCTCGAGGTTGACCCCCGATGGTGCAATATGCTTGGCGATCACGGTATTATTCGATAATCGGAAGTCAATCGATAATTTTAATGCGTTTTGTGCATAGGGCGTCATGAAAACTGGAATAACCCCCGCAGAGAAAGACCGCCGTTCGGGGATCACTTTGCGCGAACTGGAAGTACTACAGGCGCTCGTTGATGTCGGGACGGCGATCAATGCGGCGCGCAGGTTGGGGATCTCGCAATCGGCCGTCAGCCGCAGGCTTTCGCAGTTGGAAGATCGCCTGGGGTTTCAGCTGTTCATGCGCTCCGGCGGCAGACTGGTCCCAACGGTCGAAGCCCTGTCTATCAACGAACAGCTTACGCCTGTTTTCGATACATTGGCGCGGATCGCGAACCACGCCGACCAACCTGAACAAGCCTATTCGGGGGTGCTGTCAATAGTCGCTCCGCCGACCATCGCGCATCGGTTCCTGCCCGGCAGAATTGCGGTTTTCAAGAAACAGAATCCCGACCTGCAGATTACCTTCGATGTCTTGGCCAGCGACAGCCTGATGACAGGCATCGCCGAGGATCGCTTCGACATTGCCCTATCGGACAGTAATGTTGCTCACGAGGGAATAAGAAGTGAACTTCTGCTGAAAACTCAGGCGATTTGCGTGCTGCCCAGGCACCATCATCTCGCGTCCTTCGATGTGATTCGACCCGAAGATCTGCATGAAGAAGCGTTCATCGCCCTGTCGCGGCGGCATTCGAGTCGTGCGGCAATTGATCGGATTTTCGATCGGGCGGGCTTGCGGCTGAACATTGTGATCGAGGCATCTACCAATGTGTCTGTCACGGAGTTCGTGCGTGAGGGGCTGGGAGTATCTCTGCTCAATCCTTTCCCACTGTCCCACCAAATGGGTGATCGTATCATCGTGCGTCCGTTTTTGCCGGCAATCGACTACGTCACGAATTTCCTGCTGCCATCCAGTCGCGCGCCTTCGTCAGCGACACTTGCGTTCATGCAGGCGATGCGCTCTGGGCTTGAGCATGTTTCTTAGCCACTCACTTGCTATTGTCCGAACGTGGCAGAGGTCGGGGATGATCGTTTGTTCCGGGCCGGAATGCAGATCTTGTCCGGCTCCGTTGTATTTGTCGAGGCAGGCCTTTCCGGGGGTCCCCGCATCGCCCCCGCCACTGATCGCGACGAGGTAGCGTGATTGGTGCGGGTTTGCTGGTTCTCCGTCTTTTCAGCGTCAAAGCGCTTGGTTGGACGCAGGGTGCCGCAACGATCGCTCGGCATCGGAGGTGTCATTCTTCTGGTGCCTGATGAACGGCTTCACATAGACTGGCGGGAACAGCCGCTCGTCCTGCCCCAGTTCATCGAACTCGTGCCCCCATGCGCCGTCGCACACGCTTCCATGGCGATAACGCATTTCGTATGTTGGGCGACAAACGCCAGAAATTGATCCCGCGACAGCTTTTTCCAAAATTCACAGAACTGCCCGGTCATGCCCCGTGCCGATGGAAAACACACGCGGCCAGATCAGTCCGGATGATTGCAACTCGGAGATGAAGTTCCCTCCTGCTGTGACGGCTCAACATACATACGTTGGGACATTACGATGCCGTCGGAAGGGCGTATCCATGCCAGCAGAAGCTTCCATACCTGCCTGGTAATTTTAATAGTTTATTCTTTCTAACATCAGAATATTGGCCTTGTTCTCCCAGACGCCCTTGTCTATACGCGTCGGCGGAGACGTGGCCGAGTGGTCGAAGGCGCTCCCCTGCTAAGGGAGTAGGCCCGGAAGGGTCTCGAGGGTTCGAATCCCTTCGTCTCCGCCATCAATCAGCATGTTGTATAAGAAACGCAATAAAAACAATGACTGTCCGCCGACAGGGCAGGGGAATTGTTGAATGATTTGTTGAATGTTCCGCCAGCGCTAGAAAGGCGCGACCAGTCCTGCGGCGATCATCGATTCGTCGATCACGCGAACCATTATGGGAAGGTCTTGCCAGCGGCGATAACGACCCACCATCCTGTAGTGCCTCTAGAAGCTTCAAGAGGTTGATTCCTTCGACCGACGCCCCTCGATCTTTTTCTGGTAGCGGCCTGCATCTGGCCCCCAATCGAAGTAGATACCATAGTCAGGCTTCCGAAGCTGCTCCGTTTCGTATGCGTCGATTGAAAGTCGAATGGTCGATAGGAGCATGGTCGCATCCCGGCCAACGATCTTACCGAACACATCGATTTCGTAGTCGCCTGCCGCGAAATCGAAACCCCGAATGTCCGTAGGCGTTAAGAAGTGGTGGTTAGTGGCAACACTTTCTTGGCCAACAAACAAGCCGTTACGGCCTGCCAGCTCTTTTTCACCATAAACCTATATGTTGAAATTTTGCTGCCTTTCACCACGACGCAACCGAATGAAAAGGTGTTCAAGCACAGTTCCGCGTTTTCCCGTCGCGTAGAGAAGAGTGCGCAAGAAAACCTTAGGTATTGCCGATATAACCGTGCAGGCGCTTAACAGTAGGGACCGCACAATCCATCTGCAAAGCCCGCTACCTGTGAGCGCGTCAGCTGTGCTTGCGCATCAATCCGTTGACGTCAATGATTTCGATCATGCGCCGACCCGTTCGGATAATGTCCTCGCGTGACATTCGCGTCAGGGCACGGCTCACTGCTTCCCGTTCTGCGGCGATGTGTGAGGCGAGCGCGGCGTGGGTCGGGGCAGGATCGATCCGGCCGCCATCCATCAGTACGCCGCGTTCCGCAGCAATGCGTACCAGAGCACCGCGCAGGCGCTCATCTACCTTTTGGGTGCTCAATCCGAACAGGCGTTCCGTCAACCTCTGAACCCGAAACGCCATATCCTGTGCAAGCTGCGCGCCGACGCTCGGTTCAGCGCGGGCCACGTCGACAAAAAAACTGCCGTCGAGCATTGCTATCCGTCCGCTTGTAATAGCGGTGACGGATGCCGAACGCGGTTGTCTGGTCAATGCTGACAGCTCTCCGAAATATACGCCGGGCCGTATTTCGTCGAAAGACAACTCCTTGCCTTCGTGCGATATCACGACGGCAACCGACTGTCCGGATAGTTGGAAATAGACGTTGGTGTCCGTGTCGCCATGCGACACGATGGGCTGGCCCTTATTGACGTTGATGAGCGTGCATCTTTGTTCGATCTCTTGCATGACCGTTGCCGAAACACCGCTGAACAATGGCCAGGTGGCGAGCATATGTCCTGTCTCAGGCATCGAGTATGGCCTGCCAGTCAGAGAGCAGGGCCTGTGCGTCCCGTCCGCTTTTCGCCTCGGACGGGTTCTCGATTTGGTCCAGGACTTCGCGCAACGCCACCGCGCGGGCTTCGCCTCGTGCCAGTCTGAAGGCTTCGATACGTGCATTGAGCTGCCAAAGTAGGGCATCTTGGCTTTGCGCGAGGTTATCGGCTTCCTCAAAGCACCGCATCGCGGCGTCGGTATCGCCGGAGAGGGCTTCTATGCGACCGCAGATACGCCATCTCTCTGCCCGCCAGACCCCCTCTCGGCGATTGGTGCCGGGCATTGACTGCGACTGTGCGAACGTCCGGGCTGCGACGATATCGCCACAGGTGGCCATGGCTTCGGCCAGGCGGGCGCTCCAATATGGAATGCCGATTCCAACACCGATCATTTGCTGCAAGTCCAGCCCCGCCCGGATCGAGTCGATCAATTCGGCATCCGGCGTGGCCTCGAACGCAATCACGCTTCGCCACATCCGGCCGGTGGCGGACCAGAACGCCGCACCCTGAGCATCCGCTGCGGCGATGCCGCGATCAATCCGGTCAAGTGCGTCCTCGAACTTGCCCATATAGCTGAGCGCGACGCCGTTCCACACATCGATATGCGGCAGCATCAACGGCACGTTGAGAATCTTTTGGTGTGCATCGGCTTCGTCGATCAGGTTGAGCGCCATCTCGAACCGCCCGGTGATCGCGGCTGAATGGGGCGTGAAGGCCTGCACGACGCCATAGATATCCATGCCGTAGCGCGGGATGAGCACAGCGTGCTCCTCGGCACGATACAGGGCGCGGGTTCTTTCATGCGTCTTGACCTGTTCGTTGAACCTGCCGGAATAGAAATGCGCGGCGTTTTCGGTGCCCACAACCGCAAGCTTGTTTTCCGACGTGCGTGCCTCGGGCGACAGGGCGTCGAGCAGCGCCGCCATGCTGCCCACGGTCGCTTCGGCGCTGGCCAGATCACCGATCAGGATCTGGTACGTAAAGATGCCCCAATAGATCGGAAGGGCCTCGGGCTGGGACACGCTAAGCCCTTTGAGTTCGGCGAGCGCGGCGCTGTAGGTGTCCATTACATTCGGACCGGTGAACCCGCTCGTTTGCATGTGAGTTGCTGCAAGTCCCGCCAGAAGCTCCGCGCGCTTGCGGGTGGTATCACCGCCGGAGGCAAGGAATGCATTGTGGGCAAGGGCGTGGTCGAACTGCTGCACGGCTTCGGCGAACGCACCCTTTGCCATTGCCGTCATCGCGGCGCGCTGCCACCAGTCGGCGGCGGGCCCGTGTGCTTCCCCCGCGCTGTAGTGATGCGCGATCTCACCCAGAAGAATATCGCCTCCGGCGCGTTCCTCCAGAACCTCGGCCGCCGCTTTATGCAAGGTTTTGCGGTGGACGCGCGTAAGGCTGGCGGCCGCTGCATCTCTGAGCAAGTCGTGCCGGAAACTGAATTTGCGCTCGCCTTCGGCGATCAATATCTCGTTGCGACAAAGAGCGTCCAGATCTTCTGCGACTTGCACAGGGCGCGCTGCGCTCAGCGCACTGACCATATCCGGATCGAATGACCTGCCCAGAATGCTGGCGATGCGCGCGACCTTGCGGGCCGGTCCGGCGCGATCTATCCAGGCCGATAGCAGGCTGGACAAGGTGTCCGGTACGGCGTCGTCGCCGGTTGTACCTTTGCGCAGCGACGCCCTGGCCAGGTGTTCGGCGAAAATCGGGATACCATCGGACTTCTCGACGATCCGCGCGGCGTCCTCATCCGAAAGCTTTGTTCCGGCAAGCCTTTCGACAAGTCGCGAGACATCTGCGCGTTGAAGAGGTGACAATTCCAGCGTTTCGAACTCGGCGAATGCGTCTGCATCCAGAACGCCCGGACGGCTGGTGGCGACGATCTGGACGGTTTGCGTGCTCGTTTCCTCGCTTAACCTGCGCAGCAACTCAAGCGTGGTATCATCCATCCAGTGGATGTCTTCGAAAAGGAACTGGCTGGCTCCGAGCCGCAACGTGTCGCGAAACCGCCGCATGAGCGCGTCAAGAATGTCGGCACGAATTTTGGCAGAAGCCGTGTGGCGCAGCAGGTTGCCAGCCGCCGCAAGACTGTCGAGCGCGGCAAGATGTGGATCGTCGTCAATGAAGTCATCGGGGTTGTCCAACGCCCGAAACCACTCGATCACCGGGTACAGCATGGTGCTGCGATGCAACTCGGCGCCGCGCAGGATGATCGTGGATCCGGGGGCAGGGCTGGCCATCAGGTGTTCGTCCACCAGCCGCGACTTCCCGATGCCGGGGCCGCCAATGATCAGCAACGGTTGGCTGGTAGTGTCCCCATGTCGTACGTTTTCCCAGTTGGTGCGCAATCGCGCCAACTCATCATCCCGGCCTACCAACGGTGTCAGATGGCGCGGCCCGTGCGTGTTGGTGCTGGCGAGAGATCGCCAAACCGGCACAGCCGCTTCGAAGCCCTTCAGCGCTTGCTCGCCAAGCGCTTCGAAACGTTGCCCGGGTCTTGCCAGTTCACGGGTCAGGTCTGAAACACAAACCGATTGCGGCGCGGCAATCCCCTGAATACGCGAGGCCAGCACACTGGTCGACCCGGTAATACGCGGGATCTGGCCGTCCAGTTCGACGAGCACCTGACCTGTCGCTATCCCGGCGCGGATGTTTATCTGTGTCCCGCCAATCGTAATTGATGGGGCATCAGCGATGATCGCATGTGCCGCGCCGATGGCACGGTCGGCGGTGTCCTGAAATGCGACTGGCACACCAAAATAGCCGACGACGCCATCACCCAGATACTCGGCGACCATTCCACCCCAAGCGCCGATTTTGGTGCGTGCCAGGCGGTAATAGCAGTCAAGCCCGGCGCGCAGTTCCTCGGGATCAACCCGAGCCGCATGGCCGGTATAGTCCACGATATCGGCGAACAGCACCGTGACCTGCCGTCGTTCGTGCTGCAGGGGCGGTGGGGTGCTTTCCAGCTTTGCGCCGCAAACAGCACAAAATCGCATCCCGTCCTGATAGGCCAGCACGGCACCACAACTGTTGCAATCGATATCTCGTGCCATTTCAGATCCCGGCCTAACTCGCCTACCTACTACATTCGGACAGTATTGTCACAAGCGAGCGCCCTGTTGCAATGCGGCGACGCGCTTGACGCGCGTTGAATCGAGCGGATTGCTCAGCGTCCAGTTCGTCCAGCAGCGAAACGCACCGGGTAATCTGCCGGTATTGTCCTGTCCCAGGGCTGGGGAATGATAGGATGCCGTCGCCAACCCGACGCCGTTCGCCGGACCGATCTGTACGGATGCGGAGACAGGTGTCGCAAAAGCCGCGCTCAGACCAAAATCGAAGGCGGCAGCTTGGAATTCGGGGCCGCGCTTCATCAGAAGTGGTTGTTCAAGCAAATCGCGAATAACATTGAAGTCGGCGAGGTCCGCGAGACGCGTTGGCGCATCGCGCTGCGCATATTCCGCTTTCCATATCAGGCGGTTGTGGTCGTCCCGAACAGTATAGCGATCATTGAGCATGGTCACATTGGCAGGACGCTTCGCCATGCCGTAGAACGCGCGGCCGGCCAGTGTGGCGAGCCGATCGTCAAGATAGAGCGCGGGCAAATGGCTGAACAGGGTTTCATCGCCGCCCGATCGGCGCAGGTGGCTGACCGCGACGATGCTCTCGTGATAGCTCGGGAAGCCCAGAAGTTTCGGCATGAAGCTGGGTCTGACGCCCACCTGCCGGTTGAACAGGAACGTCACGGGATGTGTGCCGTCCGGCGTGATGGACTGCGGCCCAAGTTCCAGCCCAGCGGGCAGGAGGGCGCGAACTTCGTCGTCAGGTAATGCCTGAAAACAGAAGATACCGTCCATTGCGCCAAGAAGATATGCCGGGGTAATCGGCCAGGGTGCGGTCTGCGCAAATTGCGATGACAGCAAGGCGGGTGTGTCCGGCTGATCGGACGCGGCGAGATCGCCTTCGCCATAAATCGGTTCCTTCGACCCAGTAAGCGCCCGCGCGGCCGCCAGCCCCGATATTGTCGCCGCCTCGACGCAGCCCGCGTTGATGCCGCACAGCGTCCAGTCGCCGGCCAGCATCAGATTGTCGAAACCCGAATTGTCAGGGGCCATGCGGTATTTCACCGAACCGGGTGTCGACAGCACGTAGCGTTCCGATCCGTAAAGGTTCGTTCGAAAATACTGTTGATCGAAGCGCGCTTCGCCCTGCGCGCCGTCCTCGGCATATAGCGTATCCAGGGAAAACTTGCCCGCTGCATCGGCGGTATCGGGCCAGATTTGCGTCAGATGCGTGTCGCACCAGGCGCGGGTTTGCGCCTTGATGTCTTTCCCTCCATCTGCCGCATCGTGAGCGGGTGAACAGAAATAAGCGATGGATTTCGGTCCGGGTTGCGGCCAATTTTCCCGCATAAGCAGGTCGCTCATATCCGCCCAGGTGTCGAGCGGTTCGGCAAAGCCGGTCATCAGCGTCTGCCATTGTGCCGGATCTTGCGTGATATTCGCGTTGTGGGCGGTGACCAGTGCCGGCCAGCCCGTTTCGGTCGCGGGTTCGGTCATCCAGAACTGCGCAGCGTGGGTTGCAACCGTATGCACATTGTCGAGCATGCGTTGCCAGCGGTTGGATGCAGCGCAAAGTTCCTTTGTCATGTAGGGCAGGGATCCAAGGGATGCGCCAAGGATCACTTCGTCGAAATCTTCCCCGCGGTGCAAAGTCAGGCGGTGACCTGTCGGCGGTGATGCTTCGCACTCGAAATCCACGCCTTGCGCCTTAAGCTCCGCCCCGTTTTCAAGTTGGTCCCAGTCCGGCTCTGACGGCCAGCACGGCAGGTGCTTGACCGAATACAGGGGTTCGTAATCCCCTGTTCGCAGGTCTGCCTGGCGTACCATTTCGATTGTTTCGATGTGGTCCTGATCGGCGCTGAGACCCAGATGCGTGGCCGCGTGGAAGAAGCGGAACTTGACGCCTCGCGCGCGCAGCACCTGATAGTAGGGGGCGAACACGGTGTCGCCCATGCCCGCCTGCATCTTGTAGAAAAGGGCCCCCTTATAGGTAAAGGCCAACCGCATCAGGCCCCGCATCGCCGTGCCTGCGCCGACGCCGCGGTGGTCAGTCATGCCGCCGGGATATCCGAAGACGTAATCGTAGCAGCCTCGGAAGACGACGGAGTTGACAGCTTGCCGACTTGCGCCGTGGCGCAGCAGCCAGTCAGAGCATTCACAATCGTCAATACAATCGAAGCCACGTGTGAACACGCCGTCTTCGGTCATACCCTTGATGAAGGCAGCGCCCAGGTCGAGCATGTAATAGACCCGGCGTGTTTCATCGTCCTCGATCCAGTCGTCACCGGGGTTCGTGTCCAGCCAGTCGCGTAATGCGGCCAATAGTTCCAGAAGCCGGTTGTGCTGAAACAGCGAGTGTCGATGCGCATTTCGGGGCATGGACCTCGCATGTGAAACAACCGCGTGCAACGGTGGGGGATTACCTGCTGCCGAGGTGGTCTTGCCAGAAACGCGTTCCAGCGAGTCATGAAGGAATTCCAGCAGCATCTGGCACATGGCGAAAGGGCTGGGCAGGACACCGCCATCGCCCGGAATGGCGTCGTTGCCGAAAAAGTCGATGCGCCAGGGTCGCCATGCTTCTGACGCCGTGGGCACGTGTTCGCTCAGGAAGAAATGATTGAGAGGCTTGAACGCGTTTTGCCAGGTTCCGAGAGGGTCGTCGGATTTTCGGAGGTCCATCGCAACCAGCTGTTCGTAGCAGTCGCGCATATAGCGGAAGGCATTGTCATAGAAACCGGCCCAGATGTGCAGCCCGTGTTCTTCGATCCGGTCACCGCGTGAACGATTTCGACCGCTTGCGCCCTTTCCGCCCAGACGCCAGCCGAGTTGGTACACGGCAATGTCGAAGCGGTCCTGCCAATCGGGCGCGCTGGTCAGTGCGTAGGCGGCTGTGATCGCGCCGACCCCACCGCCGATGATTGCGATCTTCCGCGGTGAAATTTCCTGCATAAGTTGGCATCCTGGGTTGTATCCGTGGACGGCGAAGGCGCTCGCGGCCCTACCGACCCTTCGTAAATTATCTGGGAACAAACGCAAATTCATTGGTGTCGATTACTCGTCGCCGACCCCAGCTTGTCGGGACCGCTTAAAAATGCGCGAATGTGTCCGCGCGCACATTCATAGCGGCGCTACGGTGGCATACAGCGGCCACGGCCAACCGCTGACCATGCGGCGCCGTGCCGAACGGAACAACAGTGACGCACCGATGTATCGAGTATTCCTCAATGCCGGGATCATGGAAAAACCAAGTGATCCGTTCCGTCCTTCAACGACGGAGCAGAGCCATCGAGTCCCAGACATGAAACCTGTTGCTATAGTATTTCGTCCCGCGGCCCGTTTCGGGGCGTGGCGACTGAGGGGCGGTGACTGTAAAGCCCATCGACTTGTTCGGCGTAATGACGATGACGCGGCGTTTTCTGATGTTCGCGTGATCGCGGGCGACACGGCGGCTCACACACTGTCCGTGCCGCCCGCTGCATCTGACGTATCTTGGGAGCAAGAAAGTGCTGGCGTTCGGTTCCATTGAAGATTTGCAGATCCCCGACCTGTTTGAAGTGCATCAATCGCGCCGCTATCCGGTTTCGCCGCGCGCATTGGCGGCCGACATTCGCAAGCCGCACGCGTATATCAGTAAAGGCAGCATCGCAGTGTGTGCGGCCGACCTTTCTGGTCAAAACCGGGAAGACGTCCTGCATTCGACGCTTCTGGCGCAGCTCGTGGCGGATAAGCAGATTGATCGCGAGGCCAACCCTGTCCGCTGGACTGTGGCCTATTCGGATGTGCTGAAACATCTCGGATGGGATGGGACACGTTCACAGTTTGCGACCTATGTGCCGAAATTCTTATCGACGACCCTTGTCGATGCGATCCTCGATCTCGCCTTGGAAACGCTTGCCGGCCGGCAGAGCGTCGCAGTGGTTGCGACGTTTGATGCATTGCGGGCTCTGTCCGGTACGGACGGGCGTCGGCAGCTTTTCGAACAATCTGCAATGGCGATGAGCGTCGGCAAATTCCAAATCAATCTTTTCACGCAGCCTGCCGGCGTGCCGCGGCTCGATTCACTGATGGTTCACTACAGCGTCGATTGCCAGGCGTCCGGATTCGATTTGTTCAGGGAACGGATGGAGCATACCAGGCTTCAATTTGCGTTTGCCTCGCTACAGCTCGACCCGGCCGTCTATGCGGCCTCGCGGCAGGCGGTGATTGGAAAGCTGGACGACAACCCGACGAATCTCACTCTCGAACTCGATCTGTAAATGGAGCAATCCCGTATGGCGAACATAGTGGAAACTGTTGCGGGGATCTTGCTGGCTTTGCCCGACAACATTTCGCGACATGAGCGGTCGATCCCAGAGCAATCCCTTCTGCATGCGTGGTTCAATGCGAAGCAAACAGGCGCACCGGTCAGCATGGATCGCCTGTCAACGACGCTCGGACGGATTGGTTGGAACTTGACGGATATCGGTACGACGCAGGCCGAGGTTCCACTTGAATGCGGTGGGGTCGCCCTGCCGTGGCTCGGCTTGTCATCTCGTGGTAACGCCGCCCTGGCCAATATTCTGGGCGCGAACGCGAGCTTGGCATGCCCGCTCGTCAGTGCGTGGCGGCGTGAAGGCACTGCAGCGTCGTCCCGAGAGATGTTCATTGCAGAGCTTCGTGGCACCAGTTGGCTGACCATATGTGCCTTCAAATTGGATTGGCCGGATCATTGCGCCATACTGTCTGGGCGGGTGGACAAGATTGGTATCAGCGCCACGACTGAAAGCTACTCACTCGATCGCGTAAGGTTCGACAGCGTCGCGGCGGAGGTGCTGGCCAAAGTATCTCACCGGCTTGATCGCATCGTGCGCGCCCCCGCTGTTCGCGCGCCAGGCAAAGTGATGGAAATTAATTAGCTACGGCGGCGCGAACGGCTTCATACGCAACGCACGCACCACCAGGCCCAAGCGTGGGCGGCAAGCACTCACTGCGTGCCGCCTATGCGCTAGATCCTTTGATCGAGCTTTCCAAGGTGAGCTTTGGCGAAAGCGCCTCTGGCGCAACGCGAAGGTCCAGGATGGCCGGAACGCCCGCTGCGCGCGCTTGCGCGAAAATCCCCGGAAAGTCCGCATCGCGTTCAACCGTGGCACCAAACGCACCATAGGCCTTCGCGAGCGCCGCGAAATCAGGGTTCTTCATCGCTGTACCGGAAGGACGTAGTGGATAGTTGCGCTGTTGATGCATACGAATGGTGCCGTACATGCCATTGTTCGAGACAAGAACAACAATATTGGCGCCGTATTCGCAGGCCACTCCGAATTCTTGCATGACCATCTGAAAGCAGCCGTCCCCCGCAAGGCAGATCACGTCGCGATCCGGATGACGCAGCTTTGCAGCGATAGAAGCGGGTAGCCCGTAGCCCATGGAACCGCTGGTCGGCGCAAGCTGCGTGCGCCAGGCGCGATAGCGATAGTATCGGTGCAGCCAAGCGGCGTAGTTGCCTGCCCCGTTTGTCAGGATCGCGTTATCTGCCAGCACGTCATTGAGATGCGTGATCACCGTTTCCATTCGCAATGTGCCGGGTGTGGTCTGCGGCTCTTGCCATTTCTGGTAATCGTCCCGAGCAGCCGCAACAATGCCGGAGCGGTCGTCAGCGGGTGCCATTGCTTCATCTGCAAGCAGTTGAACGAACGCTCCGGCCTTGGCGACAATCGAATAGTCCGGTGCATAAACACGACCGATTTCGGATGGGTCGGCATGAATATGAATCAGCGTCTGATGTGGTTTGGGCGGGGTCAGCAGTGTATAGCCGCTCGTCGTCATTTCGCCGAGACGCGCACCAAGTGATACGATCAAATCGGCATCCTTTACGCGTTGAGCGAGCTTGGGGTTGATGCCGATCCCGATATCGCCCGCATAGTTGGGATGGCGGTTGTCCAGATAGTCCTGACACCGAAAAGATGCGCCAACCGGGATTTGAGCTTTCTCTGCGAAGGCAGCGAGTGCTTGTGTTGCCGCTTCCGACCAACCGCCCCCTCCGACAACGAGCAGCGGCCTTTCGGCTTCCGCAACGGCTTGGGCGACGTGCCGGGCCTCTGTTCGGCTCCCGGCCTCCGCTGGTAGCTTGGCCTTCTCCAGAACGGGCATATCGCAAGGCCCCGACAGCATATCTTCCGGCAATGCCAGCACCACAGGCCCCGGACGACCGGTCTGAGCCACATGAAACGCCCGGCTTATATATTCTGGAATGCGGTCCGCGCGATCAATCTCCGCAACCCACTTGGCCAGCGGACCAAACATGGCCCTGTAATCGACTTCCTGAAAGGCTTCCCGATCCCGCTGATCTGATGCGACCTGCCCTATAAACAGGATCATCGGTGTGGAGTCCTGAAACGCTACATGCACGCCGCATGAAGCATTGGTCGCACCCGGCCCTCTGGTCACGAAAGCGATACCCGGCAGGCCGGTCAGCTTCCCATCGGCTTCGGCCATCATCGCGGCACCGCCTTCATTGCGCGTTACGATGGTTTCGATCGTGGAATCGTACAACCCGTCGAGCGCAGCAAGATAGCTTTCCCCCGGAACACAGAAAACCCGCTCGACACCTTGAGCTTCCAATGCAGCCACGAGAACGCCACCGCCGTGGCCCAACGCTGTTTTATTCATTTTGTCTCTCATTTCAGTTCACAAGAAGTCTTCGCGAGCCGCAAGTGTTCGATGCGTCTGCCAGTGGTGCGTCGCGTCACGGCGACGTCTTGGAGTTGAAGCGCGTTCAGTGCCATTCGATGTTCGTCTGGAGTGTCAGGGGTCAACTCCGGGGTGGTGGGGCGCTCAGAAAAGGCAGAGCGTAGCTTGTTTCGATGTGTGACCCTAAGAGTGTCGCACTTCAACACAGTTTTCGCTGGCCAATCCGTCAGTGATGCACCGGCATAACAGCAATTCGGCGTCCATTGGGTCTTCAAGTGTTCGACAAGGGGCCGCCGGTGTCGATCCGTGCCATCTTACAGAGAAAGTCTTTCGATCGCATTGAGTTTCTGGATGGTGCTCGCTTCAGCGCTGGTTACAACCGATCAGCAGATGTGAATGGTATAGTTTGTCCATTGCCTTGAAACGTTCACAATGCTCTCCTGCGATCTTTGCGTGTGCATGGGTATGCGCGTTTCAGTGAATTGTTTTGAGGGACCGGGCCATGATCGCAGCCGGGGAAACCCTGCGGAATTTGCCATATATTGAGACGCTCACCCTTCTTATTATTTTCTGCTGATCGTTTTTCAGGAGGCCGTCAACGGCATGCGCGACACCGCCGATGCGGTGGCCACCGTGATCGGCTCGAAACCCAATGAAGCCGGTCTAGACCGTGTGGCTGTCGTCTTTCACGAACTTTCTGGCCGTTCTGCTTGGCGGTACGGCGGTTGTCTTTGGGCTCGTGGTCCTCTTCCCAAAGGATATGGTAGTGGGCATCAACACTACGCATGAGGCCTCACTGATGACGGCGTTGGTACTGATGGCGGTGACCCGGAACCTCATCCCTTGGTGGCAAGGCATCCCGAATTCTACCATGCATACCTACATCGGCTCTGTTATCGGCCTATCGATGGCCCATGGCTTATAGTTTACTAACTCGTTCTACTGACTCGATCTCCGGTCCACATATGTCGGTTCGATGAGGAGATGCTCCGGAACGGACCGACCATCGATTCGTGACAGCAGCAGTTCCGCTGCTTTGCTGCCGATCCGTTGAGGATCCTGATCGATGCTGGACAGGCCGACCAATGGAAGTGACGCTGTGGGCGAATTGTCGTAGCCCACAAATTTCATTCGAGCAGGGACAGAGACACCGAAGCGTTCAGCTTCGTTCAAAAGCTGGACGCCGTGAATATCACTCCAGCAGAACACGCCGTCTGGCAATGGATCGAGCGAGAAGAATTCACGGAGCTTCACGTCTTCCGCATTGATCCGTTCGGGAAGAAAATGGACGCGTTGTCCCGCCTCGTGCCCTGACAGGCCCATGCCTTCAAGGAATCCAATCTGGCGTTGGGTGCTGACAACGAAGGGAGCATCAGGCTTGGGGGGGATATTGACCATATGGATATTATGGCAGCCCTTGTCCTTCAGAGCCCGGACTGCCAGCCTTGCGCCTTGGCGGTCGTCGGAATTGACGGTGTCGAATGTATCGGCAGTCGGTTCATGATGCCCGATGGCAACAATCGGGATCTCGCGCGCGTATTTTGCCAGCACCTCTCCATTCATGCGCGGTGCTATCAGAATCAGCCCGTCGACGCGCATGTCCATCATTGATTGAATCAACGAAACCTCCAGCGACGCCTGGGCGTCGCTTACACCAATCAACACTTGCCTGTTGGCGTCACTCAGGGTGGGCTTGATGCCATCGATCACCTCCGCAAGGAAGGGATTACGCAATTCAACCAGAAGCACGCCGACAGTGTAGGTCCGACCACGCATTCCTCGCGCTGCGGTACTTGGCCGGTAACCAAGTTTCTCAATGGAAACAGTTACTTTATTACGCAGCGAGTCGCTGACCCCATAGGCATTCCGCAGGACCTTGGAAACCGCCGCGACGGATACGCCCGCGTCTTCGGCGACCGTTCTGATCGTCACTTTCGGTTTGGCTGCGGGCGAGGCCTTGCGCATATTTTAATCCCTCCAGTTGGCAGTGCAGCAGACGCTTCTAAAAAAGTTCTTGTCAAGGAAAGGCGCTTGTATAACAGTTTACGTAGAACAGTCTACATTTCTCGAAGGAGAGATGCTTGGGAGGGTTACATGACGATGGAAGATGTCCGGCTCGCGTCTGACGCGGCCGAAATGCTGCAACGTAGAAGCTGGGACGCAAAGGTCATTTCGCCGGATGTCGATGAGGGTGTCGGGAGGCGTGCAAGCTTCGTCGCGGGGTCGTTCACGCTGCCAGCAGGATCACGGCCCATGCTTTATATTTCGGCGCAGGGGCTCTACCGGGCGTTTGTAAATGGGAAGCGGGTCGGGAACGACTGCCTAACACCGGGCTGGACATGCTATGACAATCGTATCGCTTTCCAGACCTATGACATTTCAGACCTGGCGCAAGAAGGTGAAAACCGGATCGAGATCTGGCTGGGCGACGGCTGGTTCCGTTCACCCTTGATGTGGCGCGAATACGCGATCCCCAATGGCTGGGGTGATCGGATCGGCGCGATCGCCGAGATCGTAGATGGCGGCGCAACCGTTTGTGCGACAGGCCCGGACTGGCAGAGCGGACTGTTGCCCGTCACGAAGTCCGGCATCTATTACGGGGAGGATTACGACGCGGGGCTGAAGCCGGAGATTTCAGGCAGTGTTGAAGTCTTGGAAACGGACACGGCATTGTTCGTTGCCCACGAGGCGGAGGCCGTAAAGGAACTGGATTCGTTGAAACCGGTCGGGAGTTGGACCGTGGGCGATGCCGTCATTTACGACTTTGGTCAGAACGTGGCTGGATATACGCGCATCCGCGTAAAGGGGGCGGCAGGCGCCAAGGTCTATATCGATTTTGCCGAGGTACTGGGCCCGAATGGCGAGTTCGACAACCGCAACTACCGTGTCGCGCGGGCGGCGCTTTCCTACACGTTGTCAGGCGACGGAGAAGAATGTTGGGCGCCAATGTTCACCTTCATGGGCTATCGCTATGCCCGGGTGACGATCGAGGGCGATACAGAATTGCTCGATATCGTGTCTGTCCCTATATCTTCTGTGCCCGATGTCGCCGGTGGATTTGAATGTGACGTGGCCGCCGTGAACCGGTTGGTTCTCAACACCATCTGGTCGCAGCGAGGAAATTTCATTGAGATACCCACGGACTGCCCTCAGCGCGACGAGCGGCTTGGTTGGACCGGTGATGCACAGGTCTTCGCGGGAACGGCGTGCTGGCTGGCAGATAGTGAACGCTTTCTGCGGAAGTATCTGCGCGACGTCATGCACGACCAGCGCGACGATGGCGGCGTACCACATTTTACGCCGGACCCGACGCGCAGGCCGGGATCGAAATTCACGGGCGACTGGGCAGGGTCGACCGGATGGGGCGATGTGATCACGGTCATGCCCTGGCAGCTTTACCTGCATTACGGGCGCGAGGATGTGCTGCGCGAATGTTTCCCCGCGATGCTGAAATGGCTCGACTACCTGTGGAGCATCTCGGACGGCCCGATCATCCACCCGCATTCGAGCTGGGGCCAGAAAGGGTTTACCTTCGGTGACTGGCTGCAGCCGGTGGGCGACAACCGCAAGCCACGCCCGACCATCGCAGACGATTGTGCTGCGACGCTTTACTTTGCGATTTCCACGGATCTGGCAGCAAAGATCGCGCGGGTGATCGGAGAAACGGCAGAGGCGGAAAAACTGGAGGCGAATGCCAAGGTTATCCGTGACGCTTTCGCCCGAGAATACTTTTCGGCGTCCGGGCGGATGGCACACAATGACCAAACCTCGTATGCGCTCGCCTTTCTCTACGATCTCGTTCCGGTCGAACATTTCGAAGCCGCCAAGGGCTATTTTCGCCGGGTGATCGTGGATGCGAAACACAAGATCGGCACCGGCTTCATCGGCACGCCTGCTCTGCTGCCCGCGCTGTCGAAGCTGGGCATGAACGACCTCGCCGAAAAGGTCTTCCTCAACCGCAAGGTGCCCGGCTGGCTCTACCAGGTGGACCGGGGCGCCACGACGATCTGGGAACGCTGGGACGCGATCGGCGAGGACGGCACGATCTACGAGCCACTGATGAACAGCTACAATCACTACGCCTATGGCGCAGTCTGCCAGTGGCTGTTCGAGAATGTCGCGGGTGTGCAGCCGATGGAAGATGCGCCGGGCTTTGATCGCGTGCGCCTTGCTCCGACCGTATTGCCGGAGTTGGGCAAGGTCACGATGTGGCACGACTGCCGGCATGGGCGGGTCGAGGCATCATGGGTTCTTGCGAATGGCCGTGCGACCTATCGGGTGACTTTGCCCGAGGGATGCGAGGGCGTTTTGCCCGCCGACATATACAACGGCGTGACGATTGATGGCGAGACGGCTTTGGTACCGCCGGAGGGCCTGACGTTGTCATCAGGCACACACGAGATCGGCTTCGACATCTAAGTTCAGTTCAATTGGTCCGGGTGGAGACGGACCGCACAGGGAGGAAAACATGAAAAAATACTTGATACTGACCACTGCAATCACGGCCGGCACAGCAATGACCGCTTCTGCGCAGGAACTGACATTCCTGACCGATTCCAGCGCGGATTCCGTAGCGGTCACAGAAGCACTCACGGCGGCCTATACCGCGGCACATCCCGATGTCACATTCTCGATCGAGACCCGTCCGGGCGGTAGCGAAGGTGACAATATCGTCAAGACCCGCCTCGCGACCGGCGAAATGTCAGACCTGTTCATCTACAATTCCGGTTCGCTGCTGCAAGCATTGCGTCCCGATCGCACATTGCTCGCGATCGACGATATTCCGAACTTCGGGCTGATCAACGACGCGTTCATTTCGACGGTTCAAGGTTCCGAAGGCGGGACTTATGGCGTTCCGTACGAGACCGCGCAGGGTGGCGGTATCTATTATCACAAACCCACCTATGAACAGCTCGGGCTGGAGATCCCCAAGACCTGGGACGCATTCATGGCGAACAACGCCCGGATTGCCGAAGAAACCGAGGTCGCGCCAATTGCCCAGACATACAGGGAAACCTGGACGAGCCAACTCTTCGTGCTGGCCGATTATTATAACGTCCAATCCGAGGTGCCCGCCTTCGCCGAGCAATATACTGCTAACGAAGCGAAATATGCCACGACGCCGGCCGCCCTGCGCGGGTTTGAAAAGCTGCAGGAAGCCTATGAAGCGGGCTACTTCAACGAAGACTTCGGTGCGGCGAACTATAACGACGGTGTTCGAATGGTCGCGACCGGTGAAGCTGCGCATTACCCGATGCTGACCTTTGCGGTTGGCTTGTTTCAGCAGAACCATCCCGACCAAATGGAGGATGTCGGCTTCTTCGCGCAGCCGGGCGACAGCGCGGACGAAAACGGCCTGACAGTGTGGATGCCGACCTCGCTTTATGCGCCACGCTCGACCGAGCATCCTGAGATTGCGAAGGATTTCCTGAATTTCGTTGCCTCGCCAGAGGCGTGCGACATCATTACCGATACTATTGGCGCCACCGGACCATATCTGATCGAGGGCTGCACATTGCCTCCGGAGGTTCCGGGCATGGTTGCCGACATGCTGCCCTATTTTGAAGAGGAAGTGCGCACCGCGCCCGCGCTCGAATTTCTGTCGCCGGTCAAGGGCCCCGCGCTGGAACAACTGACGGTCGAGGTCGGTTCCGGCATCCGCGACGCGCAGAGCGCGGCGGAGCTTTACGACAAGGATGTCGCGAAGCAGGCGCGTCAATTGGGTCTTCCCAACTGGTAATGTCCTTCTTCGGGTGACGCGCAACAGAGGCCTCAAGACCAGAATTGGGGCCTCTCTCGACCAAGGTATGCCATGTATCGAAAATCTCCTTATCCGTACTGGTTCATCCTGCCAGCGGCTGCTGTCTTCGTCGTCCTGTTCCTCGTGCCGACAATTGCCTCTTTCTACTTCAGCCTGACCTATTGGGATCCGTTCGAGGCGCGTTTTGCGGGCGTCGACAACTACCTCCAATTCTTTTCCGAACCCTTCCTGGTCCGCGGTTTGGTGAACACTTTGGTCTTTGCCTTTCTGACCTCAGGGCTGAAGACGGTTCTGGGGCTGTTGCTGGCCGTGCTTCTGACGTCGGGGATCTTCGGTCAGGGCCTGCTGCGGTCTGTCGTTTTCTTCCCGGTGTTGGTCTCGACCATCGGGGTAGGGCTTCTGTTCCAGGAACTCATGCACCCCACCGAAGGTGCAATAAACGTGGCGCTTGCTGCAATCGGCATTGATGGCCCGGGCTGGCTGACCAACCCGAAACTCGCGCTTCTTTCGGTTGCGTTGGTCGATGTCTGGCGCGGTGTCGGGCTGGCGACGCTGATCTACATCGCCGGGCTGGCGACCATAAGTCAGGATTACTATGAAGCCGCCCGCATCGACGGCGCCACCCGATTGCAGCAATTCTGGCGCGTGACCGTTCCGCTGGTTCGTCCCGCGACAACAACGGTGATCATTTTGTCACTGATCGGGGGGCTGCGCCTGTTCGACCTGATCTGGGCGATGACCCGCGGAGGACCCGGCTTCTCGTCGGATGTTCTCGCTTCGGTGATCTACAAACAGTATCAGGCCGGGTTCTGGGGATTGTCCACGGCCGGCAACGTGATCCTGTTCCTTCTGATCGCCTGTATCGTCGCACCGCTGGCGTGGTGGTTGAACCGCAAGGAGATTCAGGCATGAAGCGTAGAGATTTCGTCATCGGCGTCATTTCACTTTGCGTCGCATTTTTCGTGTTCGTGATCCCGTTCATCTTCGTGGTAATCAACGCGGGCAAAAGCGCGCAGGAGGCCAGCCAGCTTGATTTCTCTCTGCCGGATCGCTGGTTGATCTGGCAGAACCTGATCGACGTTGTGAAGGCCCGCGATTACGCACTTCTTTTGGCGTATTTCAACTCCATCGTCATTACCGTGGGTGCGATCGCATTGCTGGTCATTTTTGGTGCGATGGTCGGATACGTCGTTCAGCGTCGCCCCAACCGGGCAACGCGTATCGTTTATGCGGTGGCGTTGTCGGGCCTGATGATCCCCCCTGCGGTAGTGCCGACCATCTGGGTTCTGCAGGGGCTGGGTCTGTTCAAAACGCTACACGGCATGATCCTGATCCAGGTCGCCTATGGCATGGGCTTCACAGTCTTGCTGTTCCGATCCTTCATTGCCACGATCCCGCGTGATCTGGACGAAGCGGCGATCATAGACGGTGCGAAGCCTTGGCAGATATTCTTCCGTGTGATCCTGCCATTACTGAAACCGGTGACAGTGACGGTCATAGTCGTTCAGTCGATTTCTATTTTCAACGACTTCACGCATCCGCTCTATTACTTGCCGGGTGCCGAGAATATTACCGTTCAACTGACGCTCTACAATTTTCAGAGCCAGTACGTCAGCCAGATGAACCTTCTGTTCATGAACATCCTGCTCATTACCATACCTCCGCTGATCGTCTTTGTGTTCTTCAACAGGCAGATCGTGGCAGGAATGACGAAGGGCGCTGTAAAAGGATAAGCCATGTCGCGTGTCGTTTTGAAAAACCTCAAGAAAAGCTTCGGCGCCGTGGACGTGATCCAGGGTGTAGACCTTGAAATCGAGCCTGGCGAATTCTGTGTCTTTGTCGGCCCGTCTGGCTGCGGAAAATCGACGTTGCTGCGGATGATCTCAGGATTGGAGGAAGCGACCTCCGGTACGATAGGGATCGGCGACAAGAACGTCACTCATTCCGACCCGTCCCAACGGGGTATCGCGATGGTATTCCAGTCCTACGCGCTATACCCGCATCTCACGGTTGCCGAAAACATTGGCTTCGGCTTGTCACTAAAGCGTATGCCCAAGCCTGAAATTGCGAGCAGAGTTCAAGAAGTGGCGCGCGTTCTACAACTTGAATCGCTTCTCGATCGCAGGCCCAAGGAGTTGAGCGGAGGCCAGCGGCAACGCGTTGCGATTGGCAGGTCCATCATCCGTAATCCAAAGGTTTTCCTGTTCGACGAACCTTTGTCGAACCTCGATGCGGCCTTGCGCAGCCAGATGAGGATCGAACTGACGGAGCTACATGAACGGCTTGGCACAACCATGATCTATGTAACTCACGACCAAACCGAAGCCATGACGATGGGGACAAAGATCGTCGTCCTGAATCGCGGCAAGATCGAGCAGGTCGGCACCCCGATGGAGGTCTACCAGAACCCTGTCACGCCGTTTGTTGCAGGCTTTATCGGCTCGCCCAAGATGAACATCTTTGAAGGTAAACTGGCGCACGAAATGGGATGCAGCACCTACGGTATACGCCCCGAGCACATCACTGTATCCGATGGGGCTGGCAAGTGGACAGGCCGCATACGGCATATCGAGCGACTGGGAGCAGATACATTGCTGCATGTCGATGTGCAGGATATTGGACAAATGGTTGCTAGAGTGGACGGTAGTCTAGATTTTGCGTCCAACCAATCAGTCAATCTCACTCCGATGGCCGGGAAAGAGTTTAGATATCCAAGTTAATCGCGGCCACAATGGTGGTTCGAAAAGGTTCCGGCGGGCCCGTCTTGCCATTGTCTTCTATTTGTGCGCTGCGCCTGGGTGCCTGACACAACCGACAGGGAAGTCCTGAATCTGGGGTTATCGATTGCGCAGGAGAAAACAGTCCGTACAGTGGTTTCGGCAAGGGCTGTCATGTTGGCATCTCCGTCGCTTGGTCACTGACGGGGCGGGTAGAAAAGCCGAGCGCCATCAACACTGGCCGAATCCCGAGCGCGTCGCTTCGGAACCTGCCGCCATTCAACAGTTCGATATCAAGTTCGGGAACCGTCATGTACTGGTTATGTGCTTTGAGCCTGAGTTAATTGGCCGCCACATCAACTTGAGTCGGACCATCTCGTCATACGCGGTGCCCTTGAGGTCCTAGGCGGTGCAAGCAGCGGCGTATACTGTGCCGCTGCTTGCACCGCCTTTGATGTGTCCCGGCGCATTCCTGCATGCGGACAGGGCAAGGTGCCAACAGCTGGAAGAACTCGAGCAGTTGGCTTCGAGTGCTGCAATTTCTTCAAAGCTGCCGGATATGCGTCTGTGTGAGCTGCAATAGTAATAAGCGAAGTTATGACAATTAATATAATAAATTGACCAAGTCCACGGGAAGGTTCTTCTTCTAAAGCCGAAGAGTTACAGGCAGCATATGAAAAACCTAGTAGTTTGTAACTGCGTAATTTTTCTGCCTACCCCGGAGAAACAGATACGTAGTAAAAAATTGGGAACTTTCTCTTCGTGCTTTTAACCTCGCCATTCACGAAACCTGCGGCGCATCGAGGAGCGCGTGGCTGTTTCGTGTCGACCAAGCTTTGGATCGGGAGAGGGAGGAGATTCCGAAAATGAGCCAACATACTGACGCGGTGCATGAAAAACTACCGCCAACCCAACTTTTTACCCTAGGGGTCCAGCATGTCCTTGTGATGTATGCAGGCGCCATTGCAGTTCCGTTGATCATCGGCCGTGTGCTTGGCCTCAGTAGCGCAGATATCGCTTTTCTGATCTCGGCCGATTTGTTCGTCTGCGGGATCATGTCGATTATCCAATCGCTTGGTGCGACACGCTTTTTCGGCATCCAGTTGCCTGTCATGATGGGCGTTACCTTCGCTTCGGTAGGGCCGATGGTCTCGATTGCGCTTGCCAACCCGGGAGCGGAAGGCGCGCGCATGCTGTTCGGGTCGATCATCGGCGCGGGCGTCATCTCGATGGCCTTGGCACCATTCATCAGCCGTATGCTGCGTTTCTTTCCGCCTATCGTGACTGGTACGATCATTCTGGTGATCGGCGTCACCCTGATGCCCGTCGGGATCAACTGGATCTTTGGGCTGCCCGTTGGCGACACAGCGCCGCATATCGTTGACCCGGCCCACGAGGCGTGGCTTGAGGCGGCCAAGTCATCCGCAGCACTGGAACCGGTGCCAGAGGGCTTTGCTCCGGCGGCGAATGTGGCCAATCCTGCCTATGCTACCCATCAGGGAATGTTGATCTCGGCATTTGTTCTGGTCACGGTCCTGATAGTTGCGCGCTTTGCCAAAGGGTTTTTTGCCAATATCGCGGTTTTGGTCGGTATCGGCGTGGGTGCGGGCGTTGCGGCAGCATTTGGTCTGATGCATTTTGACGCGCTGCACGACGCAAAATGGTTCTCGCTGATTGCCCCATTGCATTTCGGCATGCCAATCTTTGATCCCATTATGATCCTTACCATGGTTATGGTCATGATCGTCGTGATGATAGAATCCACCGGAATGTTCCTCGCGCTTGGCGAGATGTGCGGAAAGAAGATCGAGCAACCCAAGCTGTGTGCCGGATTGCGCACTGACGGGCTCGGCACGCTCATCGGCGGGCTGTTCAATACCTTTCCTTACACATCGTTCAGCCAGAACGTCGGGTTGGTCGGTATTACTGGGGTTCGATCTCGCTACGTTTGCGTTGCTGGGGGTGCGGTTATGATTGTTCTGGGTCTTGTGCCCAAAATGGGTGCGCTGGTCGAGGCACTGCCCGTCTCGGTTCTTGGCGGCGCAGGAATCGTCATGTTCGGCATGGTTGCGGCGACAGGTGTGCGTATCCTTGGAAACGTTGATTTCAAGAAAAACCGGCACAACGCGATGATTGTCGCGGTATCGCTCGGCATGGGGATGATTCCCCTGATCGCACCGGACTTCAAAATGTGGCTACCGCACGCGATCCATCCACTGATCGACTCTGGCATCCTCTTGGCAGCGGTATCGGCAGTCGGACTTAACGCGTTTCTCAATGGAACGGGCAGCAGCGAGGATGCCGAAGACCAAGTGCGTTCCAGCGCCATGGCCTCCGACGGCGCCCATTGAACAGGTTAAGCCCGGCTATCGCGCCGGGCTATTTCATGTCGACGTTCGAAAGTACCGGTATTCCGGAGTTGGTCGTCCAAAAGCGTATATGTTACCTTGGGTCAATATTGATTTCATTGGTTGCACGGATTTCATCATGACCGACTTTACAGAACATGAAGTCGAAGTCTTTCTGCGTAGCGGAGAACACGAGCCTGACCTGCGCCGATTGTTTGGCGATTCACTTTACGAAGAACTTCGCGGCGAGGCGCAAAACCTTCCCCCCGCCACCACACTGACCGAAAGTTTCAGGCAGCGCGTCTTCATCATGCCCGGTATTCTGGGGTCGAAGCTAAGCGTCATTCGCGATGGTGTGACGGATCTCGTCTGGATCGACCCGATCGATATAGCCGCAGGTGGTATTGCCCGTCTGAAATGGGAGGGCGACAACCTAATCCAGGCAACCGGGCCAGTTCTCTTTCCCTATCTGAAGATGAAGTTCGCGTTTCAGCGCGCGGGCTTCGCGGCGGGCTACCTTCCATTTGACTGGCGCTACCCACCGGCCGGATGTGGCAACCAGTTTCGCCGAATGTTCGAAACGCGGGGCTATCGCGATGTCATCCTCGTCGCGCATAGTATGGGGGGGCTGGTTGCACGCCAGATTGCAGCCATGGACCCGGACAGGAAATATGTCTCGCGTGTCATCACCGTAGGAACGCCCAATCTTGGGTCCTACTCGCCGGTAAAAATCATACGGCTCAATCACAGCTTGCTTCAGACGGTTGCGCGCATCGATTTGCGTCACACACCGGAAGAGCTGGCGCGCGATTACCTGCGCCATTTTCCCGGACTGCTTCAGATGATGCCCGCCCCGTCCATGCGGCCGGATGAAAACTATTTCGCGGTGGATGGTTGGCCGACATCGGGCGTGCGCCCCCTCAAGGCCGCGATGGACAGCGCCCGCCGTGCGTTGGAAGAGCTGCCCGCGCCGGATGACCGTTTCTACCAGATCATTGGAACCAGCCAGGAAACGATCCAAAGCGCCCGGATCGAAAATCAGGAACTCGTCTTTTCTGTCAATCGCGATGGCGACGGAACCGTACCACGCGACCTGGCCGAGATGGGCAATGTGCCGCGCTATTACCATCCGGGGGAACACGGGGCGCTGTGCAATGCAGATGCCGTGATCCGTGCGGCTATTGATCTTGCACGCACTGGCCAGACATCTGCCCTGCCCCGTCAGGCCCGGATCACCGCCGCTGAAAGCATCGCGGCTGTCGAAGTTTCCGAGACGCAGCTATTGTCGGAGGCCGAACGAGACGCCCGGTTAATCGTCGAACCGACCGAGCGGGACCTGACCCGCGGCTTTCTGTCCGAGACCTTTGACCCGGATCCGGAATTGTCTCATGGTGCGGGGCCGCGACCAGAACAGCCCGCGAGCGGGTATCCGGTCAACATTGTTGACAGCGCAAGCCGCAACTGGGCGCAAACGGAAGCCCCACGCGCCAAGGTTGCGCAGTTGGTGAATACCGGACATTCCGTGCGGGCCGAGACGCCCGTCCGGCTCGCCAAGTATGCGCGCCGCTTGTTGACACAACTGGAAAGCATTCCCGAGATTCACCTTGAACCGGCACTGATCCGTTTACGTCAACAATTGGAGCAGCTCGCCAGCGGGCAGAACGTGGCAGAAACACTTCTCACGCCCGAGATTTCGCTGGAGCGGATCATTGGCAAGGCCGAAGAATTCCTGTCGGTGATGTTCGTCAAGCGCGCAGGATTGGCAATGCGCGCCGTAGGACGGATTATTGACCGTGGAAGCAAAGGTGGTTTCGGAACCGGTTTTCTGATCGCGCCGGGAATCTTGATGACCAATCATCATGTGCTGCGCGATGCGGCGGACGCACAGGCCTCTTCGGTTCAGTTCGATTATGAACTCGATATCGGTAGCGCAGAACTCGATGGGACGGAGTTCATCCTCGAACCCCACCGGATGTTCTTTGCTGATGCGAGGCTGGACATGGCGATCGTGGCTGTCGCGCCAACCGGCCAGGACGGTCGCAGTCTTACGGACTTTGGCTATCTTCCCCTGGTCGGAGTCGAAGGCAAGATCCGCCTGGGCCAGCCAGTAAACATCATCCAGCATCCGTCGGCTGAACGGAAACAGGTGGTGTTTCGTGAAAGCCTTCTGTCATATCTTCCGGAGAGCCCTGACATCGTCGCGCAATATACCGGTGACACGAGACCCGGTTCATCCGGTTCACCGGTTTTCAGCGACAAATGGGAAGTCGTCGCTCTGCATCATGCCGGTGTTCCGGCGCGCGACGAGATGGGCAACTGGCTGACGCATGACGGAAATATCTGGGATCGTGTTCAAGACCCCAACCAAACCACGGTGAAGTGGGTGGCGAATGAAGGCATTCGAATCTCGCGCATCATCCACAGGTTACGGCAAGTCCCGTCAGAATTGCGCGGTCAGAGCAAACCCGACGCCGCGCGGCTGGTTGAACTCGCGCTGAAGGTTGGCGATGATGCCATTCGGACCGGCACGGCGTTTCCTGCGCAAGAAACACCGGCTTCGACCGCTGCGTCAAACAAGGCTGTGCTCGCTACACCGGTCGGCTATGGAACGAGTATAGATATACCGCTGACCATCTCGCTCAGCATTGGTCAACGGCATTAGCGTCGGGTGTCGGATTTCCGCCCGACACCCGCCATACCTTACTTCGCGAAGTTTGCCGCGATCCGCTGCTGCAGATAATCATGCGCGGTAATTGGGCCATATTTTCCATTGGGCCCTTCAATCATCGCATCCTTGTTCGCCTGGCAGAAAAACGGCATCGAGTAGCGCGACCCTTGATACTCCTCCGCCTTCGGCATCCGCACGCGGTGAAGCGTGGATTGCAATTGGTCATCGCTCCAGCGCATCAGCATGTCGCCGATATTGCAGGTGATGACGCCGTCCAGCGGCTCGACATCCGTCCATTCCAGTTCCGAACTTTCCTTGCCGGGGCATAGCTGCAGCCCACCCTGCCCGGTCTTCTGGTGTAATAGCGTCAGGCAGTCGAAATCGGTATGGGCACCAGCGCGCCAGCCTTCGAAATCTTCGGGCTTGGCGTCGACCATCGGCAGGTAGTGGATCAGGCGCAGCGTGGATTGGTATTCCGGCGACAGCGGGTCATGGGCGTTGGTGAAGAAATCCGGCGCGAAGCCCAGCTTCAACGCGAAGCAGGACAGCACCTTCATCCCCAGCGCCCAGTTGGCACGCTCGAACGCCAGCATTTCAGCTTTGAAGCCCGACAGTTCTTCGCCCGCTGGCCAAAGGTTTTCCATACGCGGCAGCGTGATCTGATAGCTTTCCTTTTGGTCCGCCGTCCCCGTCGACGGGCGCACCTGCGCCTTGTATTCCCAGCCTGCATTGGTACCTTTGCCCAGCGGGTACTGCGCCTTCACCTCTTCAGCCAGGTCGAAGAACCGCGCCGTCATCTCGAACGCATCATCAATCTGGCTTTGCGGGATACCGTGCCCGACGAGCTGAAAGAACCCGATTTCGGTCGCGGCAGCCCAAAGCTGGTTCGCGATTTCTTTCTTGCGGTTCTCGAAATCGCTCATGTCGATACGCGGCACATCGCGATCCTTGGTCTTGCCCACCCCGCCGAATGTCTTTTCCTTGTTCAGCTCTTCAAGTGCGTAATCTGCTACTGTCATTTTCATCTCCTGATGTAACGAACGAGGAAATTCCTCGCGTGTTTCCGGAGCAATGACCGACGCGCTGCGCCTTCCGCTTCTACTCCCCTGTGATTGGGCGAGGCGCACCCTAAACGGCCCGGGCAAGCTCCTGTGATTGTGAAATGATCCGATCCGTAACGCGCGCGGCATCTGCCGCAAGCTGTTCCATGTCGAGCCAGGGCAGCGCGCCGTTTTCGACCACCGGGCGTCCCTGCACGAAGCTGTGACGTACATCCGCTGCACCCCCGGAAATCACCGGCCCGATCAGCGCATCGTGCTGACCCAGGTAGCGCGGGTGGGCGAGGTCGAACAGCACCAGATCCGCCGATTTCCCAACCTCGATCGTGCCGATGCCGGGCAGTCCCAGTACCCTGGCTCCGCCTGCGGTCGCCCAGTGGATAAGCGTTTCGGCATCCACTGCTTCGGCACCGCCTGCTGCGCGATGGACCGTGAAGGCCGAATACAGCGCCGACACCATGTCCGCCGCTTCATTCGCCGCTGCACCGTCAACGGCCAGCGAAACATTTCCACCCAGATCAGACAGCGCTGCCGCCGGAGCGATCCCCGATCCAAGCCGCGCATTTGCCTGCGGGCAATGCGCCATGCCGGTGCCGGTCGCTGCCAGAAGAGCGACCTCTGAGGGATCGCATTCGACCAAATGCGCGAAGAAGACATCCTCACCCAGCCAGTCATGATCGGCGAGCCAATGGATTGGTTTTTTATCAAACTGTTGTAGCGTATAGTTCACGTAGTCCATATTCTCGGACAGGTGTGAATGGATACGCAACCCCAAGCCACGGACGGCTTTAATAGCATCTTCCAGTTCATTGGTTTGCAATGAAAATGTTGGCGTGGTTGGGGCGAATATGACGCGCCGCATCGCATCGTCGGACGGGTCATGCCATTGCTTCGCTGTCGCTTCCACAGATTGCAGCATGGCATCCAGAGTCTCGGTGGGCAGAGGCAGTGACCTGCTGTCATCGAACACCCGGCCCTTGGTGGCACCGCCGCGTTCCAGCACGAACCGCATCCCGAACTTATCAGCCGTGTCGAACAAAATCTCATTAGGATCATAGTCGTAGCTGGCGGAGTAGATGTAGTGATGATCCGCGACGGTCGTCGTCCCCGACAGTGCCAGTTCAGCCATGCCTATAGTCGCGGAGACGCGCAAAGCTTCTTCATCCAGAAACTGCCAATAGCTGTAGGGCACCAGCCGCAGCCACTTGGCCAGACCTTCGTTCATCCCTTCCGGCACAGCCTTCAGCACGCTTTGAAACAGGTGGTGATGCGTGTTCACCAATCCCGGCGTGACGACACAGCCTCCAGCGTCAACGACCCGCTCGCCGGGCCCTGCCCTGAGCGATCCGATTTCCGTGATCTTGCCGTCCGCCACGCGGATGTCGCCATAAGCCCGCGCCTCCGTCCCTTGTCTGCCGGTCAGGATGCCTTTCGCGCCCTGGATAAGAAAACTGGTCATCGGGACTGCCTCGCGATGCTCCAGGGGAAAAACACGCGTTGGATCAGGTTCACGGCCTGAAACAGCGAGAGAGATAGCAGGACCAGCACGACAAGCCCGGACCACGCCTGTTGGATCTGGAACATGGAAGTCGAGAACTGGATGAAGTAGCCCAGCCCCTTCTCGGCCGCCACGAATTCAGCGACCACCGCGCCGATGACCGACAATGTGACGGAGATCTTCAGCGCGGAGAAGATATAGGGCACGGCATAGGGCAACCGGATCTGGGTGATCTCGCGCCAGACAGGAGCACGCAGGCTTCGGGACAGCTCGATCAACTCGGGCGGTGTCGCGAGCAATCCGGTCGTCGTGGACACGACCAGCGGGAAGAAGGTGATCAGGCAAGTGATCACGACGCGCGGCAGATCGCCGGCCCCCATCACGACGATGATGATCGGCGCGATAGCCACCACGGGGGTGGACTGGATGACCACGAGGATGGGATAGACTGCGCGGGAGAAGACCTCCGACCGTGCAAGCGCGATGGCGATAGGCAAGGAGATCACGATGGACAACAGAAAGCCCATCATTGCCACGCGGAAGGTCGACCACACATGCGCGAACCAACGTGCCGCGTCGACCGCACCGAAGCCGCCCATGATGCGGCTTGGCGATGGCAGGACATAGGACGGGATCGCGAATAGGCGGCAGGCCAGTTCCCACAGGATTAATAGGCCGATGAAGGTGGCCACGGGCAAGACGGCGGGTGCCGTTGCCGCATGCCGGATGGCATTTCGGGTGCTCATCGCAATGTCACGCTGCGCGGGGCGCGACGAGGAGCGACCGGAGATGGGCTGAAAAGTCATTCATTACCTGTGCGTTGGAAGTTTCCAGGCCGCGCGGTCGCGGCAGGGGCACCTTGATGTCTTCTATGACGCGACCCGGGCGGGCGCTCATGACGATGACGCGGTCGGCCAGCAGGACCGCCTCGCTGATGGAATGGGTGATGAATAGAACCGTCTTCGGCTCGGCCTCCCATATCCGCAGAAGTTCCAGTCCCATTTCCTCACGCGTCAGCGCGTCGAGGGCGGAGAAGGGTTCGTCCATCAGCAGGATGTCGGGGCGCATGAACAGGGCGCGGGCGATGCCCACGCGCTGCTGCATGCCGCCGGACAATTCATTCGGCAAACGTTTCTCGAAGCCTTTGAGGCCGACCATGTCCAGTAGATCACGAGCGCGGGTGCGCTCGTTTGCCCCCACGCGACCGCGTTTGTGCCTGGCCGGAAAACAGACGTTGTCCTCGATCGTTGCCCAAGGCAGGAGTGTGGGCTTCTGGAAAACGATCCCCACGTCGTCGCGCGGTTCCTTCACGGAGGAGCCAAAAACCTCCACCCGCCCCGATGTCGGTTCTAACAGCCCGGCGATCAATCGCAGCAAGGTGGACTTGCCGCAACCGGACGGGCCAAGCACCGCAACGAATTCATGGCGCACGACGTCGAATTCGACGCCACGCAGTGCTTCTATCCGGCCGGAGCGTGTCTCGAAACACTGGCCGAGATCCTGAAACGAGATGGCTGGAGGTGTCTGCATCGGCTTACATCGTCCCCGGCAGGAAGGACCGGTCCACCATGGTTTCCGGATCGAGGGCGGATGCGTCCAGACCCTGGGCTTCGGCCACGCGCGCCCATGTTGCGGCCAGCCGTTCGGGCAGCAAGACACCAAGCCCGTCGCGTTCGGTCACTTCATTATCAATCAGAACCAGCGTGTCGCGCAGGGAACCTTCGACGTTCTCCGCGTTAAGTTCCGGCACCATGTTGGCAACGGATTGCGCTGCCTCGGCAGGGTTCTCGATGCTGAACTCAATGGACTTCTTGTAGGCTTCGACGAAGCGGCGGGCGACGTCGGGCTTTTCGGCCAGGAAGCTGTCGGACGCGATCATCGAGGCGGAATAAAGTTCCAATCCGGCATCGGACCAGGGGATCACGACGATTTCCTTACCTACCTCTTCCGCCTGTCCGGTATAGCGCGACACGTCCGTCATCCATGCGATGATCCCGTCAACGGCGCCCGTCATCAGCATCGGGCCAAGAGCGCCGGGATCGGCCTTGGTGAGCGCGATGTCGTCTTCGGACAATCCGACCTCACCGAGCACCAGCGGCAGGAAGACATTCGACGAGGTAAAGGGCGATGTGGCGATTTCCTTTCCAGCAACGTCTTCGGCTGTCTCGATCCCGTTGCCATCCAGCGAATAGAAAGCATGCGGTCCCTTGTTGAACACCGACATGACAGCCGTCACGGGGACGTTTTCCGTGGCGCGCGCGGCCATCAATGCGCCGATATCCGCGATGCCGATGTCTGATACCCCAGTGGCGAGCTTGGTCACCGCCTCGGATGATCCGCGACCGCCATTGATGGTCACGTCCAGCCCGGCCTGTTCGCAAAAACCTTGATCGATGCAGACATAGATCGGTGCCTTGTCACCGCCGGGCAGCCAGTCGAGTTGAAAGGTGACCGCGTCAGCAGCCGATGCACCGGATGCGACCATGGTCGACCCAAGCAGGGCAGCAGTTGCCGCCAGTTTCATCGCGTTCATAGATTTACCCCTGTTGGCGCATGGGCAACCCTTGCAACTGGGTCGACCGCATGCGGTTTTCTTGTCTTTTTCGTTTGCATTGGAGAATTCAGATTTCATTCGATCAGTCATTCGAGCCTCCACGATCAAGAACTGCTTCTTGTCGAGCAATGCCCGGAGCGCTTCTTTCGAAGGCTCTGACCGCTTCTACTCTGTGACGTTCACGTTACCGATCACGCTGTAGCTGGTAAGGGGCGATGGCGCGTGGGCTTTCAAATCGTGGACCTTAGCACCCGATTGATGATTAAAAAGGCGGCATTTTCTAGTGAAAGCCTAAAATACGGGCGTACGATAGCCGCTTTAACGGAGAATCGTCGATCGCGCGCCGCGTCTTCATAAGCCATTATCGCTACACAATGGCGCAGCCTGCGATAACAACTTGACCCATGGTCACAAAGGCTTAGCCTGATGTCATCTTGCACAGCCGCAGGGAGCGATCATGGAAGTCACCACCTTTCTGGGACTGGACGCGGTCATGCTGGCACGCATGCAATTCGCCTTCACAGTGTCGTTCCATTTTCTGTTTCCAGCCTTCACAATCGGTCTGGCAAGCTATCTGGCGGTACTCAACGCCATGTATCTGCGCAGCGGTAATGACGCCTACCTGCAGCTCTTCAAATACTGGCTGAAGATCTTCGCGATCACCTTCGCAATGGGCGTCGTGTCGGGCATCGTAATGGCCTATCAGTTCGGGACAAACTGGGCGGTGTTCTCGGACAAGGCCGGGCCAGTCATCGGGCCACTCATGGCCTACGAAGTCCTGACGGCGTTCTTCCTGGAGGCCGGTTTCCTGGGCATCATGATCTTTGGCCGGGACAAGGTCGGTCCCGGTCTGCACATGTTTGCCTGCGTTATGGTAGCACTTGGGACGGCGATCTCGGCGACATGGATCCTGTCAGTGAATTCATGGATGCAGACGCCGCAGGGCTTCGAGATCAACGAAAACGGCCAGTTCATACCCCTGAGCTGGCTGGAGGTGATCTTCACGCCTTCCTTCCCCTACCGACTGGCGCATACGCTGACTGCCGCCTATCTGACGACGGCATTCATTGTGGGTGGCGTCGGTGCGCTGCACCTTCTGCGCGGAGAAAGGGACAACCACGGTGTCCGCACCATGTTTTCCATGGCAATGTGGATGGCGGCGATCGTGGCACCGATCCAGATCTTTCTGGGTGACCAGCATGGGCTGAACACGCTCAAGCATCAGCCGGTCAAGGTCATGGCGATGGAGGGGCACTTCGAAAGCCACCCTGATGGCGCGCCGTTGATCCTGTTCGGCATCCCTGACCAGGAAGCCGGGGAAGTCAAATACGCCGTTCAAATACCGAAGCTGTCCTCGCTGATCCTGAAACATGATCTCAATGCTCCGCTCGACGGGCTGGATAGTGTGCCGGATGAGTTGGAACCACCCGTCGCCGTCGTCTTCTGGGCCTTCCGTATCATGGTCGGGATTGGCTTTCTGATGCTGGGCGTAGGTGTCTGGTCCCTGATCGCGCGATACAGGCACAGGCTGTATGACGATCACTGGCTGCACCGCGCGGCGCTGATCATGGGACCATCAGGCTTGATCGCCGTGCTGGCGGGGTGGTTCACGACCGAAGTCGGACGCCAGCCCTACACCGTCTATGGTCATTTGCTGACACAGGAATCCTCCTCGCCCCTGGAAGCGCAGGCCGTCGGTATCTCGCTGCTGGCGTTCATAGTGATCTATTCTTCGGTGTTCGGCGCGGGCATCGTCTATATGCTGAAGCTGATGAACAAATCGCCGCATCCTGGGGAACGTGGTCTTGATGCAGAACCCGGGCCCATTCGCACCGCAAGCCCGATCGCCGTTGGCGCGGACCGCAAGCATCCGAACGGAAAAAGGAACTGAGCCATGGAAACGGGATTTGACATCACCGCGGCCTGGGCGCTGATCCTTGCTGTGGCCGTGTATATCTATGTCGTGCTTGACGGGTTCGATCTGGGGATCGGCATTCTCTACCCGCTGTTTCCGGGAAAGCGTGATCGTGACTTGTTGATGAACACTGTAGCCCCCGTCTGGGACGGCAACGAAACATGGCTGGTGCTTGGTGGTGGTGGGCTGTTCGCGGCCTTCCCGCTGGCCTACGCGATCCTGATGCCTGCGGTCTATCCGCTGGTCATCGCCATGCTGCTTGGGCTGGTCTTCCGAGGCGTGGCGTTCGAGTTCCGCTGGAAGGCTACCGGACCCTTCTCCAATTGGCTTTGGGACACGGCCTTTTTCGGCGGCTCGTTCATCGCGGCGATGTCGCAGGGCATGATCCTCGGGGCAATCCTGCAAGGCATCGAGATCGCAGATCGCAGCTATGCGGGCGGTTGGTGGGACTGGCTGACGCCCTTCACATTGCTGTGCGGCGCGGCGGTGGTGTGTGGCTACATGCTGTTGGGTGCCTGCTGGCTGAATATCAAGACAAGCGGCGATGTGCAGGTAGAAGCCCGCAGGCTTGCTCGTATCCTGGGTATCGCGACGGTGGGTTTCATCGTCGCAGTCAGCCTGTGGACGCCCTTCCTGCATCCGGAATATCTGGGGCGCTGGTTCGCATGGCCTGCCATCGCAGTCACCGCACCCGTTCCCATCGCGGTGGCGTTGCTGATCTACGCGCTGGCGCGATCTTTGACCGAGGGTGAGAGCGACTGGCGACCGTTTCTGCTGGTTCTGGCGCTGTTTCTGCTGTGCTTCATCGGTCTCGGAATTTCCATGTGGCCATGGGTTATCCCCACGCAGCTGAGCATCTGGGACGCCGCCACCGCGCGAAAAAGCCAGATATTCATGCTGGTGGGAGTGCTGTTCATTCTGCCGATCATCCTTGGCTACACCGCCTATGCATACTGGGTGTTTCGCGGAAAGGTCGATCCGGATGAAGGGTATCACTGATGCTGAAACGGGTTGGCTGGTTCGTTCTGCTGTGGTGCTCGGGCGTGCTGACCCTGACAGTCGTCGCCTATGGCATCCGCCTGATGATCGGCACGTGACAGGCTGGATGCGGCGGAAGTCTTTTCATTTGAGCCAAAACGCCGGATGCTCGCACGACTGCCTGTAAGTTGCGCGAGAAACTATGCCCCAGACGCTGGACACGCTTTACGATCTTCGGTCTTTGCCCTTCGACGATATAATCGATGTGCGATCTCCATCAGAGTATGCCGAAGACCATATCCCCGGCGCGATCAGCCTGCCCGTCTTGTCGGATGAAGAACGCGCAAGAGTGGGTACGATCTATGTGCAGCAGGATCCGTTTCTGGCACGCAAGATCGGTGCGGCTCTCGTCGCTCGCAATGCTGCGGCACATATTGAAGGACCGCTCACGGGCAAATCCGGCGGATGGCGTCCACTGATCTATTGCTGGCGCGGTGGGCAGCGGTCAGGATCCTTTACCATGATCCTGAAGCAGATCGGCTGGCGCGCGGATACGGTCGATGGTGGCTACAAGGCTTATCGCCGGATGGTGGTCAAGGCGCTTTATGACACCCCCTTGCCGTCGCGCGTCGTGCTGCTGAACGGTGGCACGGGGACGGCCAAGACCAGGCTTCTGACCCATTTGGCACGGCAGGGCGCGCAGGTGATTGATCTGGAAGGGTTGGCCTGTCATCGTGGATCCCTGTTTGGCGAGATCGACGGGGGTCAGCCGTCGCAGAAAGCCTTTGAAAGCCGCCTCGCCGCTGAACTGGTGCGTCTCGATCCTGACCGCCCTGTGTTCGTCGAGGCCGAAAGCAGCCGCGTGGGCGCATTGAACCTGCCGCCCGTACTGTGGAAGGCGATGCGCGAAGCACAGCAGGTTCGCCTGTCCGCACCGATCGACGCACGCGTGACGCATTTGGTAGCGGAATATCAGGACTACGTAAAAGACCCCGAAGCGCTTGACCGGACATTACAGCGGCTGGTCCCCTATCACGGGCACAAGCAGGTGGACGCATGGCAAAGCCTGGCAGCCGCGGGTGCGTTGTCCGCGCTGACGCGCGCGTTGATCACCCGTCACTACGATCCCCGCTATACGCGCATATCGGGTGAGGCATCGCATGATCCCTTGCATCTGCGCGACCTGTCAGACGAAACGCTGGACCGCTGTGCATCCGGGTTGATCAGAAAGTATGACGGTTAGCAGCACCGAATTGCCGGTGATCCATCAACCATCCTGCCGATCACCTGCGCGTCATGACCCGCTGTCCGCAGCCGTGCAATAACGTCAGCCCCCTGCCCTGGACGGATCGCGGCCAGCAGCCCACCTGCTGTCTGCGGATCATGCAGCAGATCACCACGCCTGCCTGAAGCGCCCTGTACCGGGGTCGCCTCGCGGTTGTCCTGCCAGATCGTTGAGCGGACGCCCTGCCCCACCAGATCCAGCGCGCCGGCGTAGATCGGGATAGTTTCGAGTTCCAGTTCCGCCCCCAGACCGGAGGCATGGCAGATGTTCAGCAAATGCCCAGCAAGCCCGAAACCTGTCACATCGGTCATGGCGTTGGCGTCCGAGAGGATCGCAGCAGCATCGTCTTGGGGCTGGCACATCCTGTCGAACATGGTGGCAATATCGTTCCCGGATGCCTTGCCCTGCATCTCGGCAGCCAACAACACGCCGCTGCCGATTGGCCGGGTCAGGACCAGCACGTCATCCGGTTGTGCACCCGCGATGGTGATCGGCTGTTTCGAGGCAAGCCCGGTCAACGTCAGACCTATGGTCAATTCTGCGCCCATAGTCGTATGCCCGCCGACGATTTCCGCGCCGGTTTGTGCCAGCACATTGCTTGCCGCGGCCGTGATCTCGGTCAGGCTACGTTCTTGCAAGGCGGGAGTCATGCGCGGAAGCGTGATCGACAGAAGCGCCGCTTGGGGCGTTGCCCCCATCGCCCAAATGTCGCCAAGCGCGTGCAGCGTGGCAATACGTGCGAGCAGCCCGTGATCTTCGGTAAACGCACGCAAATGATCGGTTGTCAGCACCTGACGGGTGCCGTCGATCTGCAAAATGGCGGCGTCATCACCGGGCGTGGACAGAACGTCAGAACGGGTACCTTGCGGCAGTTGCGCCAATGCCGTGGCCAGCGTTTTCGCCCCGACCTTGGACCCGCAGCCCCCGCACAGGGGCTGGTTGATTTCATTGGTCTGCGCCCGAGCGCCCGGCATGGGCACCGCCTCGCGCATTTCGGGAAGGTCGCGGAACTTTTCCATGAACGTCTGGTCGATGTGGTTTTTCCAGCGCCACAGATGTGGTCCCGCGAGGGTCATTCCCCATTTTTCCGCCAAGGCGGATTTATCGCCCAGTGAGACGAGCTTCAGATACTCGCGTTGCGGGTGGAAGGGTCGAAGCGGACCCCCCTGAAGCTTGGCACGAATGTTGTGAAACAGCACGGGCGCGGCGCGGACAGCATAGACCCCGGCCTTGCCGCGTGGAGCGTGATCGAGATGGGCGCAATCGCCCACGGCAAAAAGGCTGTCAGTGTCCCTGACGCGTAAATCCGGACCCGTATGAACAAAACCATCCTCTGTCGTAGGCAAGCCGCTGTCGGCGAGCCAGCGATGGGCGGCAGCGCCCCCTGCGCCGAGAATGAATTGGGACGCGATGCGTTGTCCGTCCGCAAGCAGAACTCCGTCCCCGTCAATCCGGTCAATAAGAGCGTTCAGATGTAAGGCGATGCCGTTGTCATCGAGCGCACGTTTCAATCGGCTTCTTGGGGCTGGTTGACTGGGCAGGATGGTGGACCTGCCTTCGATCAACGTGACCTTCGGAGACGTCTTCGGGATTTGCCGAAGCGCGTGCATTGCGGCCATGGCCAGTTCAACACCCGCCACACCTGCACCGATCACGGCCACCTGCGGCCTTCTTGTCCCGGCGGAGACATCAGCCAAGAACGCCTGCCAGCGCGTCGCAAAAGCGCCGAGCGGCTTGACAGGCACCGCATGTGCGTCAAACCCCTCGATCCCGCTCATCCGTGAATGGACGCCGATGTCGAGCGAGGCGACGTCATAACCAATCTCGCCCCGGCTTTTGACGCAGATATGCTTGCGGCCGGTATCGATCGCGGTCGCCGGGGCGAGGATCAACCGCGCTCCCGCAAACCGGCACAGGCGCACCAGATCAATGTCCAATGCCTCGCGCGTGTAGTGGCCAGCGACATGACCGGGCAGCATGCCGGAATAGGCGGCGGTGGGTCCGGGATTGATCAGCGTAACGCGCACACCCGGCAGCGGTTTCATGCCCCACTTTCGTAGGAAGATTGCATGGCTATGACCGCCGCCGACCAGCACCAGATCATGGCTCAAGAGGGGGGTATTCAGCATAACGGGACCAGCCTACGTATCACTTGGCGAGCCTCCGAGGTAGCTGGCCCTGATTTCATTCGGAGTTGCCCCGTAAGCGGCCTTGAAATGGGCGTAGAACTGGCTGAGCGAAAGAAAACCGGATTCCGCCGCAACGACGGCGACGGGGCTTGCATTCTCCACCAGAAGCGCGCGGGCACGCAAGAGCCGCATCCGGATGATGAAGCGCTTCATCGGCATCCGCATCATCCCGGAAAACAACGATAACGCATAGTTCTGATGCAGCCCCGTGACGCTTGCGACATCGGCGTTGGTCATCGGCTCGTCCAGATGTTCCAATATGAACCGCACCATCGCAACGACATGGCGGATATTTGCGGGGCCGATCTCACGCGCGCCATGCAGCTTGGACATTGGCAATCGCAGATAGTCGGACGCCCCGATCTGCGCACGGCGAAACAGCGTGTTGAGTTCCGCCTTCAGTATCTCGACCCGCTCGAAATCACCTGAGCGGTAGTCGCGGTACCAGCGCTCGATCACCGCAATGTCGCTGAGTTCTCCAGGCAACATCAGCAAGCCGCCGCCCAGAAGGTCCACTTGCAACGGCGCAATGTGTTGCATGAACAAAAACGCATCGAGTGGCAAGTATATATTGCACAGTCGTGGCGCGGCGTCGCCTTCCGGGATCACCTTGGTCAGCCGATGCGGAACACCCGCCCAGAAGACCACGATGCGCCCTTCGGGAATGTCGATGCGATCCTCGTCAACCTGATAGACCATCCGCGCGCCAGTCAGAAGATTGACCTCGACATGCCCGTGCCAATGCGAGCTGTCCATGACCTGCGGTGTGAACAGCCGCATGCCGAACCGACCGAACGCTTTGGTCCGCGCATAAAAGCTGCGGTCATGACCTGTGCCGGTATGTCCGGCGCGGCTGGGTATCGTGTTTGTTTGTCTCATTGCATCAATCTTAAGAACCCGGAGTAATTTGTCGGGTTTCAGGATTGCTGTAAAGCCACGATTCCGACAGATTTCTTTCCACCCGTTATTCGCCAGACAGCGCGACGGGCAGTTAGAGGGATGACAACATCCCGAGGGAGGAATGATGAAACAACGCTATGGAACCGCCTTGGCGGTGATGTTGCTGTCCGGAACGGCTGCGTCTGCCGTTATGGCGCAATCTGTGACACCTACCACACCACCCGATCCGCCGGATTTCGCAGCACAGGGTGAGCCGAACTTCGTAAACCGCGAAGAAATTTTCGAGTATATGGCGCTCGACAGCTATTCCGAGCCCGAATGGATCACCACGAACTTTGTCGAAACCGGGAAGTTGCCGCCGGTTGAGGAACGGTTGCCGACTGCGCCACTAGTCTACAAGGCTGCCAATATGCCTGACGGAACAGGTGCTTATGGCGATGTGATGCGCCACGTGATTGGCGGGCGTCCGGAAGGATGGAACTATTTCGCTGGTAACACGCAAGGCTGGGGCGGGATTGATATCGGGCTCTATGAATGCCTGACGCGCACGGGGCCGGTGTTTCAGATAAACCCCGACGATCTGGAACCGCTCCCGAACCTCGCCACCAGCTGGGACTGGTCGGAAGATGGAACGCAGTTGACCGTCCACCTGATTGAAGGTGCGAAATGGTCCGACGGCGATCCGTTCGATGCGGAAGACGTGATGTTTTACTGGGACAACCACGTCATGGACCCGCAAGTCACACCATTGAACGGCGCGAGCCCCGAAACATTCGGCGCAGGCACGACGCTTGAACAGGTTGATGACTACACGGTCAAATTTACTTTCCAGACATCGCATCCGGAAGCGGTGCTATACCAGATGGCCTATGGCACCTTCTGTCCGGGTCCGAGCCATATCCTGAAGCCGGAACATCCCGAATTCAGCGACAACAGCTATGAAGACTACCGTAACGCCTTCCCGCCCGATTATATGGGCTTTCCGGTCATGGGCGCCTGGGTTCCGGTCGAATATCGTCCCGACGACATCATCGTCATGCGCCGCAATCCGTATTACTGGAAGGTGGATGAAAACGGCAATCAGCTGCCCTATCTCGACGAGATGCAGTACAAGCTGTCCACCTGGGCCGATCGCGACGTTCAGGCGGTTGCGGGCACGGGAGACTTTTCCAACCTCGAGCAAGCCGAAAACTATGTCGAGGCGCTGCGCCGTTCGGCAGAGGATGACGCCCCGGCCCGTCTGGAATTTGGTCCTCGGATCATAGGCTATTCGCTGTATCCGAACCTGTCCGGCAATGGCTGGGGTCAACCGGACGAACGCGCGCAGGCCATTCGCGACCTGAACCGGAACCTGGACTTCCGCAAGGCGATCACGACCGCGATCGACCGGCAGCGGCTTGGCAACTCGCTGGTCAAGGGGCCGTTCACCGCGATCTATCCGGGTGGCCTGTATTCCGGTACGTCCTATTACGATCAGGACAGCACGGTCTACTATCCCTACGATCTTGCGACCGCAAAGGAGTATCTGAAAGCCGCCGGGCTTGAGGACACGGATGGCGACGGCTTCGTCAACCACCCGGCGGATGTGCTGGACGGTCAGAACGTCCAGATGACGCTGCTTGCGACCAATGATTACCAGACGGACAAAAACCTGGCCGAAGGCGTCGTCGCGATGCTGGAAGAACTTGGCATCCGCGTGGCGTTGAACACCCTTAGCGGCAACGACCGTGACGCGACCCGGGACTCGGGCCGTTATGACTGGATGGTCATGCGGAACCCGACAGAGTTGATCACCGTCGTCCAGCGTACCGATCAGCTTGCGCCCGTAGGGCCAAGGACATCCTTCAATCACCGCGCCAATGACGCGGGCGAGATGGACCTGCTTCCTTTCGAGCAGGAAATGGTCGACCTGATCAACCAGTTCATCGCCAGCGATGATGGCAACGAGCGCAAGGAAATCATGAAGAACTATCAGAAGGTGCGGACCGAGAACCTGTATGGTATCGGCCTGACCCAGTATCCGGGTGCGCTGATCATCAACAAGCGGTTCTCGAACATCCCGCCGGGCACGCCGATCTTCATGTATAACTGGGCAGAGGACTCGATCATTCGCGAACGCGTCTATGTCGCCTCCGACGCCCAGAAGGATTACGAGCTTCACCCCCAGACCCTGCCGCCCGCACCCGGTGGCGACGGTCCGGTGCAATAAGTTCCTCCCGAGTGGCGGGCGGCCTCGTCGCCCGCCATGAATGACCCAGAACGGAAAACCCATGCTGCGCTTTCTGACTGTCCGTCTGTTGCAGGCGATCCCTGTCCTGTTCGTGATGAGCGTGATCACCTTCGTCATCATCCAGGCCCCTCCCGGCGACTACGCGGACTTCATCCGAACCAACATGATCACCCAAGGCGGTGCATCCATTGAAGTGGCCGATGCCGCCGCCGAACGCTACCGGGAACAATACGGTCTGAACGACCCGATGCCCGTGCAATATGCCCGCTGGATCTGGGGCATCGTCACGCAAGGTGATTTCGGCCACTCATTCTTCTACAACAAGCCCGTGTCCGAGGTCGTAGCGGAACGCCTGCCCCGTACCATCCTTCTGGCGCTGACCTGTCACTTCTTCGCCTCCGTGCTGGGGATCACCTTCGGTATTCTCGCGGCGACACGTCAGTACAGCTGGATCGACACGGCGCTGAGCTTCCTGTCATTTCTGGGTATGACCATCCCGCGGTTCCTGCTGGCGCTGATCATTCTCTACATCCTCGCCTTCAAACTGAACGTGCAGGAACTGGGCAGCTTCTTTTCCCCGAAATACGGGGGCGCGCCCTGGTCCTGGGGCAAGTTCGTCGATCTGGTCAAACATATCTGGCCCGTAGTCGCCATCGCGACGCTGGGCGGTCTGGCCTACAACATGCGGGTCATGCGCGCCAACCTGCTGGACACGCTGAACGCCCAGTACGTCGAGACCGCCCGCGCGAAGGGACTTGGTGAAGGGGCCGTGGTCATGCGTCACGCCGTTCCCAATGCGTTGCACCCGCTGGTCGCTTACCAGGGCGTCGTTCTTCCTTACATGCTGACGGGTGAGATCGAGGTCGCCATCGTGTTTTCGCTGGCGACCGTTGGCCCGGCAATCGTTGGCTCGATGGGCATCGGCGATGTCTATGTGACCGCGACGCTGCTGCTGGTGCTGGGTGCCACGCTGATCATAGGCAATATCATTGCCGACCTGCTGCTGGTCGCGCTCGATCCCCGCATCAGGGTTGGGGGTGACGCATGAGTCCCTCCAGCCGGTACCCTGAACAGAACAAGCCCGACCGGTCACTGACAGATGAACTTGCACCGATGCCGGACGAAGAAACCGCAGACGCGCGCGTCTCCACCGTCTCGACCGACAGCCAAAGCTATCAAGCACTCGTCTGGCGTCGCTTTCGACGTTCCGTGCCGGGGATGCTCGGGCTGACACTTGTCTCCCTGTTGCTGATCATCGCGGTCTTCGGAGACTTCTTCGCGCCGCTGGATCCCAAGCGGCCGGAGATTTCCTTCGCACCGCCAGACAAGATCAGTTTCTGGACCGAAGAAAATGGCTGGCAGCTGTGGCCTGTCGCCTACCCCATCAGCGAAGGCGAAGAATTCGATCCCGTGACCTTCCAGCCCATCGTCGGGCCGGACATGTCCAACCCCCGCCCGATCCGGTTCTTCGTGAAGGGCTACGAGTATCGACTGTTGGGCCTGATCCCCACCAATCGCCATTTCATTGGCGTGGCAGATGGAAGCCCCTTCCACATTCTGGGCACGGACAAGCTGGGGCGAGACATATTCTCGCGCGGGGTCGTGGGCGCGCGGGTTACGCTGGCCATCGCGTTGACGTCAATAACCCTGATCACCATCATCGGAACGCTGGTCGGGATTACATCGGGCTATATTGGCGGCAAGCTGGACCTGTGGTTGCAGCGCTTTGTCGAGATTATCTTGGCCTTTCCGCAACTGCCATTCTATCTGGCACTGGCATCTTTGATCCCGGTCACGGCACCATCCGGGCTGTTCCTTACCTTCGTGGTGATCGTGATCGTAGGGTTGGGCTGGGCACAACTGTCGCGGGAGGTGCGATCAAAGACCATGGCGCTGCGGCGCGTGGACTATGTGCAGGCCGCGATGGCGGTGGGTGCGTCGGATCGTCGGATCGTCCTGCGCCACATCCTGCCCAACGTCACCAGCCATGTCATCGTAGCCGTGACGCTCGGCATCCCGACAATCGTGCTGCTGGAATCCTTCCTTGGCTTTCTTGGTTTCGCGGTGAAGCCACCGATGATTTCCTGGGGCCTGATGCTGCAGGACGCGGGCACGTTTTCCGTCATCGGATCTTATCCATGGATCCTGTCACCCGTGGGCTTCGTGCTGCTGACCGTGTTCGCCTTCAACGCGCTCGGCGACGGGCTGCGCGACGCCATAGATCCGTATTGAGGGAATCAGAATGAACCAGATCACTCCCATTCCCACCCCGCGCGAAAAGCGCCCCGTCATCCTGCAGGCCGAAAAGGTCGGCGTCACGTTCAAGGTGGACGGCGGCATGATCGAGGCAGTCCGCGACGTGTCCTTCAAGCTGTGCAAGGGTGAAACCATTGCCCTGGTCGGCGAAAGCGGGTCGGGAAAATCCGTTACCGCGCGGTCGGTGATGCAGTTGCTCAGCAAGCGGGCCTCGCTGTCCGACGCGACACGGATCACCTATGACGGCAAGGACATGGCCCATCTGTCCAAGCAGGAGATCCGCCGCCTGCGCGGCAACCGGATTTCTATGATCTTCCAGGAGCCGATGTCGTCTCTCAATCCGGTCTACACGATCGGCAAGCAGTTGATCGAAGGCATTTGCCTGCATCAGAAGATCGGGCGCAAAAAGGCCATGAAGCGTGCACAGGAATTGCTGGAAGAGGTCCACATTCCCGATCCCGAAGCGCGCCTGTCGCAGTATCCTCACCAGCTGTCAGGCGGTCAGCGTCAGCGCGTCATGATCGCCATGGCGCTTGCCAACCGTCCCGATGTGCTGATCGCGGATGAACCGACGACGGCGCTCGACGTGACCGTGCAGGCCCAGATCCTTGCGCTGATCGACGAATTGAAGGCGCGCTACGGGATGGGCGTTGTGCTGATCACGCATGACCTGACGGTCGTTCAGCAGTTCGCGGATCATGTCTACGTCATGCAACATGGCGAGGTGAAGGAGGAAGGTCCGACGAAGCAGATTTTCAGTGCGCCACGTCATCCCTATACCAAGCGTCTTCTGGCATCCGACCCCAAGGGCGTCGCCAATCCGCTGGAAGGTCATCCCGATACGGTGCTGCGCGGTGAAGATGTGCGGGTGACGTACATGTTGCGCAAGGGCGGCTTCTTCAAAGGAACCTATTCACCCCTGGTTGCGGTCAACGACCTGGATCTCGAGCTCAAGCGCGGCGAGACACTGGGACTTGTCGGCGAAAGCGGATCTGGCAAGACGACTTTCGGCCAGGCGCTTCTGCGGCTGCGCGGAATGGACCAGGGGCAGGTGACGTTCCAGGGCGAACGCATCGACGGGCACGACCGGCATCAGATGCGCCCCTACCGTACCCGGATGCAGATCGTCTTCCAGGACCCGTTCGCCAGCCTCAATCCGCGCATGTCGATTCGCCAGATCATCGAGGAAGGCATGGCGGTCAATGGCATCGGCGCGAATGGTCGGGAGCGCACGGCCCGCGCGAAGCAGGCGCTGCGTGATGCAGGCATGCCGGACACGATCCTGTCGCGGTTCCCGCATGAGTTCTCGGGCGGCCAGCGCCAGCGGATCGCCATTGCCCGCCCCATCGCGCTGGAACCTGAATTCATCCTTCTGGACGAGCCGACATCCGCGCTGGATCTGTCTGTACAAGCTCAGATCATCGAACTTCTGCGCCGGCTGCAGCGGGAAAAGGGGCTCAGCTACCTGTTCATCAGTCACGACCTGAAAGTGGTGCGCGCACTTTGCCACCGCGTGATGGTCATGCAGCACGGTCGGATCGTCGAACAGGGCCCGGTGTCCGAAGTGCTGGTCAATCCGAAAACCGACTACACGCGCCGCTTGGTCCGTGCGGCGTTCGAAATCGCAACCTGAGGAAATTCCATGTCTCCAACGATTACCTTTATCGGAGCAGGCTCCACCGTCTTCACCAAGAACATTGCGGGCGACATCCTGCATCGAGACGCGCTGAGCAACGCGACGGTCCGTTTGATGGATATTAACCCGCAACGGCTGGAAGAATCTGCCGTCGTCGTCAGCAAGATGGTTCAGACATTGGGCGTGCCCGCCACGGTCGAAACCTATGGCGATCAGCGCAAAGCCCTGGACGGCGCCGACTTCGTCGTCTGCTGCTTTCAGGTCGGGGGCTACGATCCCTGCACCATCACCGATTTCGAGGTTCCAAAGACGTTCGGGCTGCGCCAGACGATCGCGGACACGCTGGGCATCGGCGGCATCATGCGCGGCCTGCGGACCGTTCCGGTGCTGTGGTCGATCTGCGAGGATATGCTTCAGGTCTGCCCAAACGCGATCATGCTGCAATACGTCAACCCGATGGCGATCAACACATGGGCGATCGGCGCGAAGTACCCACAGATCCGGCAAGTCGGCCTGTGCCATTCGGTTCAAGGCACCGCCGAGGAACTGGCCCGCGATCTGGACATCCCGGTCGAGGACATCCGCTACCGCGCCGGTGGCATCAACCACATGGCCTTCTATCTGAATTTCGAGCATCGCCAGCCTGACGGGACATACAAGGATCTCTACCCTGCCCTGCACAAAGGCTACGCCGAAGGGCGCTTTCCGAAACCATCATCGTGGAATCCGCGTTGCCCGAACAAGGTGCGCTACGAGATGATGACGCGGCTGGGCTATTTCGTCACCGAAAGTTCCGAACACTTCGCAGAATATGTGCCGTGGTTCATCAAGCGCGACCGTCCCGATCTGATCGAGAAATTCGGCATCCCGCTGGATGAATACCCCAAGCGTTGCGTCGAGAACATCGAACGCTGGGGAGCGCAGGTCGAAAAGTACCGCAATGCCGACAAGATCACGGTGAAGCCGAGCCATGAATACGCCTCGGAGATCATCAACTCCATAGTGACGGGCACGTCATCGGTAATATACGGCAATATCCCCAACAATGGCTACATCCCGCAGCTTCCCGATGGTGCGGCCGTCGAGGTGCCGGTTCTGGTCGATGACAATGGGCTGCAGCCGACCGTCGTACAAAACATCCCACCGCAGCTGATCGCGCTGATGCGGTCCAATGTAAATGTGCAGGATCTGACCGTGCAGGCGCTGCTCAACGAAAACCCCGAACATATCTACCACGCCGCGATGATGGACCCCCATACCGCTGCCGAGCTTGATCTCGATCAGATCTGGCAACTGGTGGACGAATTGCTGGCCGCGCATGGCGACTGGCTGCCCGAATTTGCCCGGCCCCAGGCACAACGCAAGGCCGGTTGAGAGCTTCAAGGACACACACATGACTGACTTCAAGATCTGTATCATTGGCGCTGGCAGCGTCGGCTTCACCAAGAAGCTTGTTTCCGACATCCTGAAAGTGCCGGAATTCGAGAATATCGAAATCGCGCTGACGGATATCAGCGAGCACAACCTCGACATGGTCGCGCAGATCATCCGCCGCATTGTCGATGTGAACGGACTGAAAACAACCGTCACCGCAACCACGGATCGGCGCGAAGCCCTGACCGGCGCGCGCTACATCATGAATTGTGTGCGCATCGGCGGGTTGGAGGCCTTCGCCGACGATATCCGCATCCCGCTGAAATACGGTGTGGATCAATGCGTGGGCGACACCATCTGCGCAGGCGGCATCATGTATGGCCAGCGCGGCATCTCTGCGATGATGGAGTTCTGCAAGGATATCCGCGACGTCGCTGAAACAGACGCGCTGCTTCTGAACTATGCCAACCCCATGGCCATGATGACTTGGGCCGCGATCGACTGCGGCAAGGTCAACACCGTCGGGCTGTGCCACGGCGTGCAAAACGGTCACCGCCAAATCGCGCGCGCGCTTGGCGAGAAGGATCATAGCAAGGTCGACATCATCTGCTCGGGGATCAACCACCAGACATGGTATCTCGATATCCGCTACCAGGGCCGCCAGATCGGGCGCGACGAACTGGTCGAAGCGTTCGAGCGGCACCCCGTCTTTTCCAAACAGGAAAAGGTCCGCATCGATGTGCTGAAGCGGTTCGGATACTATTCGACTGAATCGAACGGTCACCTTTCGGAATACCTGCCCTGGTATCGCAAGCGCCCGGAGGCGATCAATGACTGGATCGATCTGAGCGAGTGGATTCACGGTGAGACCGGCGGTTATCTGCGCTATTGTACCGAGAACCGCAATTGGTTCGAAGAGGACTTCCCGAAGTTCCTCGATGACGCCGGCGTACCGCTTGCCGATTATGAACGCACCGACGAGCATGCCAGCCACATCCTTGAAGCGATGGAAACGGGTCGGGTGTATCGCGGGCATTTCAACGTCAGGAATGGTGGCGTCATCAAGAACCTTCCCGATGACTGCATCATCGAAAGCCCCGGTTTCGTGGACCGTTTCGGGATCAACATGGTCGAAGGGTATGAACTGCCCCAGGCCTGTGCCGCGACCTGCATGGCATCGGTGAACGTGCAGCGCATGAGCGTTCAGGCCGCGATGACGGGCGATGTGGAGTTGCTGAAACAGGCAGTGCTGCATGACCCGCTCGTTGGCGCGATCTGCACACCCGACGAGGTCTGGCAGATGGTCGACGAGATGCTGGTCGCGCAAGCCGATTGGTTGCCACAATACGCCGATGCGATCCCTGCCGCGCGCGAACGACTGAAAAACCCGACGGTGAAGACCCGTGAGTGGTCGGGCGCCGCGCGTCAAACCGTTCGGTCTGTCGAAGAGCTACGCGAGAACCGCGCGCAAAAGGCGAAGTCGGAAGGCCATGGCCTTGGCACCAAGGTGATGAGCTAGCGGCGTCTCCAACCGAAAAGCAGACCGGACGACATGTCACGGTCTGCTCCTTCTCTCGGCAATGTCGCGACGCTAGCGGGGGGAACTCCCCCAACCTCCCCCGCCGGGTGTCAGCAACTCGAAGGCGTCGCCCGCGCGCAGTTCGGCCTGATCATTGCCGCGCAGGACTTCTCGGCTTCCATCGGCCCTGAGTACGGCATTTTCGCCAACCTTGCCGTCGGCACCACCGTCCATGCCCAGCGGCGGAACGACACGGTGCGAACACAGGGTGGTGACGGTGGTGTCGTCGAGAAACCGTAAGACGCGGTGAATGCCATCGCCGCCGCGCCACCGGCCTGCGCCGCCCGACCCCTGGCGGATGCCGAAGCGTTCCAGCCTCACCGGAAAGCGCGTTTCCAGCACCTCGGGATCGGTCATCAGCGTGTTGGTCATGTGGCTGTGAACGCCGCTCGCCCCGTCAAAGCCGGGCCCGGCACCACTGCCGCCGGCGATGGTCTCATAGTTCTGGAAGCGGTCATTGCCCCATGCGAAGTTGTTCATGGTCCCTTGCGACCCGGCAATCACCCGTAGCGCACCGAACAGACAATCGGCGATCGCCTGGCTGACTTCGGTGTTTCCCGCAATCACGGCGGCAGGGTATTCCGGATTGATCATCGACCCTTCGGGCAGGACCAGCTTCAGCGGCTTCAGGCAGCCCTCGTTCAGCGGTATGTCGCGTCCGACAAGCGTGCGGAACACATACAACACCACCGCCTTCACGATGGATCGCGGCGCGTTGTAATTTCCGGCCTGTTGATCCGACGTGCCCGTAAAGTCGATCACCGCCTCGCCCGCGTCCTTATCGACGCGCACCTTGACCTTTATCTGCGCACCGTCATCCAGCGGATAGGTAAATTCGCCATCGGCCAGCCCGTCGATCACCTGCCGGACCGAGGCTTCAGCGTTGTTCTGCACGTGGCGCATATAGGCCAGCACGGTATCGAGGCCGAAATTGTCGATCATCTTATGGACTTCGCGGATGCCGGTGGCATTCGCCGCGATCTGTGCTTCCAGATCGGCCATATTCTGATCGATATTGCGGCACGGATAGGGACCGGAGCCCAGCAATTCCCTTGTCTTCTCATCCCGCAACTTGCCGGCCTCGACCAGCTTGAAGTTGTCGATCAGCACACCTTCTTCGTCGATATGCGTGCTGTCGGGGGGCACCGATCCGGGGGTTTTGCCGCCGATATCCGCGTGATGACCCCGTGACCCGACATAGAACAGGATCTCCGTCCCGTTCTTGTCGAAGACAGGTGTCACCACGGTCACATCGGGCAGATGCGTTCCACCGTTGAACGGCGCGTTCAGCATGAAAACATCACCCGGCTGCATGTGGCCTTCGTTAAGTTGTGCAACCGTGCGGATGGAATCCGACATGGACCCCAAATGCACCGGCACATGCGGCGCGTTGGCGACCAAATTGCCTTCCGCATCGAACAGCGCACAGGAAAAATCCATCCGCTCCTTGATGTTCACAGAATAGGCGGTGTTGGCGAGCGTTGCGCCCATCTGTTCGGCGATGGACATGAACAGGTTGTTGAACACCTCCAGCATCACGGGATCGGCTTGGGTGCCGACGGCGTGTTGCGTCTTGCGCTCTTCAACCCGTTCAAGGATGAGGTTGCCCGCGTCGTCGATCTGCCCGGCCCAGCCCGGTTCGATGATGTTGGTTCCAATGCGCTCGGAGATGATCGCGGGGCCGTTCACCCTGAACCCGGCAGCCAGACCCTCGCGCTGGAACAACGGCACATCGCGTCGCATCCCATCCAGATGCACCGCCAGCCGATCCGTTGCATCGGCAGTGCCACCTTCTGGCGCGGGCGCAACGAAATCGTCGGTCCGACCGATGGCTTCCACCGTCAACATCTCGAACACCAGTGCACGACCCTCAGGGATAAACCCGAAGCGCTGTTTGTGGGCATCATTGAAATCGCGCGTCATCTGGTCGGCGTCGGAGACATCGACCTCAAGGCTTTGATGCGAGCCGGGAAAGCGCAGATGCGCACGGCGCCGCAGGTTAATCCGATCTTCGGCAATCCCCTGGCCAGCGACTTCGCGCACCGCCGCGTCGCCCATCTCGTCGAGTTCCCGTTCGGCTGCCTGAAGGTCATCGAGCGGATGGTCGAATTGAGCTTCGCGCATCGCGCGGATCTCGGCCAGCCCCATGCCAAACGCCGACAGCACACCCGCATAGGGATGCACGAATACCCGTGTGATCCCCAGCGCATCGGCCACGAGACAGGCATGCTGTCCACCCGCACCGCCAAAGCAGTTCAGCGTGTAGCGGGTCACGTCATAACCGCGCTCGACGCTGATCTTCTTGATGGCCTGCGCCATGTTCTGAACGGCAATCCGAAGGAAGCCCTCAGCAGTCTCTTCGGCGCTCAACGGCTCGGCGCCTGTTGCGTCTGCTATTTCATCCGCAAGCGCAGCAAATTTTTCGCGCACGACACCGATATCCAAAGGCTGGTCGCCATTTGCCCCAAAGACATGTGGAAAATGATCCGGCGACAGCTTGCCGAGCATGACATTGCAATCGGTCACGGTCAGAGGCCCCCCACGACGGTAGCACGCCGGTCCGGGGTCTGCGCCCGCGCTTTCTGGCCCGACCTGATAGCGCCCTTCCCGGAATGACAGGATGGAGCCCCCGCCCGCCGCGACCGTGTGGATATGCATCATCGGCGCGCGCATGCGTACACCCGCGACCTCGGTTTCGAACGACCGCTCGTAGTCACCCGCATAGTGGCACACATCCGTTGATGTGCCGCCCATATCGAAACCTATCAGCTTGTCAAAGCCCGCAGCACCTGCCGTACGTACCATACCGACAACCCCGCCAGCGGGGCCTGACAGAATCGCGTCACGTCCCTGAAACAGCTTGGCATCGGTCAGGCCGCCATTCGATTGCATGAAGAACAGCCGCTCGCACTGGCCACCATCCACGTCGAGCGCCGTGGCCACGCGATCCACATAGCGGCGCAGGACAGGCGACAGATAGGCATCGACAAGCGCCGTATCGCCACGACTGATCAGCTTGATAAGGCGGCTCGTTTCATGGCTGGGCGTGATCTGCGTGAACCCAACCCCGCGCGCAATCTCGGCAGCACGCGCCTCATGAACCGGATTCATGTAGCCATGCATGAAGGCGATGGCGACAGAGCGCAGCCCCTTGTCATAGGCCGCTTGAAGCGCAGCGCGCGTAGCATCCTCGTTCAACGGCGTCAGGATCTCGCCGTTGGCATCAAGGCGCTCCGGCACCTCGGCAACCTCGGAATAAAGCTGTTCTGGCAGCCGGATATGCAGATCAAACAGCTTTGGACGGGCCTGTGTTCCGATACGCAGAAGATCGGCAAAACCGTCTGTAATCAGAAGCAGCGTCGGTTCACCCTTACGTTCCAGCAATGCGTTGGTGGCAACCGTCGTCCCCATTTTTACAGCTTCGATCGACCCTTCGCCATGCTCGGACATCAATCTGCGAATCCCTTCGACCGCTGCGTCTTGGTAATGATCAGGCGCTTCGGACAGCAGCTTGATCGTATGCAGCGTTCTGTGAGGGCTACGACCCACGAGATCCGTAAAAGTACCACCACGGTCCACCCAGAATTGCCATTTTTCTGTGCTTTCGCCCATCTCACAGCCCCTGCCGGTAAGAAAACTGTTGCTTTCGTCTCAGAACGTTTGCATTTTGTCAACGTTATATCAACGAAGTCGGAAGCCGACATAACAGGGAGTCGAAATCATGCTTCGCAGCGCGCTTACTTTGACAGCCATGCTGACCGCCACCACGGCGATTGCAGAAAAATGGGATATGCCAACGCCTTACGGAGATTCCACTTTCCACACGCAGAATATCATCCAGTTCGCGGATGATCTGCGCGAGGCGACTGAAGGCCAAATCGACATCACCGTCCACTCGGCCGGATCGTTGTTCCCGCACGGAGAAATCAAGAACGCCGTCCGCTCGCGCCAGGTCCCGCTGGGTGAGTTCTTCCTCTCCACGCTTTCCAATGAAGATCTGGCGTACGGCATGGACAGCCAGCCCTTCCTTGCGACCAGCTACGACGACGCCGCGAAGCTGTGGGACGCCCAGAAACCAGTCATAACCGACTTGTTGGCGGAGCAGGATCTGATGCCGCTCTTTTCCGTCGCGTGGCCAGCGCAGGGACTTTACACCAACGGCGAGATTACCACCGTCGATGATTTGAACGGCCTGCGCTTCCGTGCCTATAACGCCGCGTTGGAAGAATTCGCTTCGCTCGCCGGTGCTGCGCCGGTTCAGGTCGAAGCGCCAGACATTCCGCAGGCCTTCAGCACCGGCCAGATCGATGCGATGATCACGTCGCCATCCACGGGTGCGAATTCCACCGCCTGGGATTTCGTCAGCCACTATTCGCCGATCAACGCGTGGGTGCCCAAGAACATCGTCGTCATCAACAAGCGCGTGTTCGACGGGCTGAGCGAAGAACAGCAGCAAGCCGTTCTCGACGCCGCGACCACCGCAGAAACGCGCGGCTGGGATATGTCGAGGGAAGAAACCGACAGCAAAACCGCTGAACTGTCCGACAACGGCATGACCGTTTATGATCCGAGCGACGAACTGGTCAGCGGGCTGCAATCCATTGGCACCGAAATGCTGACCACTTGGGAAGCCAATGCCAGTGATCAGGCCAAAGCCGTTCTGGACGCCTATCAACAGTAAGCAACAGGGCGGGGTCGTCCTTGGCCCTGCCCGCCGTGGAGTATCATCATGCGACATGCCCTTGAGTGGCTGTATCGAGCATCCGGGGCGGTTGCCGCAGCATGTATCGTCGCGATCTGTTTGCTCGTGTCGGCGCAAATCCTTTTGAACATCATCGCGCGCGTTATGGGGCCGGGCTGGTCATGGACCATCCCGTCCTATGCGGATTTTGCAGGCTACATGCTCGCCAATGCAAGTTTTCTGGCGCTGGCCTGCACCCTGCGTGAAGGCGGGCATATCCGCGTGACCTTGCTTACCCGTCGTCTGCCACTGCGCGGAGCATGGATGACGGAAATCACAGCGCTTGGCTTGGGCCTTGGTTTGTCCCTGTATGCTCTGCGCTATCTTGTGGCGCTTGTGGCCGAGAGTCTGCGCTACGGTGATAAGTCGACTGGTATCGTGGCCATACCGCTGTGGATACCTCAAACCGGAGTCACAATCGGTATCGGTGTCCTGTGCCTCGCCCTGGCACACACGCTATACGACGCGCTTCGCACTCGAAAACCACAACTCGTCGACGCGGAGAAGCCTGACCTATGCCCGACCCATTGATCGCGCTTATCCTGCTGGCACTGATGATCGGCCTTCTCTCGCTGGGCGTTTGGGTTGCGCTGGCGCTTTTCATTGTCGGCCTGTTTGCCATCATCGCTTTCGCCAACCCGCCCGCAGGACTCGTACTGGCGACGACCATGTGGGGGCACAGTCATAGCTGGGCGCTCGCCGCGCTGCCATTGTTCATTCTGATGGGCGAAATCCTTCTGCGGTCGCGATTGTCCGGCGACATGTTCTCTGGCCTTGCGCCTTGGCTGTCTCGTGCACCGGGTCGGTTGTTGCATGTCAACGTCCTGGGCTGCGCCATCTTCGCCGCCGTGTCCGGGTCATCCGCTGCAACCGCCGCCACGATCGGGCGTATGTCCATCCCCGAACTGCGCGCGCGCGGATACCCCGAAGGATTGATCCTTGGCACTCTGGCGGGGTCGGCAACGCTGGGCCTGCTTATCCCGCCCTCGATCATCCTGATTGTCTACGGCGTCGCGACAGAGCAATCCATCGCCCGCCTGTTTGTGGCTGGTATTCTTCCAGGGTTGATGCTGGTTGGGTTGTTCTTCGGTTATGTCGCCATTCGCGCCCTGATGAACCCTGACCTGATCCCGCAAGCAACCGAACATTCCGGTTTCAAGGAAAAGATCAGAGCCTCTCGGAGGCTGACCCCCGTCGCACTGTTGATCCTTGGCGTGATCGGATCGATCTATACGGGTATCGCGTCGCCCACGGATGCCGCCGCTTTAGGCGTTGTGTTGGCCACGATACTGGCTTTCGCATCCGGTGACTTCACATGGGCCGAGATGCGTGAGGCCCTGATGGCGGCCACCAAGACGTCCTGCATGATCGCCTTCATCCTCGCAGGTGCGGCTTTCCTGTCCATAGCGATGGGCTTCACCGGCTTGCCGCGCAACCTTGCCAGTTGGATCAGCACACTCGGCCTGTCTGCCCCTGCCCTGCTCGCGGCCCTCACGGTGTTCTTCGTCGTGCTGGGCTGTTTTCTTGACGGGATTTCCGTGGTTGTTCTGACAACCTCGATCATCATGCCCATGGTTCAAGCCGTCGGAATCGACCCGTTATGGTTCGGAATCTATCTGGTGATCGTGGTAGAGATGAGCCAGATCACGCCACCCGTGGGCTTCAACCTGTTCGTGATCCAAGGGCTGACAGGCATCGACATTCTGCGCATTGCCAAAGCTGCGGTGCCGTTCTTCCTGTTGCTTGTACTGGGCGTCGTCCTGATTACCGTCTTCCCGGAAATCGTCACCACGCTGCCCGACGCCATGGCAAACTGATCACGCCCGGCCAGCGAAAGGGAAACGGGCGGAAGAATGGCCTTCCGCCCGATGTCCAACTAGTGGGTTGTACCGATCAGGCCCATACCCTCAAGCTTCAGCAGAACCTGCTGCGCGCAATAGTCGACTTCGGTGTTCTCCGTGTCGATGGCCAGTTCCGGGTTCTCGGGCACATCGTAAGGGTCGGAAATGCCGGTGAATTCCTTGATCTTGCCTTCGCGCGCCAGCTTGTACAGCCCCTTGCGGTCGCGGCGTTCGCATTCTTCGATCGAGGTCGCAACATGGACTTCAACGAACGCACCAAATTGCTCGACGTCTTCCCGCACGGCCCGGCGGGTCGCCGCATAGGGCGCGATGGGCGCACAGATCGCAATACCGCCGTTCTTGGTGATTTCGGACGCAACATAGCCGATACGACGGATGTTGATGTCACGGTGCTCCTTGGAGAAGCCAAGTTCCTGGCTCAAATGCTTGCGGACAATGTCACCATCCAGCAGAGTCACTGGGCGACCGCCCATCTCCATCAGCTTCACGCGCAGCGCGTTTGCGATAGTGGATTTTCCCGACCCTGAGAAACCGGTGAAGAACACGGTAAAGCCCTGCTTCGCGCGCGGCGGCTTGGTCCGGCGCAGCTCTTTCACGACTTCTGGGAAGGAAAACCAGTCGGGGATTTCCAGACCCTCGGCCAGACGGCGACGCAATTCCGTGCCTGAGATATTCAGAACGGTCACGCCCTCTTCGATCTCGTCCGCCGGTTCGTACTGGGCGCGTTCCTGCACATAGACCATGTGCTTGAAGTCGACCATTTCGATGCCCATCTCGTCCTGATGCTTGCGGAACAGGTCCTGCGCATCATAGGGGCCGTAGAAATCTTCGCCTGCAGAGTTCTTGCCGGGGCCGGCATGGTCACGTCCCACGATGAAATGCGTGACACCGTGGTTTTTACGGATCAGCCCGTGCCACACGGCTTCGCGCGGACCGGCCATACGCATGGCAAGGTTCAGCAGGCTCAGCGTCGTAGTGGCCTGCGGGTACTTGTCCAGCACAGCCTCGTAGCAGCGCACACGGGTAAAATGGTCCACATCGCCCGGCTTGGTCATGCCCACGACGGGGTGGATCATCAGGTTGGCCTGCGCTTCCTTGGCAGCCCGGAAGGTCAGTTCCTGGTGCGCGCGGTGCAGGGGGTTGCGGGTCTGGAACGCGACGATGCGGCGCCAGCCGAGCTTGCGGAAAAAGGCGCGCAACTCGTTAGGCGTGTTGCGGCGCGCGCGGAAATCGTAATGCACCGGTGCCTGAATGCCCGTCACCGGGCCGCCCAGATAAACGGAGCCCGCAACATTGTGCAGATAGTTCACCGCCGGATGCGCGATATCGTCTGCACCGAAGACCTTTTCGGCTTCGTTCGACTTGTTCGGCACCCATTTGTCGGTGACGTTCATCGTGGCTAGGATCACGCCTTCGGCATCGCGCAGCGCGATGTCCTGACCGATCTCGACGCTGTCGGCAAAGTCCTGCGTCACATCGAGGTTGATAGGCATTGGCCACAGCGATCCGTCCGCCAGACGCATGTTCTCGACGACGCCGTTATAATCTTCTTCCGACAGAAAGCCCTTCAGCGGGTTGAAGCCGCCATTCATCAAAAGTTCCAGATCGCAAAGCTGACGTGGCTTCAGATCCCAAGACGTCAGATCTGCGGCTTCGCGCTTCAGCTTCTGCGCGCTTTCGTATGAAACATATAATTCCGGAACGGGAGAATGCTGCGTCAGGGTCATTGCGGCCTGCCTTGTCGATTTCAATCCGCCGCGTCTGTAGCAGCAGTTTTCCCGGATAACAAAGGGGCATAGACAGGTAGGGACAGATTTGCCACAAACCGCCAATCAAGGCCTATTGCGCCGCCGTCGTAATCCTGTTGGAAGCGTTCGCAATCAACCACTCGGCATGCGCCATCATGAGCGGACCGACACCTTTTGAATCGTCACTCACGATGGGTTCACTGAGATAGTATTCCGGTGTGCCGTCGCGATAGACGCCCGAGAAGCCCCCGAGCCCCCCGACAAGGCAGATGTTCTTCATCGCCAGCACGTCACTACTTTTGTCGCGCGATAGATAGCGGGCCTCGATTTCTTCCAATGCGCGACTTCCAGCGCCCTCGGTATCGCGCCGCAAACCGTCCCGATCCGCCCGCTGCAACGCGTAGGCAAACATTGCAGAGGCACTTGTTTCCACGTAATTACTTTCCAGGTCCGGTTGATCAATAACTTGCAGCCACAGCCCGCCGGATGTGCGCAAACCGACAATTTCATCCAGCAAACCGGTTGCCCGACCCTGCAATCCGCTTCGAACAGCCCGCTCAGACCCGATCAGCGCACAGCAATCGACGAGGGCCATCGCCAGCCAGCCAATCGCACGCGCCCAATGGCTGGCTGACAGGCCAGAGACCCGATCTGACCAGCCTTGGTCCCGGCTTTCATCATAGCCATGTGCATAAAGTCCCTGCCCTGTCGATGTCAGGTCCAGCGCCCGAACGAGTTGCGCGATTGCGTCATCAATCAGCGCATCGTTGTCCGTCAATTGTCCGTACTCGATCTGAAACGGCAGCCCCATGTAAAGTCCGTCCAGCCACACCTGCCAAGGATAACGCTTCTTGTGCCAGTAGTTCCCCGCATCTGTTCGCGGATGTGAGGCCAGTTGCGACGCCAGTAGATCTGCTGCCTTCCGGTATTTCTGGTCACCAGTCTGTTCGAGCAAGAAGAACAGCACGCGACCCGCAAGGATGTGGTCGATGTTGAACTCATCGACACTGTAACCATCGAGTGAACCATTCGCCGCGATCTGCCCATCCGTCAGACGCAACAGGTGATCCAGCCAACGTTGATTTCCAGTCGCTTTAGAAAGGCTTTCCAACCCTCTGTAAACGCATCCATCTTCATAGCACCACGAGCCGCCCTTGTAGTATCTGTAGTCCCGCGCATAGCCATCGAAATATTCAAGCGGGGTCATTGGGCGGCTCCTTCGAAGCTTTCGGTCGTCATGGTGATATTGCTGTGGTCTACGTCTATTTGGACCCATTCCGCGACGATGCCCGCATGCCGCAGATCGGGAACGCGCTCGGCCATCAAGGCAGGTCCGGGCTTGGCGTCAGCAGCATAGCTCACAGCCAGGTTGCGGATGGAAATGTCACGGATCGGGGCCTCCGGCAGGCCGAGCGCGGCCACGGCGACCAAGTGCAAATCGGCGATCTGGACATCTTCGATCCGGATGTCGCGTATCTGCGGCGTCAGATCGGAAACGGCGGCCGGACAGCGCGACTGCACCCATTCATCGTGGCCATCCGGGTCGCAGAAATAGAACGCGTTGAGTGTAACTGCGGCATACACCCCTTTCATGCTGACGCGCCGGAAGCGGATGGTCGACACTTCGCCGCCACGCCCGCGCCGTGTTTTCACGCGGAGCCCACGGTCGGTGTCGCGCATTTCGCAATCCTCTACCGTGATGTCGTGTATTCCGCCGCTCATCTCGGATCCCAGGACCACGCCACCATGACCACGTTCCATCAGGCAATGACGGATTGTCACATCGCGCGTCGGTGCAAGATGATCGCCGTTGCCACGCATGTCCCGCTTGCCGGATTTGATCGCTATGCAGTCGTCGCCCACGGAAAAACGCACGCCTTCGATCAGCACCCCCTCGCAGCTTTCCGGGTTCAACCCATCGGTATTGGGGCTGACGGTAGGATTATCGATGGTCAGGGCTGTCGCGGTCAGCGATGCGCATCCCTGCGGATGCACGGTCCAGGATGGCGAATTGCATATTGTCGGCCCTAACAGGGTGACGTTTTTGCAGCCGATCAGATGAATGGTCCGCGGGCGCCTTGCCCCGTCGCGGGTTTCCTTCGGCCAACTCCACCAATCGCCGCGATCGCCACCGCCGTCGATCGTCCCTGGCCCCGCTATCACGAGGTTCTGAGCATCGATGGCCGTCACCAGCGCAGCAAAACAGGTTTCCGGCAATCCTTCCCACGACCCGAGCATGCGCCCTGCCTCATCATGTGCCGGCAACTTGACCCAGCCGCCGCGCGCTCCGACAGCGCGCAGTTCGGCTCCTGCACAAAGTTCCAGCGTCATGTCGGATTTCAAGAAAACCGGCCGCGTCCACCAGATGCCCGAGGATACACGCAGGGTTCCGCCTGGTGGCACCGCCTCTATCGCCGCCGCGATTGCGCTGGAATTGTCTGCCGCATCCTGGCGTGCGCCGAAATCGGCTATGTCGATCAACCCCGCACAAGGTGCGGTGCGAAATTTAAACGGTGCAAACCCTGTCACCGCAATATGGTACTCGGTGTCGGGCCTCAGATCATGAATCGCCAGAACTGCTGTCGTCGCATGACCCGATGCGATGGGTTCGCCACCTTTCTCGAGCACCCAGTCCGCTGGCGCCGGCAGGAAGTAACGTGCGCCGGTGACAGCAAGGCGCAAGGATATAGATCGCGCCGACCGGGCGATGCAGTGCAGTTCTGACATTATCATATGTATTGTCCCGCAGGGGTGCCGCGGTAGCGAACCACCGCGGTTACGTCTTACGAACTGAAGTCTTCGAGCGCGTCGTTGACACCATCGATGATTTCCTGCGCCGCTTCTTCGGACGACACCTCGCCATATGCGAACAATTCCAGCGTATCCTGGAACGCTGCGCGCACTTCGGGGTGTTCGTTGAAGGGCGATACCGTCGGGCCAGTACCGTCCATGATGATACTATTCGCTTCGATCAGAACCGGATCAATTGCGCCAGCCTCCGAAAGCTGCGTCGCGGCCGCTTTCGATGCGGGCAGACCACGCGTATCACCCAGCGCGCTTACACCTTCGGGTTCATTCATCAGGCAGTTCACGATCTGCGCCGCCGCTTGTGGGTCGTCCGAATTCCTGGAGACCGCAAAGACCATGGATGGCTTGCGGTAAACGCCCTCGGTTACGGCACCTTCTACCTGAAGCAGCTTCACGGGAACCAGTTCCTGACCCTCATCCATCGGGTCGGAGTATTTGAAATAGGTCGAATCCCACTCATAGGAACCGCCGATTTCACCATTCGCCCAACGAGGATTTTCGTGCAGCGCGACATTGCCTTCGGATGCCGCATCTTTCCAGGACCGGATCACGCCCTGATCAACAAGGTTCTGATAGAAGTCGATGGCAGACGCCAGTTCGTCCGCGGTCCAGGCAACCGTGTTGCTTGCCGGATCAATCAGATCCTTGCCGGTCTGCTGCGTCGCAATCAGCGAAACGGTCAGCACCGCATTCAGAGTGGACGCATCGTAGGGATAGTAGTCCTCGCCCAGGTTTTCCTTGAAAGCAGGCGACGCAGCGATCAATTCTTCCCAGTTGGTCGGCAACTCAACGCCGGCTTTGTCAAAGCTGGTCTTGTTGAACATGAACACGCGACCCGTGGTCGAGACCGGCAGCCCGTTCAGCTTGCCGTTCATGGTCGCCGCAGCAAGTTGGCCTTCGGTCCAGTTGCTCAAGTCGATCGTGTCGGAGAGTTCGGCCAGATCGGCAAATCCGTCGCCATTGATCGAGAAGATCGGCAACCACGGCCAGTTGACCTGCATGATGTCGGCTTCGGTACCGCCCGCAAGCTGCGTGGACAGCTTTTCGAGATGCCCGGAGAAACCTGTGAACTCGGGCGAGATCGTGTGCCCGTGTTTCTCGCCACAGATTTTCAAAGCCTCTTGCGTGGCAGTGTGACGGCTGTCGCCACCCCACCAGCTCATACGCAGATCGGCAGCTTGTGCGCCTTGCGTCAGGCCCAACGCGAACAATGTCGCGAGTGCTGTCATCGAATATTTCATTATTCTTCCTCCCTTGGTTACGTGATGGATGCGAGAGACAGGTTGTGGCCTTCCTCTCGGTCGAAAACATGCAAGCGCGGTCCGAGCGGGCGCAGGGCCACCCGGTCGCCTCGCTCCGTCTTGCGGTCATAGGTTTCACTGGGGATCACGGCGATGAAGGCATGATCGCCGATGCGCACATGCAAATAGACTTCGTGCCCCATGAATTCGATGGCGGACACCGTGCCTACAAGCGCATCAGGTGTTCCCAGTTCCACCCGTTCCAGATGCTGCGGGCGGATGCCCATTGTCACCGGCCCGTCCTTGGCTTTGAGCCGCGGTGCAAGACCATCGGGCACCCGGATCGTTTGCCCTGCGACAGTCAGTGCTGGCGCATCTGTTGCAGCGTCGGTCAGCACTGCGTCGCATAAATTCATCTCCGGTGTGCCGATGAAGCCGCCGACAAAGGCGTTTGCAGGGCGCTCATACAACGTGACCGGATCGGCCACCTGCATGATGTGCCCGTCTTTCATGACGCAGATCCGGTCCCCCATAGTCATGGCCTCGGTCTGGTCATGTGTGACATAGATGACGGTCGCGGGGCGGCCTTCGTCTTTCAGGCGGCGATGCAGATCCGTGATCCGGACGCGCATCGAGGCGCGCAGCTTCGCATCGAGATTCGACAGCGGTTCATCGAACAGGAAGACCTGCGGCTTCTTGATCAGCGCGCGCCCCACAGCGACACGTTGCGCCTGCCCGCCTGAAAGCTGCTTGGGAAGACGATCCAGCAACTCCTCGATTTCAAGAATGCCGGACACATCGCTCGTTGCCTGCTCGATCTCGGGTTTCGGGCGGCGTTTCAGCCGCAACCCGAAGCTCAGATTATTGCGCACCTTCATATGCGGATAGAGCGCATAATTCTGGAACACCATCGAAATGCCGCGCTTGCCGGGCACCAGGTCATTGACCACCCGGTCGCCGATCCGGATTTCGCCTCCAGTGACCGTTTCCAAACCCGCGATCATCCGCAACGTGGTGGATTTCGCGCAGCCGGAAGGCCCGACCAGAACCATGAACTCCCCGTCACGGACTTCCAGATTGATGCCGTGCACCGCTTTGAAGTGGTTGGCATAGACCTTTTCGATGTTCTTGAGTTGAAGTTGCGCCATCAGCCTTTGACTCCCCCGGCAGAGATGCCTTCGATGAAATATTTCTGCGCCAGGAAGAACACGACCAGCGCGGGTGTGATTGCGAGGACGGACATTGCCAGAATGCGGTTCCATTCAAATGCCTCGGTGGTGTCGATGGACAGCTTCAGCGCAAGGCTGATGGGATACTTGTCGACCGACGAGATATAGATCAGCGGACCGAGGAAATCGTTCATCGTCCACATGAACTGGAACAGGCAGACCGAGATGATCGCAGGTTTCAAAAGCGGAACGACAATGAAGATCAGGGTCTGGAAGGTGTTGGCACCGTCCACACGGGCCGCTTCCTCCATGTCGCGCGGGATCGCGCGAAGGAACTGCACCAGCATGAAGACGAAGAACGCGTCACCCGCCAGCGCCGAAGGCACCCACAGCGGCAGGAAGCTGTCCAACCAGCCGATATCACGAAATAACAGGTACTGAGGAATACGCGTGACGACATTGGGCAGAAGAAGCGTTGCGATCAGCGTCGCGAACAGGATCTTCTTACCCGGAAAATCGAAGCGCGCGAAACCATATGCGACCGCCGTGCAACTGATCGCCGTGCCGATCGTTTTCGGCAGGATGATCAGGAAAGTGTTCCAGAAGAACCGCCCGAACGTGTAGGGCGTCGAGGTTTCCCAGCCCTTGATGTAGCCATCCAGCGTTGGTTTGCTTGGCCAGAAACCGGGGCTCGCGAAGATTTCCGAGTTGGTTTTGAACGACGCGCCGACCAGCCACACCAACGGGTAAAGCATGATCAACCCTACGAGGGTTAGAACGGTGTAGCGGATGACCGCGTTGAACTTTTGCTGGCGCTGTTGACGAAGTTGAAAATCGTCCAGTTCGCGTGGCGCGGCAGCGTTCATTTCAGTAGTAGCAACCATCGTCTCAGCTCCGCTTGTCGCCGGCGTAGTAGACCCATTTCTTCGACGACCAGAACGCGATGAGGGTCAGGATCATGATGATGACGAACAGCACCCAGGCAATCGCGGAGGCGTAGCCCATGTCGAAGCTCTTGAATGCTTTTTCGTAAATGTAGAGCGGCAGCAGATAGGTCGATTTCAGCGGGCCACCTTGCGTGATGATGTAGGGGCCGTTGAATTCCTGGAAGGCCTGCACGGTTTGCATGATCAGGTTGAAGAAGATCACAGGCGTGATCAGCGGCAAGGTGATATAGCGAAATATGTGCCATGGACCTGCCCCATCAATGCGCGCTGCCTCGTAAAGCGACTTGTCGACCGATTGCAGCGCCGCCAGAAAGATCACCATTGCCGACCCGAACTGCCAGCACCGCAGCAGGGTGATCGTGAACAGCGCATTGGTCGGATCGCCGAACCAGTTCACCGGCTCCATCCCAACTGCAGACAGAACCATGTTCACCAGCCCTTCATGCGCGAAGATGTACCGCCAAAGCACTGCAATCGCTATGGAACCGCCAAGGATGGACGGGACGTAATAGGCCGTGCGGAAGAAGTTGATCATCTTCAGCCGGTAGTTCAGGATCACCGCGATAAATAGCGCAAAGGCCAGCTTCAGCGGCACCGTGATGAACACATATATCAAGGTCACCGACAGCGACTTGCGGAACGTCCGGTCATTGGTGAACAGATCGATATAGTTCTCCAGACCAACCCATTTGGACGGGCTCATCAGGCTGTATTTCGTAAAGCTCAGATAAAAGGACGCCACAAAGGGGATCGCGGTAAAAACCAGAAGCCCGATGATGAAGGGCGACAGATAGGCTAACCCAAGAAAACGGTTGTTATTCATGGCAACCCCTTCGGACCGCCAAAGCGGGTATGTCGTGTTTTGTTTTGTGCATGTAGGTGTCGTGCATCGCTCCGCAGAAACACATGGCTTGTGTACATGCATTTCCGCGACTGCCGCTCCTCCCTCGGTAAATGGGCAGATTCGCCTTGTTGGATATCAGTAATACGGGAATAGTGAGCCGCACCAAATTCACGAATTCGGGGAAAGTGATGGACGAAATCGAAGAAAGCGTTCTTTCAGCGATCCCGGCCGATGCGTTGCGACTGAACCTGACACGATCAACCATCAAGATGCAGCACTCCGCCAGTTGGTCCATCGACAAGACGAACTCGGTCGAAGACCTGATTATCTGCCTGGATGGACGTGCGATCTATCTGATCGAGGGCGAAGAAATTCACCTTCATCCCGGCGATGCAATGCTCATTCCACGCGACACGCGCTTCGTTGGCTGGAACCCGTCCCCGGACACTTACACCGGTGTCGCACAACATTTCAGTCTGGAGATTTTCGGCCAGCACGATCTAATGTCGCAGATCAACCTGCGCAGGGCGGCTTCGCTCGGTCGTTGGGACACGCTGGAACCATTGGTGCGGTACTACCGCCAATCGGCGCCACCCAATTCGACGACCCTCGCGCAGCACCACATGTTCATGGTCCTTCTGATCCGGTTCATCGAGGACGCTTTCATCAGCTGGCGGTCACAGAAAGGTGGTCCTGTGCAGGCCGCTGATGCGTTGGACTTGTCGATTACCTTGGCCGCAACGCAGATCAGCGCCGACCCGTTGCTTGACGGCCTGGCCGATCACGTGGTTGAGAACGCGCCCTACAACCCCGATTATTTCCAGCGCGAGTTCCGCAAAAAGATCGGCTGGACGCCGCGAAAGTTTCAGCAATTCAAACGGATGGAACGCGCCATGCATTTTCTGGAAAGCGGGCGGAACGTGAAGCAGACAGCTGCCGAAATAGGATATGCGGATGTCTATTACTTCTCGCGCATGTTCAAACGCTATGTCGGCACCAGCCCCACCGGATATGTGGAGGCCGTCCGCGAAGCGCGGGACGGCCCCTTTTTCCGTGGTGATGACGACGGAATCGTCCAGTACCCGATCGCACACAACGGCTGATCTTTACCGCGCGAGCCACCCTCCATCCACGGGCAAGGTCGTGCCGTGGACATATTTGGCCGCCTCGCTGGCAAGAAACACCGCAGCGCCACCGATGTCTGACGGATCACCCCAACGACCTGCCGGGATACGGTCCAGGATCGCCTTGTTCCTGTCAGGATCATCTCGCAGAGCCTGCGTATTGTTCGTGGCGATGTAGCCCGGCGCAATTGCATTGACGTTGATATGCTTGCCTGCCCATTCGCAGGCCAGCAGACGGGTCAGCCCCATCACGCCGCTCTTGGACGAAGTGTAGGACGCGACCCTGATGCCACCCTGGTAGGACAGCATGGACGCGATATTGATGATCCGCCCCTGCCCTTTTCGCGCAAGCGCGGCACGTGCAAAGGCTTGAGACAGGAAGAACACCGCCTTGATGTTGACGTCCATCACCTCGTCCCAGTCAGCTTCGCTGAAATCCAACGCGTCTGCACGACGGATGATCCCTGCATTATTGACCAACACATCGACCCGTTCGCGTTCGGCGATCTCAGCGAATTGGGCAGCGGCGGCCATCGGATCCGACAGGTCCAGCGTCACACCGGACCCGCGTTCGCCGGTCAGCGCCAATGTCTCGGCCATCGACGAACGGCCCGCGCACAGAACCCGAGCACCTGCATCAGAGAGCGAGACGGCAATCGCCTGCCCGATGCCTGTATTTGCGCCGGTGACAAGGGCTGTCCGGCCGGAAAGATCGAACAGGCTCATTTCATTGACCCGATTTCGACCATCTCGACATCTGTATAATCAATGTTGTCGCCGCCCATCGCCCAGATGAAGGAGTAATTGGCCGTGCCCGCGCCGGAATGGATAGACCAGCTCGGCGAAATCACCGCCTGATGGTTGGCCATCACAACATGGCGTGTTTCCTGAGCCTCGCCCATGAAATGGAAAACGCGCTGATCTTCGGGCACATCGCGGTAGAAGTACACTTCCGAACGCCTGTCGTGCAAATGCGCAGGCATCGTGTTCCAGATCGATCCCGGTGCAAGTTTCGTGAAACCCATGACCAACTGGCAGGTTTCCAGAACATCGGGGTGGATGAACTGGTAGATGGTGCGTTCGTTGCAGCCTTCTTTCGACCCGAGATCGACAGAGGCAGCGTCAGAAATACGGATATGCTTTGCTGGAAGAGGGCGGTGCGCCGGTGTCGAAATCAGGTAGAACCGCGCTTCGCCACCAAATGTAATCGCGCCCGCGCCCTGCCCCAGATACAGCATGTCTCCGTCGCCTAGCATATAGCTTTCGCCTCCGGCTGCCACTGTGCCTTTCCCGTGCACGCACGCGATGCCGATTTCACGACGATCCAGCAGGCTTTCCGTGCCGGCCTCCGCGACCTTGTCGAGCACCACCTCGGCCCTCTCGGTTTCGACCCCGCCCACGATCATCCGGTCATGATGCGAATAAACCAGGCGAATGACGCCAGCGCTGAACAGATCGTCGATCAGGAAATGCTCACGCAGTTGCGTCGTGTCCATACGCTTGACTAAATCGGGATGGGCCGGATGGCGGGTATCGGTTTTCATCATTGTTACGTCCTTTCATGTGAAGCTGCGGATCAGCCTCCTTGCAACAACCCCGGCAGGAACATGGAGAACGCCGGAACATAGGTGACCAAGAGAAGGGCCACGAGAATCGCCAGATAGAATGGCCATATCGTCTTGACAGCATGTTCCATTTTCACGCCGCCAACGACGCAGCCCACGAACAGACAGGCACCGACCGGCGGCGTGCATAGTCCCAGCCCCAGATTCATCATCAGGATCACACCGAACTGGATCGGATCCATGCCAAGGCTTTGCGCGACAGGCAGGAAGATCGGGGTGCAGATCAGGATAAGCGCGGCCATATCCATGATCATGCCCAGAACCAGCAAGATCGCGTTCAGCATCAGCAGGATGATGATCGGATTTTCGGAAACCATGGTGACCGCGCCCGCAAGCAGCTCCGGCACGCGGTAAATGGCCAGCAGATAGGCAAAACCCGACGCAGTCGCGACCAGCAGCATGACCAAGGCCGTCGTCCGCACAGAAACATAGACCGCGCGTCGGAAACCATCCCAGGTCAGTTCGCGGTAGACCAGCGTCGTGACCACAATGGCATAGATCGCGCCGAACGCGCCGGACTCCGTCACCGTCATCACGCCTGACAACACTCCGCCCACGATGATCACAGCGGTCATCAGCCCGGGAATCGCGATCAGGAAGCTGCGCAACAGCGCACCCCAGCCGGGAAATGTCTCGGCCGGATAGCCGCGCTTGACCGCGACGACATACGCAACAGCGCCAAGGCACAGGCACATCAGAATGCCCGGAATGATCCCGGCGATGAACAGGTTCGACACCGACACGCCGCCTGCGGCCACCGCATAAAGGATCATGTTGTGGCTGGGTGGAATAACGACCCCCGCCACCGATGACGTGACAGTCACGTTCACCGCATAGTCGGGATCATATCCCTTTTCCTTCATCACCGGCATCAGGATCGACCCCAGCGCGGATGTATCCGCAACTGCAGATCCGGAAATCCCGCCGAACAACATGGATGAAGCGACATTCACCACGCCCAGGCCACCGCGCATGCTGCCCACCGCGCTGGACGCCAGCCTGACCAGCCGCGTGGCAATGCCGCCCTGCATCATCAGCTCGCCCGCAAAAATGAAGAACGGGATCGCCAGCAAGGAAAAGACGGAGATACCTGAAAGAATACGCTGGAACCCGATGAAAAGCGGCAGACCCTCGTACAGAAACCCGCCAACGGTCGCGAGCCCCAGCGCGAAGGCCACGGGCATTCCCGAAATCAGCCCCAGCGCAAACAGTCCGAACAGAATGGACAACCCCATCAACATACCTCCGCCGGGTCTTGCCCGCGCATCAACGCGACAAGATGGCAACACGAAAAGAGAACCGTCAGCACACCGCAGATGACCATCGGAACGGCCCGCCAGCCCTCGGCAATGCCCAGCATGGGAATGCGACGCGCCCAGGTGCCGCTGGCCAGTCCCCAACCCTGCCAAGCGAGGCAGGCACCGAAGATGATCATGCCAATAACCGCCAGCCAGTAGAGCAACCTGCGGATCGGCGGCGGTAACGCCTCGCGGATGAAATCGACCGACAAATGCGCGCGCGTCCACACACCGGCCGCAGCACCGAGGAACGTGATCCAGACGACCAGCAACAGCGCCAACTGTTCTACCCAGGTCGGCGTGTCGTTCAGCACATAGCGCCCGAAGACGAGCCAGCCGAAAATCGAAATGAGCGTGACCAATTGGAGCCCGGCCACAACCATGCAGGCGAACGCCGCAAGATCGAAAAACCGCAGCACCGGATGTCGGCTCGGTGGCGGGATCAGTTCCGCAAAACTCATGATGGTTCCTGAATCAGAACGCCCGACCGAAAAACGGTCGGGCGACAGCCATACTTATTCCAGCGACTGGATATCCGTGATCAGGCTTTCCAGATCTGGATTCGCCGCGATGAAGTTCTCGTAAACCGGTCCCATCGCGTCCTGGAAAGGTTGCTTGTCTTCGATCTCGTTGATCTCGACACCCGCCTCCTCGACCTTGGCACGGCTGGCTTTCGAGCGCTCCGCCCAGAGTTCTCGCTGCACCACCGCCGCATCCATCGCTGCCTGCTTGATCGCCGCCTGATCTTCTTCGGACAATGTGTCCCATGCGGCCGTCGACACACAGATGCATTCCGGGATGATCAGGTGCTCCGTGATGGAGTAGTAGCCTGCAACCTCGTAATGGTTCGTGCTTTCATAAGACGGATAGTTGTTCTCCGCCCCATCGATCACGCCAGTTTTCAGCGACTGGTAAACCTCTGAGAACGCCATCGGAGTAGCGTTGCCGCCCAACTCATCGACCATCTGGACATAAAGGTCGTTGTTCATGACGCGGAACTTCATACCCTCCACGTCGGCCGGAGTCATGATCGGCTTCTTCGTATTGTAGAAGCTCCGTGCGCCGCTGTCGAACCAGCTAAGAGCCACCAGCCCTTCTTCGGCCAGAGCGTCTGAGAAACGCTGACCAATTTCGCCGTCCATCGCGGCGTGCATTTGATCGACACTCCGGAAGATGAACGGCAACGACAGCACATTGGTCGCTGGAACAATCTCGCCCATCGGTCCCATGTTGAAGTTCGCGAAGTCCAACCCGCCATTGCGTACCTGTTCGATTGCGTCAGGCTGGGAACCAAGAACGCCGTTGTGGAACACTTCAGGCTCCACACGCCCTTCCGTCACCTCAGCGACATCGGCGGCGAACTGATCCAGTGCGATACTGTTCGGATAGTCCTCCGGGTGAATGTTCCAGCCGCGCCAAGTCTCCGCCTGTGCGCCAGCCGAAACAGCGAGCGCCGCAACCGAAGACATTGCGAGCATCTTGATTGATTTCATCATTGTCATAGTCACCTCCCTGTACGTGGATCCCCACGAAACAAGATATGTATGACCACTTGCGCTCATGCATGTCAACATATCTTATATCCAAGGTAAGGCTCGCAGAGGGTAAAGCTGCAAGATACCATGTTGATATTGCGCTACAAAATGACGGAAGGCAGAAATAGCTCCCTCCCAAACGCCCGGTGGTTACTATATTTACTTCGTTTCATCATACCAATTCTGCACACATAAGCACACTCTCGATTCGCAACGTGTCACTTTCAATTTTTTCCTAGACAGAAGTAATATTGTATTATTAATCTACAGGCAGCTGCATAAAGCAGCAGATTTGGGAGGTACAATATGTCTAAACTTCACGCTCTTCTGGGCGCCACGGCGCTTGCTGCGGCGTCCTTCGCTGGAAGCGCCGCAATCAGTCAGACCATCGGTTTTTCACAGATCGGATCGGAATCAGGTTGGCGGGCTGCAGAAACGACCCTGACGCATCAGGAAGCGGAAGCGCGCGGCATTGAACTGAAGTTTGCAGATGCACAGCAGAAGCAGGAAAACCAGATCAAGGCCCTGCGATCCTTCATCGCACAAGGTGTCGATGCGATCCTGCTTGCACCAGTCGTTGCTACGGGCTGGGACTCGGTTCTCGAAGAAGCCAAGGAAGCGGAAATCCCGGTTGTCTTGCTTGACCGCATGGTAGATTCATCTGATGATTTGTACCTGACGGCGGTCGGTTCGGACCTAGTTCATGAGGGTGAAGTTGCAGGCGAATGGCTTGTCGGCGCTGTCGGAGACGAACAGTGCAATGTCGTCGAGCTGCAGGGCACAACCGGATCATCCCCCGCCATTGATCGCAAAACCGGTTTCGAGAACGCGATCAGCGGGCATGACAACATCTCGATCATCCGCAGCCAGACAGGCGACTTCACCCGCACCAAAGGCAAAGAAGTCATGGAGAGCTTTCTGAAAGCCGAAGGTGGCGGTGAAAACATCTGCGCCCTCTACGCCCATAACGACGACATGGCTGTTGGTGCTATTCAGGCGATCAAGGAAGCAGGCCTGCAACCGGGCGAGGATATTCTGGTTGTGTCCATCGACGCTGTTCCGGACATCTTCCAGGCCATGGCGGCAGGCGAAGCCAACGCGACCGTTGAACTGACACCGAACATGGCGGGGCCTGCTTTCGATGCGCTCGATGCGTACCTGAAAGATGGCACAATGCCCGAGAAGTTCATCCAGACCGAGTCGAAGCTCTACACACAGGACGATGATCCACAGGCCGTGTACGAGCAGAAGAAAGATCTGGGTTACTGATCAGTCACGCTTGAATGACACAGGCGAACGGCGTGAGTAACCGCGCCGTTCGCGAGCCATAGGAGTTGTCATTGGTTGAGGGTATACCTCTCTTGGAGGCGCGGGCGCTGGTCAAAACATTTCCCGGCACACGCGCGCTGGACAAGGTCGATTTTACCCTGCGCGCGGGCGAAGTTCACGCGTTGCTAGGAGAAAACGGTGCTGGAAAATCCACGCTGATCAAATGCCTGACGGGCGCATATCGACGCGATGGTGGAGATATCCTGTTGGACGGGCAACCAATCGATCCGAAGGGCACGCTGGATGCGCAGGCACTTGGGATCGGGACCGTTTACCAAGAGGTCAATTTGCTGCCAAACTTGACGGTAGCGGAAAACCTGCTGCTCGGTCACCAACCCAAACGGTTCGGCCTGATCGACACGCGCCGGATGAACCGAGAGGCGCGCGCCATACTGGACAAGTTCGGGCTGGACATCGAGGTATCACACACGCTTGACAGCTATTCGGTTGCCATCCAGCAAATCATCGCGATCGCGCGGGCGACGGAACTGTCCGGAAAGGTGCTGATCCTCGACGAACCAACCGCCAGCCTTGACGCGCAGGAAGTCGAGATGCTTTTCGGCGTGGTCCGAAAGCTGAAGGCTCGCGGATTGGGTATCATCTTCATCTCGCATTTTCTGGATCAGGTCTTTGCAATCAGCGACAGTATCACGGTTCTGCGCAACGGTCAGCATGTTGCCTCCGTAGACGCTGCAGGGATGGACCGTCTGCAACTGGTCAACATGATGCTCGGGCGTGAATTGAGCGAAACCGAGCGTACCCAGGGCAAATCTCTTCCCTCAGACGCACCGGTCGCACTTGAATTCCGCGAGTTCGGGAAACGCGGTCGCATCGACAAGTTCGACCTGACGATCAAACGCGGCGAGGTTGTGGGCGTGGCTGGCCTGCTCGGATCCGGCCGCACGGAAACTGCCGAAACCCTGTTTGGCGTAGCCGCACATGACAGCGGCAAAGCTATCAAGAACGGCGATCAGCTTGCCCTGAACAGCCCCCGAGATGCCATCGCTCATAGCTTCGGGTTCTGTCCCGAAGATCGTAAAGTGGATGGCATCATCGCCGATCTGTCCGTGCGTGAAAACATCGCGCTGGCCTTGCAGGCACGACGCGGATGGTCACGGCCCATTCCCCGTCGAGAACAAACCAGCTTGGCCGAGAAATACATTCGCAGCCTCGATATCCGCACACCGAATGCGGAAAAACCGGTCGGCCAGTTGTCCGGTGGCAACCAGCAGAAGGTGATCCTGGCGCGCTGGATGGCAACAAATCCAGAGTTCCTGATCCTCGACGAACCCACGCGCGGGATCGATGTGGGCGCGCATGCAGAAATCATTCGACTGATTGAAGCCCTGTGCGAAGAAGGCATGTCGCTGCTGGTCATCTCTTCTGAACTGGATGAGCTGGTCGCCTACAGCCACCGTGTCATTGTCCTGCGGGATCGGGCGCATGTCGCCGAACTGGTCGGCGAGGACATCACGACCGACAACATGGTGGCGGCGATCGCCTCACATGAGCGAAAGGAACATCACGCATGAACGGCTCCGCCCTGTTTCGCCGTATCTTGCCGCAACTCCTGACGTTGGCTGCCGTACTGGCAATGGTCGCAATGGTGTTCCCCGGCTTCTTCGAAATCTCCATCGCCACCGGCCGTCTCTATGGCAGCCCCGTCGATATCCTGAACCGTGGCGCGCCGGTCGCTTTGCTGGCTATCGGCATGACGCTGGTCATCGCGACCAGGGGGATCGACCTGTCCGTGGGTGCCGTCATGGCGATCAGCGGGGCAGTGGCTGCAGCAAGCATAACATCAGGACATAGCGTATTCATTGCGATCCTGCTTGCGCTCGGTGCGGGGCTGCTTTGCGGGTTGTGGAACGGCATTCTGGTGGCCATTCTGAAAATTCAGCCCATCGTCGCGACGTTGATCCTGATGGTTGCCGGGCGAGGCATTGCCCAACTGATTACCGAAGGAGCCATCCTGACCTTCAACGATCCGGCTCTCTCCGCAGTCGGATCCGGCACCCTGGCAACTGTGCCCATTCCAATTCTGATCTGGTTCGGAATGGCCCTACTGGCCACATTCATCGTACGCAGATCCGCCCTTGGCATGCTGATCGAGGCGGTCGGTATCAATCTTCGTGCCTCCGTTCTGGCGGGCCTGAACACACGCATCCTGTTGATCTCGGTCTATATGGTATCCGGGCTCTGTGCGGCGATCGCAGGCGTGATTGTTACTGCGGATATTAACGGCGCCGACGCGAACAACGCGGGTTTATGGCTGGAACTGGATGCAATCCTGGCGGTCGTGATAGGCGGAAATTCCTTGCTGGGCGGTCGCTTCTCCATCGTGGCGTCCCTGATCGGTGCGATGGTCATTCAATCCGTGAACACCGGGATCTTGCTGTCCGGCTTTCCGCCGGAGTTCAACCTCATCATCAAGGCCGCAATCATCCTCGTGATCCTCGTACTGCAATCTCCGCGTATTCGCGACGCCGTCCCGTCCTTGAGGCTGCTGTTCAGGAGACACCCGCAATCCAAGGAGGCCACGGAATGAATTCGCGCTTTCTGCCCCTGCTGGCGACACTGGCGATCTTCCTGATCGCCTACGCGATTTGCTACGCCCAGTATCCGGCAATGCTGTCCACGCGGGTTGTGGGCAATCTTCTGACGGACAACGCGTTTCTGGGCATCGTCGCCGTGGGCATGACCTTCGTGATCATCTCCGGCGGCATTGATCTGTCAGTCGGGTCGGTCATTGCCTTCTCCGGCGTGTTCATCGCAGTCGTTTTGCGGGACACAGGACTGCACCCCATGCCCGTTTTCGCCATGCTGCTGATCGTCACCACCCTGTTCGGCGCATTCATGGGATGGCTGATCTATTCACTGGAGATGCCACCTTTCATCGTGACCCTTGCCGGAATGTTTCTGGCCCGCGGCATGGCCTATGTGTTGTCCATCGACTCCGTCCCGATCCAGCATGAATTTTTCGATACGCTGTCCGGCATGTATTACCTGATGCCCGGCAAGGGTCGTCTGACATTGATCGGTGGATTGATGGTCCTGACCGTGATTGCCGGTATCATAATCGCGCACAAAACCCGCTTCGGAACCAATGTCTATGCCCTTGGCGGTGGTGCTGCGGCGGCCAAGCTGATGGGCGTTCCAGTCGGTCGCACCACGATTGGCGTGTACGCGTTGTCGGGATTTCTGGCCGGATTGTCCGGGATCGTTTTCGCGATCTACACGTCCGCCGGGTACTCACTGGCCACGGTTGGCGTGGAACTGGACGCAATCGCCGCGGTTGTGATCGGCGGCACACTGTTGACCGGCGGCAGCGGCTTTGTCGCAGGCACCTTGATCGGTGTACTGATCATGGGGCTGATCCAGACCTATATCATCTTTGACGGCACCTTATCGAGTTGGTGGACGAAGATCGTCATCGGTGCCTTGCTGTTCGGGTTCATCCTGCTACAGAAGGGCCTCTTGCAACTGACCCTGCGCCGCAAGGCCGCGACCTGACGAGTGAACCACGATCCATGGCATTGCTGAAATCTGTCATCACCGGTCAGGAAACCAGAAACAGTCACGCCCATGTCGTCGGCGTGCTGGGCCGTGAGATCGTTGACGGAACCTATCCCGTCGGCTCCACCCTGCCCGGCGATCAGGATTTGGCCGAACGCTTTCACGTGTCACGCACGGTACTGCGCGAGACGATGAAAACACTGGCGGCCAAGGGCATGATCGTCGCGCGGGCGCGTGTCGGAACCCGCGTAACGCCGCGCGAAAAATGGAACCTGTTCGATTCCGACGTGCTGAGTTGGTTCTTCCAAACCGGCGTGGACCAGCAGTTTCTGGATCATCTGTGTGACATGCGGCTATCCTTCGAGCCCTTCGCCGCAGGTCTAGCTGCACAGAACGCCTCCGACGACGAAATCACGGAAATGCAACTGCATGTGGAGGGGATGCGCAATGCCACGAACACCCAGGACTTCGCAATTGCGGATCTCGAGTTTCACCTCGTCGTACTCCGCGCGTCGCGCAATCCGTTCATGTATAGTGTCGGAAATCTGATCGAAGCGGGTTTGGCTTCTGCGTTCACGCTCAGCTCGCCCGCAGAGCAGCCCGAAAGCCACAGTCTGTCCGTCGATGCGCATGGCGAAATCGCCGAAGCCATCGCCGCGCGCAATGCCGAACTGGCCGCCGAAAAGATGCGGGTCGTCATCGTCGATGGCAAGGACCGCGTGGCCGCCAAGATGGACGGCAAGGCCAGGATCGCGACCGATTAGCGCTCACTTTATGGGGTGCCTTCCGTGACGGCGGCTGCTATATGCGACCGGCCTGCGACCGAACCGAGTCGCCGCAATCCGTTACGTCTGTCAGAAAGTGGAGCCCGCCATGGCACGGCATTTGCTCAGATCCGCCGTTGTGCTTGGTCTGTTATCCAGTATCGGCCCGTTCGCCATCGACATGTATCTTCCTGCACTGCCGGAAATTGCCGCGCAGCTGGACACGACCGTTGCCGCTACGCAGACCACGCTGACAGGGTATTTCCTGGCGTTCGGCATTGCTCAGATGATCTATGGCCCGTGGGCGGATCAATCGGGGCGCAAGGTGCCGCTGTATGTCGGTTTGGCGATCTTCCTGCTGGGATCCATCGGCTGTTGGCTTTCACCCTCGATTGAATGGCTGACCGCCAGTCGCACGGTTCAGGGTCTGGGTGCGGCAGTGCTGATGGTGGTGCCACGCGCCATCATTCGCGACATGCATACCGGCAGCGAGGCCACCCGCCTCATGGCGTTGATCATGCTGGTGATCAGTATCTCACCCATGCTGGCGCCGCTGGCTGGCAGCCTGATCATCCTGTTCGCATCTTGGCGCGGGATTTTCCTGGCCCTGGTGGTCGCGGGTCTGATCGGCCTGGCGCTGACACGTTTCATGCTGCCCGAGACACTGGCGGATGACGCGCGCCGCCCCATGAACCTGAAATCCATGATCCGCGGTTGCCGCATCCTGGTGACCGACCGCATGTTCATGGGCCTGACCTTCATCGGCGGTTTCGCGATGTCGAGCTTCTTCGTCTTCATTGCCAGCGCCTCCTTCGTCTATACAGAGCAATATGGTCTGTCACCGATGGGTTTCAGCCTGGCATTTGCGATCAACGCAGTGGGCTTCTTCAGCGCGTCGCAAATGGCGGCGCCCATCAGTGATCGCATCGGCATGGCGCGAACAGTGTCTCTGGGCGTGACAGGCTTTTCGATCTTCAGCGCGATCCTGCTGTTCGTCACTCTGGCCGGGTGGACAACCCTGCCCGTTCTGGTCGGTGGCCTGTTCATCTCGAATGCCTGTTTGGGCATTGTAATGCCCACCACCATGGTCATGGCGCTAGACAATCACGGCGACATTGCCGGGCTGGCCTCATCGCTGGGCGGGACGCTTCAGATGATGGTCGGCGGAATGATGATCACCATCGCCAGCCCGTTTTTCAACGGCACGGCAACACCAATGGTTGCCGTGATTGCGCTATGCGGGCTGATTGCAGCCTGCATTTCCGCGCTGGTGTTGGGACGCTTCCGCCTGACCCCGATCGAGTAAGAAGGCCTCAGCCGCCCAAACGGGTCAGCAGCGCACGAGACGGCTCTCCGGTGACCGGAAGGCCGTTGCGCTGCTGATAGCCGGAAATTGCCGCACGCGTATCCGGCCCGACGACACCATCCGCGCCGCCAGTATCAAAGCCGTTGGCCGTCAGACGACTTTGCAGCGATTTTCGATCCTCGATGGTCAGCCCGTACTGATCCGGCGGGAAGCTCGCCTGAATGGGCGGTCCGCCCGTGATGCGGTCGGACAGATGCCCCACGCCGATCACGTATTTTTCGGCGTTGTTGTACCGGGTGATCACAGTGAAATTGTCAAAGGTCATGAAAGCCGGGCCATTCGTGCCCTGCGGAATGATAATGGACGCCTGCCCGTGATCCGGCACCGGCCGACCATTCACATCACGCACCCCCATTGACGCCCAGCTTGACGGGCTGCGTTTCGTCCCGCGCCCGGTCAGTCCCATGTTGAAGCCGGCAGGCAGACGGACCTCCATGCCCCAAGGCTGGCCATGACGCCAGCCCGATCGCGATAGATACGCGGCAGTAGAAGCCAGCGAGTCAGTCGGATCGTTCGACCAGATGTCGCGCCGCCCGTCGCCCGTGAAATCCACCGCATAGGCCAGGTAGGATGTCGGAATGAACTGCGTGTGCCCCATCGCGCCGGCCCAGCTGCCGGTCATGTTGGCCACCGTCGTGTCACCGTTCTGCAGGATGCGCAGCGCAGCGATCAACTGGCTTTCGAAGAACGACCCGCGTCGCCCGTCATAAGCCAGCGTGCTAAGCGCCGAGACAACCGGAATGTTCCCGCGCCGCTCGCCATAGCTGCTTTCCATACCCCAAACCGCGACAACGACCTGCGGCTCCACACCGTAGCGGCTTTCTATCCGGGACAGGACGCCCGAATACTGCCGCAGCTTCTGACGACCGTTGGATACTTTCTTATCCGATGCCGCAATGGCGAGGTAGTCTTCCAGCGTCCGTGTGAACTCGGTCTGGTTGCGGTCACGTTCAATCACGCCCGGCAGGTAGCCCGACCCTCGAAACGCCGTATCGACGGTAGATGTCGAGATGCCGCTCGACAAGGCACGGCTGCGGAAGGACGCGACCCATGCATCGTAGCCCGAATTGGCCTGCGGACGCATGGACGCATCGAGCGGGGTATCGCTGGAGGGCGAAAGATGACTTGCGCCACTGCTGCATGCCTGCAGACCGGCTGCGGCAAGCGCGAGCGTGATGGTGCGGCGGGTAAACTGCATATCGATAGACCTTCTGCCTGCGTTTTTCGCAAGCCTATCCCACCCTGCCCGAACGGCAAGAGCGGATTTCGCCGCCCTTGCAGGATCAGCGGTCTTCAGCCCTTCACACCCGAGGAAATCATCACTGCTTCTGTCACTTTCTTCTGGAAGATCAGATAGGCCAGCGCCACCGGCATCGCGGCCAGAAGGGCCACGGCCATGATCCGCGCATAAGCCACACCGAACGCGTCGTTAACCTGTGTGATGCCCACTGGAATGGTCATCATATCCTCGGTCGTCACGACCAGGAACGGCCAGAAGAAGGAATTCCAAGCCATGATGAAGGTAATGATCGCCAAGGCGGTCGTAATACCCCAGTTCAATGGCAGATACACTTTCCACAGCAGCGTGTATTCACCGCCTCCGTCCAGAACGACAGCTTCACGCATTTCTTTCGGCACAGCGTCGAAGAACTGCTTGTAGACGATGATAACCACCGGAACGATCAACTGCGGAAGGATAATGCCCGCCCATGTGTTGATCAGTCCAAGATCGTTCATCAGGATGAACTGCGTCACCACCAGCGCCTGCGTCGGCACCATGAAGCTCGCCAGCACAACACCGTAGAGAAGACGCCGACCGGGGAACCGCATTTGCGACAAGGCATACGCACACATCATGCCTGTGATCAGTACAATCACCGTGATTAGCACCGAGGTGCCGATCGAGTTCCAATACCATGACATGAGCTTCGTATCGAACAAGGCGGCCATGAAGGCATCGAGTTTGAACTCGTCGGGAATAATGCCGGCCGCTTCGCTTACCACGTTCTGCTCCGACCGCAGGGAGGTAATCAGCGCCCAGTAAATCGGGAAGAACCAGATCGCCCCGCAGATCAACGTGAAAAACGTCAGGAGGCGGTTCTCAACCTTGCGTGCCTTGGTCATCACTTACGCCCCCCGATGCGAAGTATCTGGAATTGCAGCACTGATACCGCCACGATGATCACGAACAAAACCAACGCAATTGCAGAGGCATAGCCGCCGTTGTTCAACTGGAAAGCCTCGCGATACACCTGCATCAGCAGCACATAGGACGAATTGAACGGCCCCCCGTTGCTGAGCAGATAGACCTGATCGAAAATCTTCAACTGCAAGATCAGTTGCAACGTCAGCACCAGCGCCGTCACCGGCCAAAGCAACGGCCACGTCACCCGCATGAATTGCTGTCGTTTCTTTGCACCGTCGAGGGCAGCGGCCTCGTACAGCTCGGCGGGGATGTTACGAAGCCCGGCGAGAAACAGCAGCACGTTGAAGCCATTGGTCCACCAGATCGTCACGGCAGCAATCGTGGGCATGACCCAGTGCGGGTTCTTGAAGACCGGGATCGGTTTTCCGATGAAGAATTCGATCATGGGTTGAAGGATGCCAAACTGGAAATCCAGCATCCACGCCCAGATTTGCGTGACCACGGACACAGGCAAAATATACGGCAGAAAGAACAGTGCCAGCATGGCGGCCTGCCAGCGCCCTGCCAGTCGGTTGACCATCAACGCGATACCGAGCGCGATGATGGTCGTAGGAACCACCGTCAAAACAATGAAGTAGCCGTTGTTCTTAAGGGACGTCCAGAAGAGCCGATCAGCGAGAAGCTGTTTATAATTGGCCAGACCGATCCATTCACCATCGCCGATCAAGGGCGCGTTAGTAAAACTGAGCTGTATCACCTTGATGAGCGGATACAGAAAGACCAGTCCGAAGATGGCGACGAATGGCGCCACAAGGCTGAAAGCAATCAGCACATGCTTGCGCCGGTTCTGGAGCATGGCCACGGCAGGACCCTCCCTTAGTATTCCAAATCGGACGCCGCCGCGCATAAAGCGCGGCGGCTACCGGATTAGCGGATCAGGCCTTGAAGATCGGACTGGATCTGCGCGACCGCATCTTCGGGCGACAAATAACCATGGATCGCAGGGGCAATCACATTGATCGCCGCATCATAGACCGGCGACGCAACGCCAGCGATGGGCGAACGCGGATCGAACACGGCCGTATTCGCAAGCGATGCATAGGTCGCGTTAGGTTCCATCGCTTTGTACTCGGCACTGTCGGCGACCGGCTTGTACGCTGGAATGTGCCCGGCATCGGCCCAGGCGAGTGCATGTTTTTCCATCCAGCCGATAACGGTCATGACAGCTTCACGTTTGGCGGGGTCCATTTCCTCGTCGCCCTGCACGGGGATTGCGAAAGCGTGGCTGTCAGCCCATGTCGCTTCCTGTTCAAGCAACGTCGGCACCTGCACAGCGCCCCATTCGTAGCCAAGCGTTCCGTCCGCAGCCATATCGTTCATGGTCGGAACTTCCCAAACGCCGTTCAACTGGAACGCAGATTGGCCCGAAGTGAACAATGCGACCGACGCTTCGTATTCGGCCTGTTCGGGCGTGTAGCCCTGCTCCGACCAGTCGGTCATGATCTGGATCGCACGGACCGCTTTTTCGACGTTGTCGCCCGGAAGAACCTCGCCGTTTTCGATCAGAGTGCCGCCTTGCTGGGCCAGCAGCGTGTAGAATACACGGAAGACACCCCCCTCACCGCCAGTCTGGTATGACAGCGGCGTCTCAGAACCGTTTTCCTTGGCGATATCGAGGGCGCGCTGGAAGTCCTCCAAGCTGCCGATTCCCGTCAGATTTCCGTTGTCATCAAGGAATTCAGAACCTTCCAGGAAGCTCTTGTTGTAGTAAAGAACCAGCGAGTGGATATCGAACGGAATAGCGTAAAGCTGACCGTCATCGCCAGTTGCAGCCTGAATTGGTGCGGGGAAGAAATCGTCCTTGCTGAGGTCAGCAGCCGCAAGATCGTCATCAGTGATCGGTGTCAGAACACCCTCTTCCAGCGCGAGCGGCAGCCGCGACAGGTGATAGGTCATCACGTCCGGCCCCTGTCCGACAGCGGCGGATGTGCGAACCTTGGTGTAGAACGGCACACCCCATTCCAGTGTCGTGCCCGAAATCTGGATATCGGGGTGTTCTTCGTTGAATTGGTTGATCAGGGCTTTCATCCGGACGCCGTCACCGCCGGCAAGGAAGTCCCACCAAACGACTTCTTGCTGCGCCAGAGCAGGCACGGCGACTAGGCCGGTGACCGAGGCCAGAAGTGCTGCCTTCATGAGTTTCATGTAAGTTCCCTCCCTAACAGAACCTTGCGCATTATGCGCCATTTAAGCGGGTTGTTTCACCGCAGCCGCTGGCCTTCAGGATCAAAGACCAGCACATCCTTTGGATCGGCAGAAATGCCGACTGTCTTGCCGTCAAGCCGCTCGCGATTGCCGCGGCGCTCCATCACCAGTTCCAGATCGCCGGGCATAGTGGCGTGCAGATAGGACACGTCCCCCAGTTCTTCTGCCATCTCGATTGTAGCACGGGCGCCAGCTTCGTCGATCCGCATGTGTTCAGGACGAATGCCGAGTGTCACTTGGGTTCCTTCGGCAATCGTGTCGCTGGCAACACGTGCCACCAAGCGATGGGTATCGCCGTTGTCGAGCAGGACCTCGACATTCTCACCGCTGCGCTGGACCACCTTGCCGGACAGGAAGTTCATCGCCGGCGAACCGATGAAACCGCCCACGAAGCGGTTATCAGGGTCGTCATAAAGCTCCAGCGGTGCACCCGCCTGCTGAACATAGCCATCCTTCAGCACGAAAATCTTGTCGGCGAGCGTCATCGCCTCGACCTGATCATGGGTAACATAGATCATCGTTGCGCCTATCTGACGGTGCAGGCGGGTCAGTTCCAGACGCATCTGCACGCGCAGTTCCGCATCGAGGTTGGACAGCGGTTCGTCAAACAGGAAAACCTTCGGCTCGCGCACAATGGCACGGCCGATGGCGACCCTTTGTCGTTGACCGCCCGAAAGCTGCGAGGGCTTCTTTTCAAGCTGTTCTTCCAGTTGCAGGATACGGGCGGCTTCGACCACCTTTTCCTTAACGGTGGCCTTCGGCGCTTTGGCCAGACGCAGACTGAACGCCATGTTCTCGAACACGGTCAGATGCGGATAAAGCGCGTAAGACTGGAAGACCATCGCCACGCCACGATCAGCGGGTTCGACATCGGTGACGTCCTGCCCGCCGATTTCCACGGTGCCACCGCTGACGTCCTCCAGCCCTGCAATCATGCGCAGCAGGGTGGACTTGCCGCAGCCGGACGGGCCGACGAAAACGCCGAACTCGCCCTGTGGCACTTCCAATGAGACGTCGTGAATGACTTTCGCGTCGCCGTAGTTCTTTTGGACATTGGTTAGTCGAACGCCACTCATGTCTGCCCCCTCAGCTCACGTCCAGTCGGACAACATGATAAGAGAGCGGCGGCAGATTGCCACGAAGTTTTCCATCTTCCACGCCCACGCCGCTGCCGTCTTTCGGCGAGACGCGGTCGGGGTTGTCCGGCCCGTTGGTCAGGCGCAGATCGTGACCCGCCATCACCTTGTGCATGGCTACCTTTGCGTTCACGAAGCCTGCCAGATCCATATCGAGGTCCACGGTGTCGGTCAGATGACGGTTCAAGATGAACAGGGTGACGGCTTGTTCGTCCGTGTTATGGACTGCGGCAACATCGAGATACTGCACGTCGTCGGCAACCGAACAATCATAAGTCGGGCCATTCACACTGACATTCAATGCATCGCCACGACCGTAGAGCGAGGCGAACTGATAGGGGTAGTAGATGGTTTGACGCCAGGCCGGACCACCCTTCTCGGCACGGATTGGCGCGATGACATTCACAAGCTGCGCGATACAGGCGATCTTGACACGGTCGGACCGGCGGATGAATTCATTCAGCAGGCCCCCGATGAACAGCGCATCTTCGAAGTTGTAGTCTTCTTCAAGCAGCGCAGGCGCCTCCGGCCAGTCCCAGCTTTTCCAGTTCTTGGAGTCTTCTTCGCGGTTGTGATACCAGACGTTCCATTCGTCGAAGCAGATGTAGATATCGTTCTTCGCGCGTTTCTTGGCTTTCACGAAGTCGATAACACCGCCGATGGCCTGAATGTAGCGGCCGGTTTCCTCGATCTTTCCGAAGAAGTTCAGCGTGTCGCCCGAGGAGTTGCCGAAGTATTTGTGCAGCGAGATGTAATCGACATTCTCGTAGCATTCTTCCAGCACGCCGCGTTCCCAGTCGGGATAGGTTGCCATCTCATCGTTGGAACTGCCGCAGACGATCATCTCCGCGTCGGGCGTCAAGCCGCGCAGCGCCTTCGCGGTTTCATCTGCAAGGCGACCGTATTCCTTGGCTTCCTTGTGACCGATCTGCCAAGGGCCGTCCATCTCGTTGCCCAGACACCACATCTTGACGTCGTAAGGGTCTTCGACGCCGTGACTGCGGCGCAAATCCGACCAATAGGTCCCGCCCGGATGGTTCACATATTCCATGAAGTTCCGGGCATCGGACAGGCCGCGCGAGCCCAGATTGACGGCCAGCATCATATCGATGCCCACATCCTTCGCCCAGACTGCGAATTCATTGGTGCCAACATGGTTGGTTTCCTTCGACCGCCATGCAAGGTCGAGCCGCACGGGGCGATCTTCAATCGGACCGATGCCGTCTTCCCAATTGTAGGCAGATACGAAGTTTCCGCCCGGATAGCGGATCGCCGGGATATTCAGATCGCGCACCAATGCGGCGACATCCTTACGGAACCCATGCGCGTCAGCCTGCGGATGGCCGGGCTCGTAAATCCCGCTGTAGATCGCTCGTCCCATATGCTCGATAAACGCCGAATAGAGCCGGTCGTCGATGCGAGCGATTTTGAATTCCTTGTGCAGGGCCGCTTGAACTTTCATCCGCGAGAGCCTCCCGAGTAGCGGTGAATCTATTTGTCGGAGAAATTACAGGAGCACAGAAGGAGGTCAAGCGGTTATTATCATATAGTCATACTTATTTTGCCTCACGCATGGAAACCCATCCTTTGGAAACCAAAGGTCATTGATTTCTATGCGTATTCATACGTCAAACGCGATCTATGACCTGCTCATCCGCACCAAAAACATGAAACTTGTCCGGATCAATATCGAGTTGCATTGGGTCCCCTGCCGCCACATCGGCCTGTCCTTTGATCTCGACCGTAGCTGTCGAGCCATTGTTCAGCGTGGTGTAAACATAGGTTTCGCCGCCCAGTTGCTCGGCGATCTGCGCTTCGCCAGACAACGCACCGGTTCCCTTCACCGGCAAGAGATGTTCAGGGCGCACGCCGACGGTCACATCGCTTCCAACCGCTGGAGAAGATTTGAGCGATGCGGATACTTCACCACCCGCGGCCAGAGAAATCACCGTCGCATCATTTTCGATCCGCGTGACTTTCCCATCGAGGAAGTTCATACGCGGACTGCCTATAAAGCCGGCGACAAAGATGTTTTGAGGGTTGTTGTAGAGGTCCAGCGGCGTGCCGACCTGTTCGATCACCCCCTTGCGCAGCACGACGATCCGATCCGCAAGGGTCATGGCCTCGACCTGATCGTGAGTGACAAAAATCATCGTGGATTTCAGGCGGCGATGCAGCTTGTTGATTTCCACCCGCATCTGCATGCGCAATTCTGCATCCAGGTTGGACAGGGGCTCGTCGAACAGGAAAATCTTCGGCTCGCGGACAATCGCCCGACCAATCGCGACACGCTGACGCTGGCCGCCCGACAGCTGCCCCGGCTTGCGGTCGAGCAGTTCATTGATCTGAAGGATATCAGCAGCCTGTTGCACGTGCTTTTTGATTTCATCCTTGCTGACCTTCATCGTTTCCAAGCCGAAAGAAAGGTTCTTTCTCACCGACATATGCGGATAAAGCGCGTAGGACTGGAACACCATCGCAAGCTCGCGCTTGGCAGCGGGCATCTCGTTCATTTCCTCGCCGTCGATCAGAACATCACCGTCGGAAATGCTTTCAAGCCCGGCAATCATGCGCAGCAAGGTGGACTTACCGCAGCCGGAGGGACCGACAAAGACCACGAACTCGCCGTCATCGATCTTGAGGTCGATACCGTGGATGACCTCGACCGCCCCGAAACGTTTCTTGACCTGTCGCAGTTCGAGATTAGCCATGCGCGATATCTTTCTTCAGTATCTCGACCCAACCCGAATAGAACGGGTGGTCGGAAGTAACGGGAAGTGTGACCTGTTCACCCGTGCGAGCGGAGTAATAGGCCGCAGTCAGCAATTCGACGGAACGCCGCGAATCCTTGAGCGTGACAGGCAGTGCCGTGCAGTTGGTGATCGCATGATGAAGGCGGTCGAACTGACCCGTGAAGCGTTCCGTCTGTGGCTCAAAATCCGACAGGGCATCGGCAATACGTGCCTGCTGATTGGCATCGTCATTCGGGAAGGCCCAGGGGTCATGACCGGGGTTGTAGGGATCGCGACCGCTTTCCGCGACCAGGTCATCGAAACACAACCGAATGCGCGATACCTGTTCCCGCGACCCGAGCGACACCGAGGACGTCGCGAACGCGCCTGATTCAAATGCCAGCGAAAGCACGGCAATGTCCTCGGTTTCATTGCCATTCAACATCCGCGATGTGCGCGCATGAACAGACGAAATCGGCCCCATCAATTCACACATGATGTCGTGGATATGAATCGCATGGGTGGTCAGACAACCACCCAACTCCCCGTCAAACGTCCCGCGCCACGCCGCCGCGTCGTAGTAGGCCGAACCGCGATACCAATGCGTCTCAAACGTGCCAACCGAGGCCTGTTTAGCAAAGCCCTTGGCCATCAGATGCTGTAGCTTCTGAACGCCCAGGCCGAAACGATACTGGAAGATCGGGCAGACCCAGCCCTTGGCATTTGCTTCGGCCTCAATCAGTGCATCGACCTCGGCGAGGCTTTGGCCGACCGGCTTTTCGACCACTACGTTGAAACCGGCGTCGAGCACCTGCAAGGTTTGCTTGAAGTGCAAGCCTGACGGGGTGCAAAGGTTGATAATGTCCGGCCCCAGATCAAACAGTTGCTCAAGCGAGGTTACGACATTTTCGACACCTTGCGCATCTGCAGCTTCCCGCGCGCGTTCTTCGTTCAGATCACAAATCGCGATGACCTCGTACTGGTCCGGAAGCGCGTTATAGGCCTCAACGTGGGAACGACCGACGCCCGCCCCGACTACTCCGACTTTTATTCTGCTCATGGTTCCTCAGCGTTTTAGTGCGCCTAGTGCAACGCCCCGGATGATCAGGCGCTGGAAGGCGAGGAAGACAATAAAGACCGGCAACAGCGACAGCGCAGACATGGCGAACAATTCGCCATAAAGGGATTCACCACCGGAACTGTCGATGAACGCCCGCAATGCCAGCGGCACCGTGTAGCTGCGCATGTCGTTGAGATAGATCAGCGGACCGAGGAAGTCGTCATAGGTCCAGATGAAGGAAAATATTGCCGCCGTCGCCATCACGGGCGTGGAAAGCGGCAGCATGATCTTCCAATAGATCCGCCACGGCCCACAGCCATCCATGATAGCGGCTTCATCGATCTCACGCGGGATTCCACGGAAGAACTGCACCATCAGGAATACGAAGAACGCGTCCACCGCCAGAAATTTCGGGATGATCAGCGGCAGGAAGCTGTTGACCCAGCCGATCTTCAGAAACAGCACATACTGGGGAACGAGCGTGACATGGTATGGCAGCATCAAGGTGCCCAGCATCAAAGCGAACCAGATGCGCTTGAACCGGAATTCCAACCGCGCAAAAGCATAGGCGGTGATCGAGCAGGCCATAAGGTTCCCGATCACCGCAAAGATCGCGATGATGAAGCTGTTCTTGTAAAAGGTCGTGAAAGACACGCGCAGCGCCGTCCAGCCTTCGACGTAGTTCGACAGGTCGAAGGACTTGGGAAGCGCCATCGGATCAGAGAAGATCAGCTCGTCGGGTTTGAGCGACGACGCTATCATCCATAACAGCGGATAGAGCATCACCACGGCAGCCGAGAACAGCAGAATATGCCGAAGCAGTTCGCGGCGGATTTTCTTCGGGGCGGACTCGTTCATCAGCGTGCCTCGTCCTCGTAATAGACCCAGTATTTCGACGACCAGAAGGCAATGGCCGTGAAGATCGCGATGATCACCAGCAACAGCCACGCCAGCGCAGACGCATATCCCATACGGAAGTTGGCGAAGGCCTCTTCATACAGGTACAGCGAATAGAACAGGGTGGAATCTATTGGTCCTCCCGTACCGCCAGAGACGATGAAGGCCTGGGTGAACGCCTTGAAACCTTCGATGGTCTGCAGCACGAGATTGAAGAAGATCACGGGGGCAAGAAGCGGCAAGGTAATCCGCCAGAATTGCCGCCAGCCGCTGGCCCCGTCCATCGACGCGGCTTCATACAGATCTTGCGGGATCTGTCGCAACCCGGCCAGAAAGATGATCATGGGCGAGCCGAACTGCCAGATGGCGAGCACGACCAGCGTTGACAGCGCATAGTCGGGATGGGTCACCCAGGCTGGCCCCTGCCAGCCGAAGAGAACCAATAAAAGCTGATTGAACAGCCCTTCCGCACCGAAGATTTGGCGCCACAGGACAGCGATGGCCACAGACGCACCGAGCAGGGAAGGCAGGTAATATGTCGCGCGGTAGAACGCGACGCCGCGAACACTGCGGTCCAGGACCATTGCAAGCAGCAAGGCCACCGCAAGTTTCAGTGGGACCGAAAACAGCACATAGGTGAACGTGACTTCAAGTGCGTTTCCAAGGCGACGATCGCGCGTAAACGCGTATTCATAATTGTCGAGACCGGCCCAGGATGGAGAAGTCAGCAGGTCGTAGTCCGTAAAGGACAAGTACAATGAGGCCAAAGTCGGCCCTAAAGTGAGGCCGAAGAAACCGACCAGCCAAGGCAGCAGGAACATGTATCCCGGCCCGCTTTGCCGCCATTCCTTGGCCAGACGTGCGGCAAGTGTGGACGGCATCTTCTGCCGCCCATCTGTCATTTCAACATTCGTCACCACGTCAGGCCCGTTCCAGAATTTCCACGGCGTTATCGTAGTAGTCCTTCGCGCCATCCTCGACACTGATCTGCTCGAACGCGATGGCATCCCAGGCCGGGCGAAGGGCGCGGTCCAGTTCGCCTGCATTCTTCGGCGGCGGCGGCGGCAGCGCTCCGACATGGGTTGCCACGACGTTGAGGTAGTCGATGATCTTCGTCTCGGTGTCTGTCAGGTTCTCGATCAATCGCTCTCGAATGGAGGCATCACCAGACACACCCCGTTCAATTTGCAGGATATCGTTGGCTTCTGGATCGGTGACGAAGAAGTTCATCAACTCGGCAGCGGCTTCCTTGTTGGATGCGCTCTCGGCCATCGACATGAGCATCGACGGTTTGAGATACTGTCCAGGCTCGCCGCCGTCTTGGTTCGGGATCATCGTGATGTCGATTTCTTCTTCGACAAGGTTCTGGTTCGCCACCAGCTGGTTCGAGTGGATGAAGCCGAACAGGGAACGTCCGGTAACGAACATCGACTCTTCCATCTTCTGACTGGCATCCTGCGCCTGCACATCCGCAGGCGGAGTCAGCCCCTGGTCCTGAAGGTCTTTCCAGAAGGCGAAGAAGTCCTGCAGATCCTGCAAATCGTAGCCAAGCTGGCCATCATCGGTATAGAGCGCCTTGCCACGCTGGCGCACCCACACTTCCAGCCGCGGTTCCAGAGAGCCCATATTCTGGCTGAAATACATTCCTTCCGGCAGTTTGCCTTTCAACTCGTTGCCCATCGCGACAAAGTCGTCATTCGTCCAGCTTGTCGGGTCGGGCAATGCGACGCCCAGATTTTCAAGAATGGTTTTCTTGTAGACATGGGTCATCGAGTTCGCGCCGAGCGACACCCCGTAGAGGCTTCCATCAACACGACCCGATGCCAGCTGGTTTTCATCAAAATCATCGAGTTCCAGTTGCGCACCGATGAATGGGTCGAGGGCAGCCAACTGACCGCGGCGTGCATACTCGAAGATGAACCTGTAATCCATCTGTATAAGATCCGGCAGGTTGCGGCCCGCCGCTTGCGTCGCCAGTTTCTGCCAGTAGTCGCCCCAGCCATAGGTTTCCGGCACCACTTCCGCGCCGGTCTTTTGCATATACAAGTCTATGACTTCATTGGTGCGACGATCACGATCCGGATTCCCCCACCAGATCAATCGAACGGAATCGCCTGCCTGCGCAAACGCTCCGACCGACGCCAATGTGGATGCGGCTGCTGCACCACCCACCATACCGCCAAACTGACGGCGATTCAGTCTTACGCTCATCGTGTCCTCCCACAGCGTATGTCTGGAATGCGGCTTTGCGCCGTCTGTTCTTGCTGCCCCTGTCGTGCAAAGTAACCCATTGGTTACTTTGCGGCGCCTAAACACCAGAGGTCAGATATCCCAAGATCACCGAAATCGCATGTGATCTCCTCTGAATCATACTGTTAGGGGATTCCAGTTGTATGTCAAATATTACCGACAAGGTGTAGATGTTCGAAAAGTAGAAATAGCTCAACCCCGCTATGCTGATATAGAGTTGAACAGGGTCGACCCCCTTTCGGAAAACACCGGCGTCCTCCCCTTCGGCAAGCACCGCACCGATCTGGTCGATGATTGGCGAATGCAATTGCGGGATGTCCTTGAGCTGCCGGATGAACTCCGCCCGATGCATGTTTTCGTTGGACAGCAACCGAATAAACCAGGGGTTGCTGCGGAAATGATCAAAGGTGAACCCCACCAGCTTTTCCATGGCCGCAACGGGTGGCAGGCGCTTCAGATCAAGCGTTTTCTCTCGTTGACGAATGTCATGATACGCCTCCAGGAGAACCTGTTTGTACAGCTCCTCCTTATTGCCAACGTAGTGATAGAGCATCCGCTTGTTGCTGCCCGACCGATCCGCAATGCGATCAATCCTGGCGCCGTCGAACCCATGCTCGACAAATTCCTCTCGAGCGGCGTTCAGCACGGCGCGCCGCTTTTGCGCCGCCCTCTTATGGGTCGGCGTTGCACCCAGATCGAGCGTAACATCGTCCTTGTCTTGCACGCCACCCTCCAATCACTGCACCAAGTCATCATATGATTTGGTTGACAGCATTGCTCCATCTGGAAATAGTAACCGAGCTGTTATCCAGTTAGCAACGGAAAGCTCCATGCAGACTAACAAGAGAAAGCTCGCCATCGTCGGTACGGGCCACCGCGGCGCTGGTACCTGGGGGCGCGACGCACCCGCAACCTGTGCAGATGACGTCGAACTCGTCGGGTTATGTGACACGAACTCCGCCCGCCTTGCCGTCACGCGCGACCGCTTGGGTGCGGCCGATGCAGTGGCATCAACCGACCTGGACGAAATGCTGGACCGCGCGAAGCCCCATACCTTGGTGGTCTGTACACGCGACGATACCCACGCCGACATCATCGTGAAGGCGCTGGAATCAGGAATCGATGTCGTCACCGAGAAGCCCATGGCCACGACCGCCGAGGCCTGCCGGCGAATACTCGACGCCGAAAGGCGCACCGGACGTCACGTGGATGTCGCATTCAACTATCGCTTCGCACCCACATCGCGCAAAATCCGCGAGTTGCTGGCCGAGGGTCGGATCGGCAAGGTAAGTTCCGTCGATTTCCATTGGTATCTGGATACGCGCCACGGGGCGGATTACTTCCGACGCTGGCATGCGTACAAGAAAAATTCCGGCAGCCTTTTCGTCCACAAGTCGACGCATCATTTCGATTTGCTCAACTGGTTCATCGACAGCGACCCTGTCCGCGTTTTTGCGCAAGGCAGCTTACGGCGCTACGGGCGCGCAGGTGAGTTCCGTGGAACCCGTTGCAAAGGGTGCCCGCACGCGGATCGCTGCGAATTTCATCTCGACATATCCAAAGACCCGTGGCTGCACGCCTTGTATGAAGCGCCTTCCGCCGAGGATGGCTATGTCCGTGATGCCTGCGTGTTCCGCGAAGACATCGACATCTACGATACGATGACCGCCGAACTGCTATATGAGAACGGGGTGGAAGTGTCCTATTCCTTGAACGCGTTCATGCCGATCGAGGGATATCATCTGGCCTTCAACGGGACCAAGGGTCGCATCGAGGTGCGGATGTACGAAAAGCAGGCCTTTGACGCGCCCGTCGGAGAAGATGAAATCCTGATCCTTGGAACCGACCGTTCCGTCGAGCGGATCAAAGTCTCGCATGGTCCCGGCGGACATTTCGGGGGCGATCCGCTGCTTCACAAGAACCTGTTCGTGCCGGAGGCCGACGATCCGATGAACCAGCGGGCGGGCGCACGGGCGGGCGCAATGTCGGTATTGACGGGCGTTGCGGCGACGCGCAGCGCAGAAACCGGCCAGCCTGTCGACGTCCTGCCGCTTCTGGAAGCGGGTTAACCGTCGCTCAACCGAAGCTGCGCCACGAAATCGTAAGTATCGCCGCGATAGACGGAGCGGGTGAATTCCACCACCCGCCCCGATTCCAGGTAGGACGTCCGCTCGATCCGCAGTCCCGCATCGCGTTCGGCAACACCAAGCAAGCCGGCATCCGCAGCATTCAGATTGATTGCTGAAATCTTCTGAATCGCGCGAACCGGGCGAATCCCACGCCCGTCCAGTTCCGCATATAGCGAAGTTTCTACGGCAAACGGATCCGGCAGCAATTCGACCGGCAGGCTGGCTCGTTCAATTGCCAGTGGCCGCCCATCCGCACGGCGCAATCGACTGATACGCGACACGCGCTCGTCAAGCGACAAGCCCAGAGACAACGTTTCTTCCGGCGAAGGCGAAAACACACCCCGCTCAATCCATTCGGATTCGACCGTAAGCCCGCGTTGGCGCATGTCCTCGGTGAAGGAGGTCAATGCAGACAGCGATTGCTCCATCCGCGGCTTCTGTGTGCCCGCCACAAACGACCCCGACCCTTGGCGCTGAACAATCAGCCCCTTCTCGGCCAGTTCCCGGAAGGCTTTGCGGACCGTGACGCGCGACAGATTGGTCTTCGCCGCGATTTCCCGCTCTGCCGGCAAAGGGCTTTCCGGGACAAGCAACCCCTCAGAAATTCCTTGCTCAATCCGCTTGCGAAGTTGCAGATAGCGCGGCCCGCCATTGGGCAGAAGCCATGCCTCGGGCGCTAGAAAGGAGGTAATTTCAGTCATTCGCGATTAACCCTGTTGCGCCGTCTTCCGCAGCCGGAAATGGTTTGCTACCTTTACAATACCTTTCATTCACGTGGCGGCGTCAAGCCCTTTGCCCAAGAATGTCGAACAAATCGCTGTCACCTGTACAACTGGTCTTGCTATGGTCTCAGAAATCGAACGGAACGAACGCATATGACAGACAGGGTCACAGAGCAACTCAACCCCGCCTCTGCTGGTATCGACATAGTCGATCCGGTTGCGGCCCTCGACCGGCTGCAAGCTGCGCAGGAGCAAGCGCTTGCGTCCGTGCGGGCAGCACATGGTCAGATCGCTGCCGCCGCCGATCTTGCCGCCGATCGATGGAACCGGGGCGGGCGGCTCATCTATGCTGGCGCAGGATCGTCTGGACTGGCCGCAATTTCGGACGCGCTGGAACTGCCCGGCACCTTCGGATTGCCCCCGCACCGCATTGTTCCCCTGATGGCCGGTGGCATCCCGCAGGACGAAATGCCTGGCGATACAGAGGATTTTCTGGACGAAGACATGTTGTCCGATCTGCACCTTGCCCCTGCCGATTGCGTACTCGGCATCACGGCAAGCGGCACCACCGCGTTTACAACACAACTACTTGCTTCTGCATCGGAAATGGGTAGCGCGACCATCGCGGTCGCCAATAATGTCAGCGCCCCGATCTTCGAGTTCGCCGACATCTCGATCCTGTTGGAAACGCCGCCCGAAATTGTCGCGGGGTCGACCCGTATGGGTACCGGCACAGCACAGAAAGCGGCGATGAACATGTTCTCGACGCTGCTGGGCATCAAACTGGGGCATATCCACGACGGCATGATGATCAACCTGCGCGCGGACAACGCCAAGCTACGACAGCGCGCGGCGGGGATCGTCATGCGAATCGCGGATGTGGAAGTCGATGCGGCGGTCGCCGCGCTGACCATGACAGACAGTTCAGTGAAAGAGGCGGTGTTGTATTGCTTGGGGGTAACCGGATCCACTGAACGTCGGTTACTGCTCGACCGGCATAGGGGCATCCTTCGCGCGGCCTTGTCTGAGCTAGAGGCTGAGTCACCCGGTTAGATACCACTGAAATACCACCGAGGAGCGGAGGATTCCTGTCTTCGTGGTCGCAAGGGCCAGGATTTTATACAGCGCAACAGCCAGTTAAGGAATTTCAAGAAATCTGTTTACTCCGGTCCTATTTTGGTTACTGTTTGGTATTACTGAACAGGGGAATGCCGTGGCCGAAGATCTAGGGTCCATTTGCTGCTTCGATATCGGTGGGTCGTATATCCGCTACGGCGTGCCGTGTGCTGATGGCGATGTTGTCGAACAGGGCCGCGTGTCGACACCGACTGCGAGTTGGAAGGCCCTTGTCGCCGCCTTGCGCAACGCATGTGATGAGACCGATGCGCAGATCGCTTCACTGTCGCTTGCGGGGGCTTTCCCGCCCGATGGCGGAAGCGCGGATGTCGCCAACATCCCCTGCCTGAACGGGCGTGATGTCCAGGGCGATCTGGCCCGAGCAATGGGCTGCAAGGTTCTGGTGACCAATGACGCCGATTGCTTTGCCCTGGCGGAGGCGCATCTGGGTGCGGCGAAGAACCAACCTATCGTATTTGGTGCCATCATCGGCTCCGGCGTGGGTGGTGGCGTCGTCATCAACGGGGAATTGTTGCGCGGATTTGGCGGGATCAGCGGCGAGTGGGGGCATGGGCCGGTTCTCGATGCAACGCTCGGCGGGCTGTTGCCAGATACCGAACCCCTGGCCTGCGGATGCGGACAAAACGGCTGTATCGATGCGGTGTGCTCCGCACGCGGGATGGAAAAGCTGCACCTCCAACTCAACAACGACGCCCTCACCAGCCTAGAGATTACACGTAGGTGGAAAGCCGGTGACGCCCAAGCCACCCGCACCATCGACGTCTATACCCGATACCTTGCACAAAGCCTTTCCGTCATCGTCAACACGCTTGGGCCGCACATCATCCCGGTAGGCGGCGGGCTGTCCTCCGAACCAACGCTGATCGAGATGATCGACAGGCAGCTCCGCGAAATGGTTCTGGCGGATTTCGCGTCTCCGGTCGTGGTTCCTGGCCATCTCTCCGCGAATGGCGGTCTGGTCGGCGCGGGGATCGTCGCGGCACAACATCTGCATCACAAGGAGTCCGCGACATGAGTCTTCTTGAGGTCTGTGTGGACACTTATGACGACGCCCTGGCCGCGCGTGATGCAGGCGCCGACCGGCTGGAGCTATGTTCGGCCCTTGGCGTTGGGGGATTGACGCCGTCGATCGGACTGATGCGCAAGACGGCCGGCATCGGCATCCCTGTCTTTGCGATGATCCGCCCGCGCGATGGAAGTTTCACCTACGGACCAAACGATGTACAGATCATGCGCGACGACATCGAAGCGGCCAAGGATGCGGGGCTGGACGGCATCGTTACAGGCGCATTGACCGCCAATGGCGATCTCGATGAAACAGTTCTGGCCAAGTTGCTAGATCACGCCGCCCCCTTGCCCGTGACACTGCATCGCGCCTTCGATCTGGTTCGCGACCCCGAGACCGCGCTCGAGCGCGCAATTGCCCTTGGATTCAAGCGCATCCTGACATCCGGCCAAACAGCCGCGGCAACAGACGGAACCCCCCTTATTGCCGAGTTGATCACCAAGGCGGCCGGACGGATCACGATCATGCCGGGCAGCGGGATCAATCCTGCAAATGTCGAGCAGATCATGCGCCGGACCCGCGCCGCTGAGATCCATGCGTCCTGTTCCGCGATGGCGGGAGCGGTCGGCAAGTTGGTGGAACTCGGCTTCGTACCAGAAAGCGGTCACCGCGCGGTCGATCCCGCGCGGGTAACTGCCATGAAAAAGAAGATGCAAAACCTGCAGGAGAGTGTTCAGTGAAAGTCGGAATAGTCGGGCTTGGCGCGCGGATCTCGCATGTCGCCGCCCTGTTCAAGAAATCCAAGCCGGATTACCAGTTCGTCGCCTATTGCGACCCGACGCCCGCCGGGCTGGACTACCTTGAACAGCAAAGCGGCGACCGGCTGACATCGTATGACCGGTTGGATCAGATGCTGAAGGCCGAAAAGCTGGACATGCTGATGATCGGCTCGCCCAACCATTTGCATATCGACCATCTGCGCGACGCGCTGAAATCCGATGTGCCCTATATCTTCACCGAGAAGCCCGTGGTCATCGACGAAGACCAGACCTGGGAATTGCTCGAACTGATGCGCGACAATGGCGGGCATCGCCGCGTGATGATCGGACTCGTCCTGCGCTATTCGCCGCTCTACGTCGCGTTGAAAGATGTGCAGGCCAAAGGACAGTTGGGCAAGATCGTGTCCATCGAGGCGGCCGAACATATCGGCGCGTATCATGGCAGCTTCTTCATGCATGACTGGCGACGATACTCGAAATTCTCGGGCGGCTTCATGCTGGAAAAATGCTGCCACGACATTGACCTGTATCAGGGCGTCGTCGGGCAACGACCCAAATACATCTCCAGCTTCGGAGGGCGCAAAAGCTTTGTCCCCGAGAACCGTCCCGAAACCGCGCCCGATTTCGATGCGATCAGCGCAGAGGTGCTGGGCGGGGAAGTCACCCGCGTCAACCCGTTCCGCCCGCGCTGGGGCGGGGGCAATTCGGACTTTGAAAGCGACGGCGACATCATCGACTATCAAATCGCCAATGTAGAATATGAAGACGGCTCCGTCATGGCATTTCATTGCAACATGAACGTGCCCGATGAATTCCGTCGCTTTGCAATTATCGGCACGCGCGGCATGGCGGAGGGCGATTTCATCCGCAACACGTTCAAGGTCACGGACGCCTTCACGACGCGCACCCTGCAAGACAGCGCGGCGGTGTCCTCGACCGGCCGTGCCAATCATTACGGCGCGGATGACATGATGGCGCGCGATATTGCGGCGTTCATCGAAGACGGTGTTCCGCTCAAGGTGACAGTGCTCGACGCGCTTGAAGCGGGGTTGACCGCGATCAAGATGGATGAGGCACGGCTCGAACGCAAAGTCATAGACATGACAGATACATGGGCGAAGTTCGACAGCTTCGGCCTTAGGAAGGGCGATTGATATGGCGACCGCATCCAAGAAGACGGACTGGTTCCCCTATCTGCTGCTGATCCCGGCCAGTATGGTGACACTGATCATCGTGGCCTGGCCGCTGGCAGAAACGATCCGGCTGTCCTTCACCAACTCATCCATGAGCCCCGTCGAGAGTTATGTGGGATTTGAGAACTACCAGACCATGTTCTCGCGCCGCTTCCCCGAGGTGATCGCACGGACGTTCTACTGGATGGTGCTGTCGGTGGGGATCAAGATGGTTCTGGGCACGCTCGGGGCGGTCTTGCTGAATGCAGCAGTGCCGGGCCGGACACTCTTTCGCGTGCTGGTCATGCCGCCCTGGGTCGTGCCGATCGCCGTGGGCGTGTTCATCTGGGGCTGGATGTATAACGGCCAGTTCGGGATGATCTCGGGACTGGGCCAACGCATCGGCCTGTTGTCCGGCCCGTTCGAGTTTCTTGCCACGAAGAACTCCGCCTTCCTGTCCACCGTGGTTACGGATGTATGGATCGGAACGCCGTTGGTCACCGTCTACCTGCTGGCGGCGATGCAGGGCATATCGCCCGACCTGCACGAAGCGGCTTGGACGGACGGGGCATCACGCCTCTACCGGTTCCGCCGCATCACGCTGCCCCTGATCATGCCCGCGATTGCCACCATGTCGCTGCTATCGGCTATCTGGACGTTCAATTCCTTCGACATCATCTGGATCCTGACCGAAGGCGGTCCGCGCAACGCGACGACGACGATGATCATCGACACCTACAAGACCGCGATCAGTCGCTTCAAATACGGTGAAGGTGCGGCGCGCGCCGTGATGATCGTGATCTTCCTGTCGCTGTTCTCGGCCTTCTATTTCCTGATGATCTCCAAACTCGCCAAGCGGGAGCAAGACCTATGATCAACAAGTACCGCTGGTGGGAATATGTGCTGATCTACACGGGCATCGCGATGTTCCTGACATTCGTGCTGGCCCCGTTCGTCGAAGCCTTCGTCGTCTCGATGCGCCCGCTGGATGCGCTGTTCTCGATCCCATATCGCTTCATCACCGATGAGATGAGTTTTGACGCCTATTTCACCATGTGGAAGTCGGTGCCGCTGCTCTGGCGCTACATGCTGAACTCTTTCGGGATTGCGGCAGCTGTGACTGCGCTTGCCCTTTTGGCAATCATTCCTGCCGCCTATGCCTTCGCCCGGTTCGAATTCAAAGGCCGGGACACGCTGCTGGCGGCATTCCTTGCAGTGAACATGGTGTCGGGCGCCGTTCTGATCATTCCGCTTTACAAGGTGATGCAGCAGCTTGGCCTTCTGAACACCTATTTCGCGATGATCGCGCCGGGCACAGCTTTCGTGATCCCCACCGGGATCTGGCTGCTGCGGTCCTATCTGATGCGTATTCCCCGCGAATTGGAGGAAGCCGCGCTGGTGGACGGTGCCGGGCGCATCTACACGCTGATCCGGGTGATCATCCCCGTTGCGCTTCCGGGCATCATGGTCGTGGCCATCGCCACCTTCATCACCGCCTATGCCCAGCAATTCCTGTTCGCGTTGACCTTCAACTCGACCAACGCGCTCAACCCCCTTCCGGTCGGGCTGTTCCAGTTCTTCGGGCGTCAGGACGTCGTCTGGAACGAGCTCATGGCCGCAAGCCTGGTCGGCATCCTGCCGGTGCTGATCGTCTATGTCTTCCTCCAGAAATACATCGTTGCCGGTCTGACGGCAGGCGCGGTGAAGGAGTAAGGCCGAATGTCTCCAACCAATCCAAACAGGGAGCTAAGAATGAGACTGACTGCAACCCTTGGCGCTAGCGCCATCGCGCTGAGTGCGGCCGCAGGCGCCGCATCAGCCGAAGATCTGCACATGATCGTCTGCGGCGACGACACCGGCGCAGGCATCCCGAAGCAGGCCGCACTGATCGAGCAGTGGGAATCGGAAAACGAAGGTTTTGACGTCACCGTGGAATTCGTTCCGTGGGGCCAGTGCCAGGAAAAATCCACGACGCTTGCTGCCGCGGGCAACCCGCCTGCCATCGCCTATATGGGCTCGCGCACGCTGAAGCAGCTGGCCAAGAACGACCTGATCGTTCCGATGGAACTGACGGATGAGGAAAAGGCCACCTATGCCGCGCCGATCCTCGGCACCGTGACCTGGGACGGCAAGGTGTGGGGCGTGCCGCGCGCGTTCTCGACCAAGGCGCTGTTCTACAACAAAGATCTGTTTGAAGCCGCCGGTCTGGACCCGGAAGCCCCGCCCACCACCTGGGACGAGATGTATGAGGCCGCCAAGGCCATCAAGGACAACACGGAAGCCGACGGCTTCGGTCTGGCCGCCGCGTCCTTCGACAACACGATGCACCAGTTCCTGAACTACGTGTACACGAATGGCGGCGCCGTTATCGACGAGAATGGCGAGATCGTCTTCAACTCGGAAAACAACGTCCAGGCGCTGGAATTCTATGGCAAGCTGGCCGAAGTATCCCAGCCCGGCCCGGTGGCCTATGACCGCGCCAAGCTGACGCCGCTCTTTTCCGAAGGCCAGATCGGCATGCTGATCAGCGGTCCGTGGGTTCGTAGCGACGTGGGCGACCAGGTGAATTACGGCATCGCGCCCATTCCGGTCGGTCCGATGGGTGGCCCCGGCACGCTGCTGATCACCGACTCGCTGACCGTGTTCAAGGGCTCCGGCATGGAAGATCAGGCCCGCGATCTGGTGAAACTGCTGACCAACCCTGACAACCAGGTGGAATTCGAGATCGGCGAAGGCTTCACCCCACTGCGTCCCGATCTGCCGCAGGTTGCTGAACTGGTTGCTGAAGATCCAAGCTGGGAACCCTTCCTCGCCGCGATCCCGACAGGTGGTCCGGAGCCGTTCGTAACCGACTATGTCGGCATGCAGGACGCGATCAACGAAGCGGTTCAGGGCGTTGTTCTGGGCGAAGTCGATGCTGCCGAAGCCATCGAATACGCCGCTGAGATGCTCGAAGACTACAAGTAAGATACAGCAGCGCGCCTCCCGTCCCTCGGGGGGCGCGCCCGAAAGGAAATGAAAGATGGGGCAACTTGAACTCGCTGGCGTCCGCAAATCCTTCGGCACGGTCGAAGTGATCAAGGGCGTGTCGCTGGATGTGGCGCACGGAGAATTCGTCGTCTTCGTCGGCCCATCGGGCTGCGGCAAATCCACCCTCCTGCGCATGATTGCGGGGCTGGAAGAAATCACGGACGGCGAGGTGCGTATCGACGGTTCGCGGGTCAACGACCTGCCCCCGGTGAAGCGTGGGATCTCGATGGTATTCCAGTCCTATGCGCTCTATCCGCATATGAACGTCTATGAAAACATCGCCTTCCCGCTGCGCGTGGAAAAGATGGACAACAAGACGGTGGAAGAAAAAGTCCACCGTGCATCGAAGATTCTTCATCTCGACGAGCGGCTGAAACACAAGCCCGGGCAGCTCTCGGGTGGGCAGCGCCAGCGTGTGGCCATTGGCCGTGCCATCGTGCGGGAGCCGTCCGTGTTCCTGTTCGACGAGCCGCTGTCGAACCTTGACGCGGCGCTTCGTGCCGAGATGCGGGTAGAACTTTCCAAGCTGCACTCGGCGCTTGATGCGACAATGATCTACGTCACCCACGACCAAGTCGAGGCCATGACCATGGCCGATCGCATCGTCGTGTTGGATGGTGGCCAGATCGCGCAGGTCGGCACGCCGCTGGAACTTTACCACAAGCCGTCCAACATCTTTGTCGCAGGCTTCATCGGCAATCCGAAGATGAATTTCATCAAGGTGAAATGCACCGCCAGTAGCGATGCGGGCGTGACTGTCGAACTGCCGAACGGCGCGCAGATGACAGTGCCGGTCGATGCCAGGGCCGGGATCGAAGGTCAGGCACTGACCCTGGGCATCCGACCGGAGCATGTAAAATTCGGCGAAGGCGACGCGCGCTTGCAGGCAGTTCCGTCAGTGATCGAACGTCTGGGCATCCACACGGTTGTCTATACGCAGATCGATGAAAGTGAAGGAACCTTTACGGCCCTTCTGGAAGGTAGCGCACCTGCAAAAGCGGGCCAGGCCATCGATATCGGTCTGAACGCTGGTGACTGCCATCTGTTCGATGAAAGCGGCGTCGCGTTCGAACGGCATATCCCGTTGACGGAAATCGACCCGTCGCTTCTAACAGCGGCCTCCTGATCGCCGGACTGCCCGCCGACACATCGCGGCGGGCAGAACTTCCTACCAGACCGTGCCGCGCGCGGCGACGTCTTCGATACGCGTTACCATCCCGTCACGGTGAAAGACCATGCGGTCGAACAGGTTTGTCACCACGCAAGTATGGTTCGGAATGACACGAAGCAACTCACCGATTTCGGGTTTGTCTTCACATGCGCTGAGGTCGATCACGCCATGCTCTTCGCTCAACGATACGATCCGCGCGTCGGGATATCCGCGGATATAACCGAAGTCCGTAAAGCCGATCAGATCCTGTGTCAGTGTCTTGGACCCCGCATCGATCACTGCACGATCCGCCGTCGGTCGCGACACAACCGTCGTCAGGATGTTCATGGCGCAGTCGTCAAAGGTACAGTGCCCCTCGCGCACCATCGACCGGTCGTTATACACATAGGTGCCCGCGCGGTGCTCGGTGGCCGACGGCACCAGGTGAGCATTGAACAGCGACGGCGAACCGCCGAAGGTCCGGATCGGGCAATCAATGCCCTTCTCGGCAAGCTTGGCCATGGTTTCGGTAAAGAACCTCTCGGCCACGGGCTCCCCGCCCGATTTCGGCGGGTAGGTCATCAGCCCCATGAAATTCAGCCCGCCGCTTTCATGGATATGCATGGCAAGCGCTACGGCCTCATCGGGTGTCTGGACACCGTTGCGCTTGGCCCCCGTGTCACATTCGACCAGAACGTCGAGCGGTTCGTGCCCCGTAAATGCCGCCGACAACCCGTCCACGACCACTTCGTTGTCTGCGACAACGCGCAGCTTGATCGTGTCATTCAATGCGCGAAGACGCTCAAGGCGCTCGCTGCCCATGATGTTGAAGGTGATCAGGATGTCATCGAAGCCTTCTTCGGCAAAGACCTCCGCCTCGCTTACCTTCTGGCAATTGATTCCCCTGGCGCCCGCCGCGATCTGGAGCTTGGCGACAGAGGGCAACTTGTGCGTCTTGATATGCGGTCGGAAATCGCGGTCCATCTCGTCGAAATAGGCCTGAACCCGCGCGATGTTGGTGGCCATCACGTCTTCGTCGACCACGGGAATGGGTGTCAGCAGGGTGTCTATCTTCTGTCCGATTTTCATTGTGGTCCCCTGTTAGGCTGTCTCTTGAATGGGCCAGATATCGCGGCGTGCCAAGCGATAGGGCGTGCACCGCGGATCATTGGGATAGGGCGTGCCCGCGCTGCAATACAAGATCTCCGTCGCGATGGGCGCAAAGGCCGCGTGGAAATGATTGGTGGATTTCACCACGAGGATATCACGCATCGCCGGATCAATCCCGAAGATGGTGAACAGCGACGGGTCAAAGCACTGTGCACGGGTGGAATTGAGGATCACCTCGATCCCGTCCAACCGGATCAGCGTCGCGTCACCGATGGGTACGTCACTCGCCCCGAATTTCTGTTGCGCAGATTTCAGGTTACGGACGACCTCGACCCGCGCATCGATCGGATTGCCGGTTCCCGGCGCGGATTTGGCACCCAGACGCAGGTCCAGCACCGCCCCCTCGCCCGCCGCATGACAGATCTGCACGGCCACCGGGTCCCAGATCGACCCGAACGCGATGTTGGTCAAGTTCCGGTCCATGGCGTCTTGCAAAATCACCGTCGCGTCGCCTGCCGTGCCGCCCCCCGGATTGTCCCACATATCGGCAATCACTACTGGCCCCTTGAGCGCAGCCGCCTTGTCCAGCGCCTCGGCCGGGGTCAACTCGGTGCTGCGCGACTGACCGCGCATGGCGAACAACTCCTGCCCCAGCTCATCGGCCAGCGCCTGACCCGCCGCAGCATCGTCGTTCGTGACGACCAGAAGCTTGGTCCCCATCTCCGGCACGTCGCCCGCCATGAAACCGTGAACCGTGGAAATGGACAGCACTTCGGCACGGTCCCGTTCCAGAGCAAACATGCGATCCACGAAGCTCCGCATCGGCTGGTTAGAGGTGGGGAATACGTCGATCATGACGCAGTCATGAATGGACATGACGGGACGCACCTTGCCTTGCAACATGTCACCGAGCAGAGCCCATGCGTCTTCGGCACGGTCAACGAAATCGGTGTGGGGAAACTCCTTGAAGTAAATCAACGCATCCGCAGCCTCAGCACGCCTTTGGGTCAGGTGGGAATGGGGATCAAGCGTCGCGATCAGGGGTGTATCAGCACCAATCACCGCGCGGATACGGCTGAGAAGATCGCCTTCGGGATCGACATAGCCTTCCGCCACCATCGCGCCGTGCAGACCGATGACCACACCGTCGACGGGCATGGCGCCCTGAAGCTGGTCAAGAATTTCGTCGCGCAGCAATTCATAGGTCCATTTTGCAACCAGACCCGCCGGGTCGGCCCAAGCGCTGGTGCCTTCGATCAACTCCCACCCCTTCGCCCTGCAATGGGCGCGACCGACCGGAATCACCGCCGTGCATAGTGTGGGCGTCTCGGGATGTTCGCCCGGCCGTGCAAGCAGCGACGCGGCGAAAGCCCGCAGATCAATGCGGATGGGCGAAAATGTGTTGGTTTCTGTCGCCAGCGCGGCGGTAAAGATGCGCATGGGATCAACCCATCGGGTTGGGAAGATAGCCGACGAATCCGCTGATCTTCCAACGACCGTCCACGCGCTTGCAGTGATAAACCGTCTGCCACAGCATCCGGTCAAAGCCACCATCTTTCAACGCGATGGTTCCGTCGAACTTCTTGTGTGCGATCGCACGATCACCGCTGATTTCAATGTCGCGCAGGACTGTGTTGCGGAAAATGGCTTCGGTCAGATCCTCGGCGAATTCGGTGGCCTGCGACGCCTGCGCCTGCCGCAGCCATTCATCGCGATATGTCGCGAGATCGGGGAAGCCCATCGTCCAGTGATCGGGGTTCGCGGTGCGGCGACCATCGATGCCGTAGAACTCATTCTCGACAAAATCATCCTTCACAAGCGTCCAGTCCGCATTGACGAAGGCCGTGATGTCACGGGCGACGAGCATCTCCCAAATGGCGGCGCGATCCGGGTCGCCTTCCGGAAACGGGTTGCGCGAAGAAAGTCCGGTGGCTTGCGACATTATGAAACTCATTTTCGTTCAAGGTTACGATTGACGCAATTCTTGGACATATCTACCGTGTATGTCAAACATTCCGAAAATTGTTTTCACATGAAGGAGCGACAGACATGACTATCAAACGCTATGGCGCAGAAAAATCCGGTGCGGGCGGCCAAAACCTTCCCTTTGCCCGCGCGGTCGAGGCGGATGGCTGGCTGCATGTGTCGGGACAGGTTGCCATGAAGGATGGCGAGATCGCCGGCACAGGGATCGTCGAGCAAACCACGGTCGCCATCGAAAACCTGATCGCCATTCTGGACGAGGCCGGATACGGCGTTGAAGACGTCGTTCGTGTCGGCGTCTGGTTGGACGATCCACGCGATTTCTGGTCCTTCAACGGCGTCTACAAATCCTATTTCGGCGAGCACCCCCCCGCGCGGGCCTGCGTGCAGTCCTCGCTGATGGTGGATTGCAAGGTCGAAGTCGACTGCATCGCTTACAAGAAGAAGTAGCACATTGGCCGACCTCCTCGCCCGATTGCAGACATTGCGCGGCTCGCTGTCGAAAGGCGAGCGGCAGCTTGACGAGGTAATCACCAGTGACGCCGCTTTCGCGGTGAATGCGTCGATCACCGAATTGGCTGCGCGGGCGGGGGTTTCACCGGCGACGGTTACGCGGTTTGCCCGGCATCTGGGCTGTGACAGTTTCACCGCGCTGAAGGTGCAACTGGCGCAGGCCATGTTCGTGGGGCAGCGGTATGTGTCGCACGCTGATGCAAACATGACCGCACCAGACGTGATCAGCATCGCCGAACAGGTCCATCACGCCGCACAACAAGCGCTCTCGGAAACGCGAGACGAGCTTTCGCCAAAGGCCATTCAGACGGCGGCGGAACGCATCGCGTCGGCGCGGCTCGTGGCGTGCTTCGGCTCCGGCGGGGCATCGTCGATGATCGCGGCAGAGATACAAAACCGGCTGTTCCGCTTGGGTCTGGCGGCGAACTCCAGCACCGACCACCAGATGCAGATCATGCAGGCGGCAACCCTTGCGCAGGGAGATGTCGTCGTGGCCGCATCGCTTTCGGGGCGCAATCAGGAGTTGGTCAAGGCACTGCACGCGACCGGGGAATACGGAGCTTTCCGCATCGCCCTGACCCGCCCTGACCGGCCTGTCGCGGAAGCCGCAGACCTGCTGATCGCCATCGATCATCCGGAACATGGTGACATCCTGCGCCCCACGGCCAGCCGCTACGCGTTCCTTCTGGTGACCGACCTGCTGGCAACGACAGTGGCACATCTGCGCGACACGCATGCGCGTGAATGCCTGCGCCGTGTGAAGCTAAATCTCGCGCTGGGACGCGACACCGACGACAAGGAGGCACTGGGTGACTGAAAAATCCGTGGCAATCGTAACCGGCGCAGGGGGGGACATCGGGCGGGCCATTGCTGCCGCGCTGGCAAGCACGCACCACATCGCCGCAGTCGACATCGACCGTCCCGCAGCACAACGCACGGCAGCCGCTCTGCACGCGCAGGGCGGACAGGCCAGCATACATCAGTGCGATCTGACCGATGCAGGTGACCGCGCGCGACTGGCGACTGAAATTGCTGACATTGGCACGGTCGGCCTGCTGGTGAACAATGCTGGCGCGGCGCAGGCGCTGAGCCTGCATGAACTGACGGCAGAAGCGCTCCACGCCGATATCGCGCTGAACCTTGAAGCCGCCATCAATATGTTCAAGCAGTTCGAGGGCGATCTTAAACAAGCCGGTTGCGTGATCAATATCGCCTCGGTCAACGGCATGGCGACATTCGGGCATCCCGGCTACAGCGCGGCAAAGTCCGGGCTGATCCATTTCACCCGAATGCTCGCCGTCGAATACGGGCGCTACGGGCTACGCGCCAATGCGGTTGCGCCGGGGACCGTTCGGACACAGGCTTGGGAAGACCGTCAGGCGAAGAATCCGCAGGTGTTCGAGGACGCCGCACGCTGGTATCCGCTGCGCCGCGTGGCTGATCCTACCGATGTCGCGGCCGCCGTTGCCTTTCTGGCCAGCCCATCCGCAGGCGCGATCACCGGCGTATGCCTTCCGGTCGATTGCGGCCTGACCGCAGGATCACCACCCCTGCCCGCAACTTTCACGCAAACCAACGACTTCACAGGGAACGACACATGACCGATCTGCGCCTGGACACGCGCTTCATCGCCAGCGACACACCGGAGAAGGCCCGATTTGAATTCAAGCTCTACAATCTGGGCAGCGAAACACTGACCGGTTTCAAATTCGCCTATGCCGCTCTGACGCGGATCAGAGACGGTGCAAAGATCGAGAACGCAACCTTTCTGCGCCGTTTCGCGAACTTCCATGAATACGCGGCGCCAGAGGCACTGACCCTCGCGCCCGGCGAGGCCTGGAGTTTTGCTATCGAAGGATTGACCCATCTGCCCAAGCATCGTCTGGACGGCCCGAAATCCGCCTATCTGACGAATACAGAAGGCGCCGTTATCCCCTGCGAGGTTGGCGATCTGGCGCTGGTGGGCGGCGCGGATACGGGTGAGCTTCGCCATGTCCCTGAAGGTAAAGCCCTGCTGCCGCTAGCGATCCAGCCATGGCCGAACATGGTCTCGGTCAGCAAATTTCAAACCGCGCGCCCCTATGTCCCTGCAAGCGACGCCACCGACGCTCAAAGGCAGGCCATGGCCGCCACCTCGGCGCTGGCGAAGCGACTGTTCCCGATCGCTCAAACACCCTTCCGGCTGGATGGCGAAAACGGCATCGAGGTTATATTCAAATCCGGTAACTTCCCGAAATCCGGCTATAGCCTGCAATTCGACGCGGAGCGTGTCACGCTGGGCTATGGCGATGCGTCCGGCCTGTCCTACGCGCTCACCGTTCTGGCACAGATGCATCATGCGGCCAGTCTGGACCCAGATACCTTCGAACTGCCCGCGAACGGTCAAATCGAGGATGCGCCGCGCTACGGCTGGCGGGGGTCGCATCTGGACGTATCACGCCATTTCTGGGACACGGACCAGGTCAAGCGGTTCCTCGACATTCTGGCATGGAGCCGGATGAATATTTTCCAATGGCACCTGACAGATGACGAGGGCTGGCGGATCGAGATCAAAGCGCTGCCCGAACTGACGCAGGCTGGCGCGCGTCGAGGGCCGGATTGCGAAATGATCGGGCAGTTGGGTCATATCGAACGGCACTACGAAGGCCATTACACTCAGGACCAGATCCGCGAAGTGGTTGCCCATGCCCAATCGCTGCATATCGACATCATCCCCGAGATTGATATCCCCGGTCACTGCACCGCCGTTCTTGCCGCCTATCCGCACCTTCGTGACCCGAACGAACCGGAAGACAATTATCGTTCCGTTCAGGGCTATCCCAACAACGCGCTGAACCCTGCGATGCCGGAAACCTTCGAGTTTCTGGAAACCGTCTTCGCCGAGGTCGCGGAATTGTTCCCCGCCAGCCATATTCATGTCGGCGCGGATGAGGTCGACAAGGCCTCCTGGCAGAAATCGCCGTTAGCGCAGGACATGATGAAAGATCGCAACATCGAAGCGGGCACGATGGGTCTCCAGGCGTATCTTTTGAGGCGCGGTCAGGAAATACTGCGCCGGTTGGGCAAGAACCTCGCCGGATGGGATGAGGTCAGCTATGGCGGCGGCATCGATACCGATGGCGCATTGCTGGTCGCGTGGCAAAAGCCCGAAGTGATCCGCGAACTGGTCCGGCAGGGCTATGATGTAATCGCCAGCCCCGGTCAGGCCTATTACATGGACATGGTGCAGGCCAGCGGATGGAATGAACCCGGCGCAGGTTGGGCAGGCGTGGCTACCCCTGAACACAGCTACACCTATGAAGCCATCGAAGGACTGACCCCGGAGGAAGCTGCCAAGGTCAAAGGTGTGCAAAGCTGTATCTGGGGCGAGCACCTGATTTCTACCGCGCATTTCAACTACATGGTGTTCCCGCGCATCTTCGCGGTGGCCGAGGCCGGATGGACGCAGCCCGACAACAAGGACTGGATGCGCTTCTGCGCGATCTGTCGTCAGATGCCCCAACTTTGAGGAACATATGAAACGCATAGTCTTCGGGGGCATTCACACGGAATGCTCCACCTACAACCCGCTGCTTCAGACGGAAGATGACTTCGCGATCAGATCCGGCGCAGGCATGGCTGCCGAAATGGAACTGAACGTACCCGAGGGGATTGAGATGGTTCCCCTGTTTCACGCGCGGTCCGTTCCGGGCGGTCCGGTGAACGCGCAGACCTATGCCGCGTTCAAGGCACGCTTTCTGGACGAGTTGAACGCTACATTGCCCGTAGATGGCGTTTATCTGGCGATGCACGGCGCGATGCATGTAGATGGAATGCATGACGCGGAAGGCGACTGGATCGGTGCGGTGCGTGATCTGGTCGGGCCGGATGTGCCGATTGCGGTTAGCTACGACCTGCACGGCAACGTCACGCAAGACATCGTCAACGCGATCGACATCTTCGCGGCTTACCGAACCGCGCCGCATATCGATACGGTCGAGACCTGCAACCGCGCGCTATCCATGCTGGCCGATCAACTGCTGAACGACACCCGTCACTGCGTGGCGTGGTGTCCCGTTCCGGTCCTTCTGCCCGGCGAACGCACCAGCACCGAAGTTGAGCCTGCATTGTCGCTTTACCGAGCCCTTCCGGGTCATGATCTAAGAGATGGCATCAGGGATGCCAATCTGATGGTCGGTTACGTCTGGGCCGATACGCCACGCGCTACCGCCTGCGCCGTGGTCACCGGAACCGACCAGAAGGCTGCCGAATGCTCGGCCGCGCAGATCGCGCAAAGCTACTGGGACGCGCGAAAGGATTTTCAGTTCGACGTCCCCACCAAACAACTCGACGCCTGTCTGGACCAAGTTCAAACGGCGACGACATCGCCTCTGATTCTTGCCGATAGCGGCGACAACCCGACCGGGGGTGGCGTGGGCGACCGCACCGATGTGCTGCATGCATTTCTTGATCGCAAGTTTACCGGCGCTGTATTCGCAGGCATTGCCGATGCCCCTGCAGCGCGTGCTGCCGAACAGGTTGGTGAAGGCAAGTCGGTGCAGCTTGAGATAGGTGGCAGTCTTGGCAGTCATTGTCCGAAGATCAGCGTCTTGGCAAAGGTGGTCAAGGTTATCGGATCGTCGTCCACGAAAGACCTTGAGGTCGCGGTCGAGGTCGGCGGGAACCTCGTGATCCTGTCGCAGCGCAGACGCCCCTATCACAATCTTGCCGACTTCCGGAAATTCGGGGTGGATCCTGCCGAGGCAAAGCTGCTCGTAGTGAAATCGGGATACTTGTCACCGGAACTGGCACCGCTTGCCAATCCGCCGCTGATGGCGTTGACGGATGGGGCGATCAATCAGGACATTGTCGCACTGGACAACACGTTGCGCGCGACACCCTCCTTCCCGTTTCAGGGCAATTTCGACTGGACGCCGAACGCGCAGTTGTCGAGACGGGCGAAGACCTAAAGCAGCCCTTCTTCGCGCCACGTGGTCAGCTGTTCCTGGCTGACCTCGAAATGCATGGAGTCTTCGCGCCGGAAGCCCGCGCCCCAGATCCAGCCCTCCTCGTGGAAGAAATCCGCGAGGAGGGTCAGCCCGAGCTGGGTTTTGCCGTCCGTGAAGTTGTCGAGATGCCCATCTATATTCAGATCGACCGCCAGTCCAAACGCGTGTGTCGACAGGCTGGCCTGCGTGCCGCGAATGCGACGGACACACAACGACCCTGCGGTGTTGATCCGTTCATAGAGATCGGAATCAGCCGCGCGGACATTCTCGAACACGCGGCGCAGAGACTCCACGGCAGGTTCCAGCATGTTCACGCGGATCGGGCCGACCTGTTCCAGCACGAGCTTCGCCTTCAGGTTCGGGTTGGTCATCGGTTCGCAATCATCGGATAGCGCCTCACGTGGACGACCAAGCATGTTTTCCAGAAAGTTGGGCGTCGCGACGGTCAGCCCCTCGTTGACATCCGTTCGGGCCGCGATCAGCACAACCTGCGCATAGCTGTCGAGGATCGTGTTCGGGCCGTCATTGTTGAACATGCCTTCGCGCGGTTCTGTCACCGTGGGTGGTGCGACGGTCAAGCGCATCCCCTGTTGGCGCAACTCATCCTGCAACGTGTCGATGCGCGCCTCCAGCGCATCCACGCGACCACGGAGCATCTCGATCTCGATCCGCGCCCCGCTGTCAACGGCGGGACCGTCAAAGGCAGCTTCTTCTTGCGGCATGAGCGTCGGCAGAAAGATCACGATCAGCGAGGCCAGCAAAATCGCAAGAGCGATGATAATCGCGGGAACAATGCGCATGCCAACATCCAGACGTAACCGAAGACATACGAATTAAACCTTGCAGTGCCTTCATTTACAAGCCGTCGTTCAAGGAAAGGTGTTCGGGATTTTACTGATGCACCGACACTAAAGACGTTGTTCTGACCGCGCCCATCGCCTAGTATTCGCGCAACGCCGTGTTTTGAAGTCAGCGAGGGTAGGTCATGACCAATGGTTTTCGCATTTTAAGCGCAACGCTCGCTGTCGGATTGGCCATGGCTGGCGCCCCCCAAGCCCAAACAAACGAGGCATCGGAGCTGTCGGCAGAAGAGCTGAACCAACTCTTCGAAACACAGAAAACACGCGGTTTGGTCATTGCACCGACCGACGAGACAACCAGCGTCACCACCACCGCACAGGATTCCAACGGTCAGACCACGACGGTCACGACCATTACCCCCAATGATGGAAGCGAAGGCAGCCAGCCTTCGGTGTCGACCTATGCGGCGCTTGCTCCCGAAGAACAGGTGAACATCCAGATCAGCTTCGATTTCGATTCCGCCGCGCTGCGTGAGGATCAGAAGCCCAAGCTGGCGACACTTTGTTCCGTGATGAAAGATTCCGATGTGTCGAAGTTCCAGATCGTGGGACACACCGACTCCAAGGGTGCTGACAGCTACAACCAGTCGCTGTCGCTGCTGCGTGCCGAAGAGGTCAAACGCCATCTTGTCGGTGATTGCGGCATGAAGCCCGAACGCCTTGAAGCCGTAGGTGTCGGCGAGGAATATCCCATCGACACCACCAATCCTGAAAGCGAAGAAAACCGTCGCGTCGAATTCCAGGCGCTCGGCTGAGCGAATGGCCTGTAGCGCTTTCGACTTCATGAACAGGATCTGAGCCGATGACCGAGCCGCGCGACAGCGACATTTTTCGCGCAGGCGATCTTTTGAACAACACCTACCGGATCGAAAATATTCTGGGACGTGGCGGGACGTCGGAAGTTTACAAGGCCCGCAGCGAGATATCGGGACGCGAAGTCGCCCTGAAAGTTCTCAAATCCGAATTCGCGTCGAACGAAGATTTCCTTGTACTGATGCGGCGCGAAGAAGAAATGCGCGAAATCCGCCATGATGCGGTCGTGCGCTATTCGGAGAACCAGCGGACGGCGGACGGTCTGATCTATCTGGTGATGGACTATGTCGAGGGTCCCGCACTTGATCACAGGATGCGCGATGGCGGAATGTCCGCCGAGGATTTGATCACCGTCGCACAACGCGTCACCGAAGGGCTGCGGGCGGCGCATTCGCACAACATTTTCCACCGCGACCTGTCACCCGACAACATCATCCTGCGTGGCGGCGATCCGGCTGATGCGGTGATCCTCGACTTCGGTATTGCCAAGGATGCCAATCCGGGTGCCGCCACCATCGTCGGCAATGAATTTGCCGGGAAGTATTCCTACGCCGCGCCCGAACAGTTGAGCGGGCAGACCGATGCGCGCTCGGACCTGTATTCGCTCGGCGCGCTTCTGCTGGCAACCTTCCGTGGACAATCGCCGAATGTTGGTGCGAACCCCATGGAGGTGATCCAGAAAAAGGCACAGCCGCTGGACACAGAAGGCGTACCCGAACCGCTGAAGTCCCTGATCGACAAGCTATCCAACCCGGACCCCGCGAAGCGGTTCCAGTCCGCGCAAGAAGTGCTCCAGGAAATTGATCCGGAAGCATCCGAACCCACTGTGCGCACCACGCCTCCTCCGAAAGCGCCTGAACCTGCAGTGCCTGCCCCGCCGAAATCGGGCCGCGGGGCCTTGCTGGGCGTCATCGCCTTGGTCGTCCTGGTTGCCGCCGCAGGCGGGTACTGGTTCCTGCTACGTGACACAACGCCCTTTGTGGAGGATTACACCTTCACCGCCGAAGGCGACGACAACGGCCGGACACTCTTCACTGGCCATGTGCCAAGCGAATCGCTGCAGGAACAACTGCGCGCGCGCGCCGTCGCAACAAATGGTCAGGCAGACCTGTCGATTGCGAAGGGCAACATTTCGCAGGATTGGGAACAAAGCCTGCTAGAGACGCTCGGCGACGTCGAGCAGCTTGATGAATGGCAGCTATCGGTGGATGGCGACGCATTCGAGGTCAGCGGAATGACCCTTGATCGGGCTTTGCGCGACCGGCTCACAAGTGAACTGGAAGGAACAGCCGCGCCGGGCGACATGACCGGCACGGTGGCTATCAGCCTTGGTCCGCGCCTGTTGACACAGGAAACCCTGCGCACCGTTCTGGACGCGGCGGCCGATTGCGGGCCACTTGCGCTGCAAAACCCGCCAGAGGGCGGCTATCCTATCGGCAGTACAGTTACGGTTACAGGCATGCTGGCGGAGCCTGACTCCCGCGCCACGCTTTACAATGCGTTGCAAGCGGTGTCGGGGGATCGCGCGATCACGCTGGATGCCGAAGTCCTCAGCCCGCAGCTGTGCGAGATCGAGCATGTTTTGCCCGCCTTGCCCGCAGGCGATTTCGGCATCAACTTCAGCTTCGGTGAATCGGGCGAGCCAAACCCGAACGGCCGCTTTCTGGTCGGCGAAAACCCGGTGATCGACGTCGAAATTCCCGCCGATGTAACCGATGGCGTGATCTATGTTTCCGTCTTCGACGTCAGCGGGAACGTCTATCATTTGCTGCCAAATGTGAACCGAACCGAAAACGCGGTCGCTGAATTGCGGGGTGGCGAGGATGGCGAAACGCCGGTGCGCGTCGCCTATCCGGTCAGCGAAGGCGGCAATGGCAAAATTGCCTTCCTGGTGGACGATACCACGCTCGGCAAAAGCAAGATCGTCGTGCTTCACGCAAATGAGCCAATTTTCACCGACATGCGCCCGACCACCGAAAGCGCAGCCGGATATGCGCAGGCCGTGGCCGATGTGTCGCAAGCCATGTCCGTGTCGATCCGGTCAATGAGCAGCCGGATATTGACAACAGCGCTGCCCTGATCAGGAAACGTCCACCACGATCGCGGAGATGTTGTCCGCGCCACCACCATCCAGCGCAATCTGCACCAAGGTGCTGGTCACTGTCTCGATCGGCTCCCGCGATAAGACCTGAGTAAGCGTTGCGAAATCCGCGTATTTGTTCAGCCCGTCAGAACACAACAGGAACCGGTCACCCGGCTTCGCATCTCCGCGAATCTTGTCCAGTTCCAATTCCTCCGCCACGCCGACAGCGCGAGTGATCGCGTTTGATTGGGGAAGTTTTTCAGCCTCGTCCCAGCTCATTTGCCCGCCTTCGACGAAGGCCGCGACGACCGAGTGATCGCTGGTCAGCAATTCCACCGCGTCGTCGCGCATGCGGTAGAGGCGGCTGTCACCGGCCCAGAACGCGGCAAAATGGCCATCCGTGACGATCAGGGCTACAACCGTGGCCCCCACTGTGCCTTCGCGGCGTGCGGCTTCGCGCCAGATCAGGGTGTTCGCTCTTGTGATTGCAGCACGGACCTCTCGCAGGTTTTCGCCCGGATCGTCATTGTAATTCGCGGTCGCGACGGCATCGGCCACCGCGCGGCTGGCGAAGTCGCCTGCCTCGTGCCCACCCATGCCATCGGACACGACCCATATGTTGTGATCGGGCAGCGCGAGTATGCTGTCTTCGTTCACGGACCGGACCCGCCCGGTATGCGTGGTCGCGTTGTATCGAAGCTTGCTCATTGACTCGCTACCCTATGACTGCCCCGCGCGTCGCCATGACCAAACAGGACCGCTGCATCAGTCGCGTCGGGCAGGGTTGGAAAAGTCAGGGAGGTTACAGACCCATCACCCAGCGAACTGGACCATCGCGTTCCCCTGGACAGCAACGGCGGGACGTCGGTGACCTCGTTCAGCCGGTCCGCAATCCGTTCGGGTGCCAGATCCTCCGACAGGGCGGCGAGCGCGACAGTCTCAGTGGCGTCAAAGAACGCTTCATCGCCGCCATCCTCCGCGACGGACACGAATGTCAGGGGGAAGTATCGGCCTGCAGCATCAACCGAGGGCATCAATATCCCGGACACGGCAGCAGGCCCGGCAATGTCAGGCGCCAAAGAAAACCGCCAGATCGGCGCGGACAGATAGGTGGCTTCCCACCCATCGCCGAAATGGGATCGCGCCTGCGCCATGACACCCTGTAACCACGGATCCCAGACCGAGACAAATCCGCGCGGTGTCGCGAAGCGGATGAAATCCCCTGTTGCAGGAATCTTGCCAAAGGCTCCGATGGGACGCCCCATCAGAACGAGGTCGGGCAGCTGAAGGACGACAGCGCCGGCAGAGCAAAGGGGTTGTGGACCGATCCCGACTGCATCTGGAAGATCGCAATGCGCCCGCCCACGTTGAAGATCACCCGTTTCCGGTCGGAGACATTGGTGTTGCGGACCTCTGCCCCATCCAGCAACCGGAACAGCGCCCAAGGGCCATCCTTGCGTATTTCATTCTGGATGTTGCCTGCAGGCGGATCGAACGCCACCCGTGCAAGGCCGACCGGTCCGGGCCAGGCCACCGCAATCGGTCGTGGCTGGCTGTTGCGATGCTGGAACATCACGCTTTGTCCGTCGATTTCCAGCGCCACACCCTGTGCTTTGGGGTCCAGAGCTTCGGGCGTGATCTGGAACTGCACCTTGGCCGTCGGTTGCCCCGCGAAGAACGCATCCCTGATTTCCGCCGCCGCCTGCATCTGCTCAAGCACCTGCTGCGAAATGCCCAGATCGGTGTCATTCACCCGCTTCCACGCCCATGGTCGCGCACGGGTATCGACATATTCGAGCAAATGATCTCGGAAGAAGCTGTCGATCAGGCCATTCGGCGCAAAGAGTTTCTCAAAATCCTGCATGGCAACATCAGCCTGCGACCGCTTGTCGAACGGATAGCGGTTGGCAATGGCCTGTTCGCAGAACGGCAGAACCTGCGACTGCCACAGCGCATTAATCGAAGCTCGCGTACCATCCGCGGTGATGCCCGACGACCCGCTGGCGATCTGCGTGGCCCAACGCTGCATCGGGCCATCAATACGTGCGCTGGCCTCTTGAAAACGTTGGATGGCCGCACCGCCTTGGCCCTGAATATCAGTAGATCCCTGGTTGAAGGACAGCTTGTTCAGCTCCTGATACACCTCTGTCAGATTACCCATCATCTGATCCAGCTGCGATGGCTGCCCCTCGGGACGCTCGACGAGTTTCTGGAGCCACGAAAACCGTTCTTCGACATAGGCCCCGGGCGGTTTGGGCGGCTCGCGCCCCTCGCCTGACAGAACGGCACTATTGCTCAGCGCATCGAGGAAAATCTGGCTTTGGATGTTCAGGTTCGAGCGCAGCTCCAAACTGGCAACATCGGACACGCCTTCGCTTGCGCCTTCGGCAACACCCGACGACAGGACACTGCGATCTTCCGTCAGGCGGGTTTCCTTGGCCACCCCGGTCAGAATGTTCACGATGGGCGAGGTCGGGCCCGACAGGACGTTGGTGACCTCAACCGCGTGGCTGAGCGACTCCATTGGCACAATGTCCAGATCTCCGAGCAGACTGTCATAGCGGGATATGAAGTCATTGTAATACAGATCCAGCACATCACGGCTCATGGCCAGCAGAGCTTCTTCGCTTTGCTCTGCCTCGTAGCGTTCGCCCAGAACCCAGCTTTCGTTTTGTATGCGTTCGGCAACCCCCAATGCTTCTGCCAGAAACACGTTCCTGAACCCGTCATAGGTGAAGATGCCTTCGATTCCCTCGTTGAGCGGCTTGCCTGAACTGCGCACCATCACCCGGGACACAGCAGGTCCCCCGATATCGGTTACGCGCCATTGCGGCAGGGACTGCGCCTGCGGGCTGTTGATGATGCCGTTATAGACGCGCTGTGCCAGCGGCATTTCGGCCAGCAACGCCTGCACCTGTTCCACCAAGGGACCATTCAGCGCGATCTTGGTCATGGGCTGAGACAACATGGCATCGAGATGCACTGCAAGATCCTGACGCAAGGTCTCGCGGCCCGCACCGGGATACGCCAATGACCAGTCGATTTGCATCCATTCCTTGACCAGGTCGGCGTTCATCGGCCCTTGAAGGCCCAGCATCAGGTAGATCTTCAACGCCTCATATAGCAGATCGGGGTTGTTCATATTGGCCTGCATCTGTTCTTCCAGACGCAGCAGCATTCGCGGCAACATGTGCTGGCTCAGCGCAGCACGATAGGTTTGCGCAGCTTCGGTTCCGATCACATCACCCTGATACAGGCCCCATTGCAGCTTTGCAGGTGGCTCCGGATCATTCACGGTGGGGTTTCCCGGCATGTCGCGCAGCGTGTTCAGGGGCTCGACAATCGCGGGCAGGTCAGTGTCACCAATCGGGTTTCCCGGAATGTTGGCTGCCGCCGCGCGATAGGAGGCGATCTGCGATTCAGCACCCGCGATCAACGCCTTGTTGCCCAGGTAGCTTCGCGTCCAGATCGTGGAGAGAGCCGCAACCGCAATCACTGTTGCCGCAATTGCCCCGCGCCTCACCCAGCGGTAACGGCGTTCCACCTTGTCATCGGCGGAAACCAGGCCCGCTTCGGGGAAAATCACGCCTTCGAACAGTCGCGTCAGGAAGAAGGACCGACCGGAACCACGCCCCGATCCAATGGCTTGACGCCCGATGCCAAAAGTTTGCGCCATGCCCATCATCAGGCGGTCAATCGGCGTGCCTTCCTGAACGCCGGACGCAAAATAGACCCCGCGCAGCATCTGGCGGTTCTCGAAACGGTTCTCCTGAAACACCTCTGTCAGGAAATCTCGGGCCACTTGTCGGATCGTCGCCACCTGATTGGGAAAACCAACTATCAGGCTGCGGCGTTGATGGTCGGTTTCGCTCTGCATCTTTTCCAGAAGCTGCGTGTTCAGCCGCTCCATCAACCCGGAAAATTTTTCGTCGAAGCCGTCGACGGGGGATTCCTTGCCCGTGGATTTGCCCAGATCCAGTGTGAAGCCCCAGACCTGTTCGCGTTCTTCCTTGCCAAGCGTGTCGAAGAACTCCGTGAAGCCTGCGATCAGATCCGCCTTGGTGAAAAGCACGTAGACGGGAAACCGCACGCCCAGCTTTTCGCGCAGCTCCTGCAGACGGCGGCGAACCGCCAGCGCGTGACCCTTGCGCGTCATCTCGTCCTGAAGAGACAGATCCGTCAGGCTGATCGCGATGACCGCGCCATTGACCGGTTGGCGTTTGCGATACTTCTTGAGCAGCCCCAGAAAGCCCAACCATGCCGCGTTGTCGGCATCTGCATCGCTTTCCTGCGTGGTATAGCGGCCGGCTGTGTCGATCAGCACGGCGTTGTTCGTGAACCACCAATCACAGTTGCGCGTGCCTCCCACGCCCCCGATCGCGGTGCGCCCCAGATCATCCGAAAGCGGAAACTGAAGGCCGGAATTGACGATAGCGGTCGTTTTGCCAGCACCGGGCGGGCCGATGATGACATACCAGGGCAGTTCATAAAGATGCCGCCTGCCGAGCTTGGACTTGCGTAGCTTGGTCATCGCGCCGCGCAGCTTGTCCTTCAGATCGGCCAGTTCTTCTTTTACCGCATCGTCGGCGGTATCGACTTCGACCGCTTCCACGATCTCGTCCGTCAACTTCTTGTCCCGCCGTCCGCGCGTCAGCGCAACGACCAGCATCACGATCAGCGCGACAAGCCACAGGATCGCCACGCCGATACCGCGCCACAGCATGCCGCTGAAGGCAGCGCCTATGAACGGGCCGAACATCCAGAAACAGATGGACAGCGCCAGCGTGACCAGGATGACGATGGTGTAAACGGAACTGAATATTCGCGACAGCGCGCGCATCACTGGTCTTCCTTGACTAGCAGAACTTCAATACGCCGGTTCTCGGCGCGGCCTTCGGCGGTATCGTTCGAAGCGATAGGTTGTTTGTCCGCGCGCCCTTCGGCAGTTAGACGCGAGGGATCATCCAGGCGCGGGGCGATCATCTTCATCACCGATTCCGCCCGCGCCAGCGACAGCCGGGTGTTATTCGGGAACTTGGCGGTGCGGATGGGCACGTTGTCCGAATGACCCGCAACGATTACCGGCCCCGGCTCACCATTCAACGCCGCGGCAACACGCTCCAGCGGCACTGTGAAGCGGTCTTGCAAGACGTCGGAGGCCGAGGCGAACATCCCCTGCCCGTTGATTCGTACGGTGATGGTGTTGGCATCGCGGAACACTGTGACCAACCCCTCGGCAATCTCGTCCTGGAGGAAGCCTTTAATCGTTTCAAGCTGCACATCCTGCGCGGGTTCGGGCGGCGGGGGTGGCGGTGGCGCGCGGCGCAGAAGCTCCGGCGTGGCACCCGAATCCAGCACTGACAGACGCCCGATCAACTGATCCGTCGAGCCGCCCAGAGCGAATGACAGGCCCGTAAAAATCCCCCCCGATAGAACCGCCGCAGCCGCCAGGCCAATCCAGACCGGACGCCATGCCGACAATGGGCGGTGAGGCTTGTTGACGCCCTTCCAATGCGGTGAGACCTCGTGTTCGACCGGGCCGTGCTGTGCGCGAATGAGACGCGCAAGACCATTGCGGATCTGCAAGTGCTTTTCACCACCGCCTTGTTCGACACGAAGGCGGCCTTCGAACCCAAGCGACAGGCACATATACAAAAATTCAAGCAATTCCAGATTGTTGGACGGATCTTTCTCAAGACGCGCAAGCAAGTCGTAGAATCGATCCCCGCCCACCGTTTCACGGTGGAACGTGCCAACCATGCTTTGCTGTGACCAGATTGACTGCCCGCCCCACGGGGTGTTGAGAACGACATCATCAAGCGTGGCACAAATGGCGTAGCGGGCCACCTTGATCTTCTGCGGATCAATGCCTGCCTTCAGCGCGCGGTTCTCAAATGCACGTATTTCGCCGACCACGCTTTGGCGCAGCTTGTCCGGGTCCATATGCTGTGCGCGGTTGCGGATACGGCTAGCCAACGCAAACAGCGGCGTCGCGCAAGCGATCAGCCCATTCATCCCCGTCATAGCTAAGTCCAGCGAAGCACCATCCGACCGGCCACGCGAGGGTGCAACCGCGCCGCTTGGAACACCATAGGCGGGCTGACCTGCGGGGTCTGGTGCAGGTTGCTGCGGGGCCGTCGCCGGTGCGGGCGATTGCGGTACGTTCAGCCGTCCACCCGGGTTGGGCTTGATGACAGTGCGTTCCGTATCGTCCGGTTCCGCAAATGGGTCGTTGTCAGCCATGATGTCCTCCGCGCCGCTATCCGTTGCGGATCGCCCAGAGCTTCATCGAAAGCCCCGGATAAGTTCCCGACACATGGACGGCGATGCCTCCCGATGTCGTCATTTTCGCCCAATAGGGGCTGGCCCCGTCAAGCTCGAAATACACCAATCCCGCATGATAGGGGATTTGCCGCGGCGCAACGGGCAAGGGGCGGATCGTGATGCCGGGCAGCGCCGAATTGACCAGTTGACGGATTTCCTCGACCGGACCGATCTTGGCATGGCCCGCAAAGTTGCGGCGCACATCCTCGGACGGTACATCGGCGCTGACCGCCAGAACGAAACTCGCCGACCCGACCAGCTTGCGGTCCGCCACGACGCCCACGCTGATGCCGTAATTGCGTTCCTGCAGCGGGATGGAAATCGCGGTCTGTTCCAGCACGGCACTGAGATACTGCCGCAATGTCCGGATCACGGGCGCGAAGCTCGCAGTCAGGTTGTCGTGTTCATAGGCAGGGAATTCCGGCGCGACCTTTTCGGTGGTCATGAAGGTGGACAACTCCCCCGCAAGCGAAGCGCAAACGCGATAGGCCTGTTCGGGATGCACATTCTCGATTTCCAGCATGTGCCGGATCAGGGGCAAGGCGCGATTGACCGTCATCAGAAGTAGGAAATCGGAGATGTCCGCAGCGCCGCTTCCCGGCCCCGCATCAGACATCCGCCCCGCCAGCGCCGTGACGCGATGCGCCAGCAGCCCTTCCAGTTCTCGCACGAAGCCAGCCAGAACCGGGGCCGCGCGAATATCGGTGACGCTGGGGATGAAACCGCGATCCAGCACGATTTCCTTGTCTGACCGCACTTCGATGATCCGGGCGATGGGGATAACCAGATGATCGGCCAGATCATCCACGGACAGCGCGAATTGCAGCCGCAGCTTGCCTACGCCCAACGTGACAGCCTTGCGATCCTTGCCCATCGTGTCGGAGATTTCCAACTCGCTTGCGTTCAGGCGGCTGGACGAACGTTCCGCCCCGGACCTATCCACCTCCGCCGCGCCCTGACGTCGCTGCGGGATGGTCAGATAGACGACACAATCCTTGACCGTGTTCGGCACGACCAGCGCAGCTGGATGATCCTCGGTCTGCGGCACACGAAACACCTCGCCATCCGGCGTCAGCCCCGCGCAGCTTTTCACCGCAAACTGTCCGGTCTTCAGCAGCGCATCGTCGATTTCCAGCGCGCTGACGCCCCATGCATAGGGTGTCAGGTGCCGTGCCAATCCATTGACCAAAGCCTCGGTGTGCCGGTCCGCCTGCTGGAAGTGCTGGGGCTGCAGAAACATCCCCTCGGTCCAGAGCACCTTACTTTGCCACGACATGCCTACCCCTTCGTCTTTTCACGGACCACGTCATTTCAGTTTCTCCAACTGTTCCTTGTAGGCGCGCGCGAATTCACGGCTGAACAGCTCGTGAAACTCGTTCTCCGCCTGATCGGAGATTTGTCCGTAGAGTTTTTCGTATTGTTCCCAGTACCGGGCCTTCTTGCCCTTCAGCAGCCCGCCCAGACCGCCATTACCAGTGATCGTGTCTTCCAACACCTTCGGATCCAGCTTCTTCAGAACGCCTTTCAGCGCGGCCTCCATGCCCGTGACCATCGCGATTTCATGTGCCTTGATGTCGTCCAGCGCCTGCTGCGCGGCTTCTTCGGCGCTCAGATACCCTTTGCTGCGTGGGCGCACCATCGCCTCAATCGCCTGTTCGGGACTGATCGAGAATTTCAGCGGGTTGTTACCACCCGACCGGATCATGGTCTGTTCAATGCGAAATTCGCTCTTGATCGAGGTGCGCGTCATCAGGATCTCGCGCAGCCCGACGACCATCGCCCGAAACGCCTTTCCGACACGCGCCATCGTATCATCAAGCTGATCATCCGGCACATCGAGTTGATCGTCGTCCAGCGCATCCAGAAACGCCCGTGCAGATCCGGTCGTGCGAGGTGCCGTTGCTATGGGCGGCGGCGCTTCCGGTTCGGGCCGCGCGGCAGGCTCGGGTGGGGGCGGGGCAGGTCCGGGCGGAGGTGGAGCTTTCGGTGGCTCAACAAAGGGATCGTCCGCATCCGGCTCGACCGCCTCATCACTTGCCTTCGGTGGCAAGGGGATGGTTTCCGGCGGCGGTGGCGACGACATCATGTCCGCATCCCAGTCTTCGGGAATGAAATTCCCCGACTGCCTGGGCGGCTGAAAACTGTCGCTTTGCGAGGGGTTGTGCTGGGCGAAGGTATCGCCGCGATGTTCTTCCTCTGGCGGTGCCAGCGGATCGTCGTCCTCATCGCCAAGCGGCGGTAAAAGACTGTCCATCGGATCGTCAGTCTTGATCTGCCTGGGCCCTGTCGGCCCATCCGATCCCAGAAGATCATCCAGGAAATCACCTTCACGGTCTGGCATATCGAGCAGGCTGCGCCCGTCATCGGCGCGCTCCGCAGATCCGTGGGAGACTGGCGCGTCATCCGCAGGGGGCGGGGGATAATCGGCGGGCGCAGCGGAGACTATACGCACCGCCAATTCATACGCCCCCACAGACAGCACATCACCGTCATTGAGCGGCGTCGGCGTCTGCCCCAATGGGATTTTCCCATAGTTCAGAAAGGTGCCATTCGTGGACAGGTCAATCACGACAATGTTGCCGTTGTGATCCTCGACCACGCAATGGTTCTTGGAAATCATCCGGTCCGGATCAGGCAGGACAAGATCATTGTCATCGCCCCGGCCGATAGTCAGACTGGTGCCACGCATCGAAACAGGCTCGCCTGCGCCGGGCACTGATCCTGTGGACTGAAAGCGTAGTTCTACGGTCATGCGTCGTTCAACCGCCGGTCAGGACGGTGAATTCTCCTTTAACGATTGGCCCGCCACTGGCGCACATGTCGCCCATGCGAAGGGCGGGAAACTTGTTGATCAGCACGGTCATGGACCCCTTCAGAAACGGATGCGGCGGAGGCACTGCGGGTGGCGGCAGAAGACCAGCCATATCCACAATCGCGCGGGCGGCAGGCAGCTTTCCGACCAGAACCGTGACCGCGCAAGGCGGCAGGATCGGCGCAGGCGTGCCCGGCACCGGAACAGTACAAGTGTGCATATCCGTCAGCCGAGCCTGAGGAAATCCGGGCATTATGCGTCCTCCTTTTCAGCGATCTGACCATTCCCGCCACGGGCAATATCAAGCGCACGGTTCACGATACGCGCGACATGTTCATTCATCTGTTCGGCATGCGCGGCGACAGAAATCATGTTCATGCATACCACGGCCCCCGACACAGCGCTTGGGGGTGCGGGTATCTCTGCCATGTCGCCATCACCCATATTGCCCTCGGCGTAGAAGGCGGCCATTGCGCAATAGACGGTGTCGTCATCGATCTCGGCGTGCTCCATCGCCATCCGCGCGCGTGCGCGGTTTTCAGGCGTCGGCTTGAATACCCAGCGTTCGGCTGCGACCAGTGGGGTCGGAAGCTTCGCATCCGGCACATCGCCCAGCACATCCCGCGCTGCAAGGCACGCCCACCACACCGCTTCGCGTTTGGGCAGGGCCACCGCCAGCATATGCAACATGTCGAAATGCGCCTGTTGCTCTGCCAGAAACTGCAAGGTCTGCGGCACCTGCGCGTTGGCAGGCAGTGTCAGCGGCGTTTCCAACTTCACATTGCACGCGGCAAGCATACGGGCGGCAGGTTCGCCGGAAATCTTTTTCAAATTGTCAAAACTGAAATCCATGACGCGCCCCTAGTTAATCAACGTCACGCCGCCCTTCACGACGACGGTGGCGCTACCTTTCAACTCGGCCATGGTTTGCGCCTGAATGCGCACCATGGGCCCCTTGATGGTAATCCCCGCCGGCGTGAGTTCGATCTTCGACGCTCCGACTTTAAGCGTGATCTTGGTGCCCGCTTCCAGCGTGATGCTGGTGCCGGCTTTCAGTTTCGCATTTGTGCCAATTGTCTCCGTTAGGTTGCTGCCGACCTTCAGCTCCATATTGCTGCCGACCTCGATGTCGGAGTTGGAGCCGATAGCTACATCGGAGTTCTTTCCGATGCTTTGCGTTCTGTTCCCGCCGATGGTTTCACTTTGATCCTTGGCGATTTCACGTATTTCCTGACCATCTTCTACCTTGAAGGTCATATCACCGGTCTTCAGGGTTTCGGTCTTGTGGCGATGGATCGTCTGTTCCAGGTCGCCCTTGTCCTTCTTTTCCAGCCCGACGGTGATCTTGGCATTGTTCTTGATGATCTGCTCGTAGTCCTTTTCGGACTGGAACCGGACAAGTTCGGCATCCTTCTTGTCCTCGAACATCAGCTCGTTGAAGCCGCCACCGCCTTTGCTGCTGTTGGTCTTGATCCCGCTTTGGGTCATGTTGCCGGGCAGGCCGTAGGGCGGCATGGTCTGCGCGTTATACAGCATACCCGTGCAGATGGGACGGTCCGGGTCACCTTCCTCGAAGTTGATGACCACCTCTTGCCCGATACGCGGAACCGCAACCATGCCCCAGCCCTTGCCAGACCACGGCATGACCGTGCGGACCCAGCATGACGATTTGTCATCCCGCTTGCCCTTGCGATCCCAATGGAACTGCACCTTGATGCGGCCATACTCGTCGGTGTGGATTTCCTCGCCTGACGGCCCAACAACCGTTGCGGTCTGAAGTCCTGCGATCTCCGGCCATGGCGTTTTCAGCGGCGCGCGATACTGGACACTTTTCGGCACCACCCCGAACACACAGCGATAGGCATCCTTGTTGTCCCCGAAATCCAACCGATAGCCAAGGATCTTGTCGTCCACATGATCTTCGAGTTGGTCGTAATCCGCATCCATCTGGATCTGGTGGACCACATCCGTCACCAGAAAATCCGTCTCGTCACTAACGCGCGGATGTTCTTTCAGACGGAAGGTCGCACCGGATGCAATGGTGCGGGCATTGCCGACACCCATCCAACGCTGATGCGCGGCAGCCTGCGCTTCCATCTTGATACGCGCAAAGGTCTCGCCCAGCCCCGTGTTCCTGAAATGGCCCGGATAATCGTATTGTTCGTAGCTTTTGTGCCCATGTGAGCCCTTCGGCAACGCCCGCTGCGACATAAGATCGGTTTTCGGTGCCTCGAAGTTGTAATCGGTCAGCGATACCTTGCCCGGAGTTACCCTCTCACTGGCTGACCATTCAAAAATATGATCGGCCGCGCGGCGATAGTCACGTTCGCGGAAGTGGAACAGGATGTTCTGATCCCCCTCGACAGGACGATGGGCACCCGGCGAGTCCGCCAGCACCATCTTCAGCTTGTTCTGTTCCGTCGTGAAGTAGTAATAAATCCCTTCTTCTTCCATCAAGCGCGAGATGAAATCGAAGTCACTTTCGCGATATTGCACGCAATATTCCCGGACATCGTAATGGCCCGTCAGCTTGTTGCTGACATCCGCAGAAAACCCGTGGTCGGACAGAACATCCGCAACGATCTGCGGGACGGTGCGCTGTTGAAAAATCCGGTTGTCGCGCGTACGCGTGAGCATCCACAACCAAGGCCGAACCTCTGCCGTGAAATGGCCGTATCCCTGATAGATGCCAAGAAATTCCACCGATATGCAGGTGCCTGCGAAGACGCGTTTCTGGTCTTTTGGCAGATCCAGAACCACGCGAATGTCACTGCCCAGAACATCACCCAGATCAAGATCGCGGTCGTTGCTCAGAAATTCGACAGTCGCGCGTCCGAGTTGGCTGAGACCCTCATGGATTTCGGCACATTTCAGGACCAGATCGGAGGCCTTGTAACTGCCCTCGATCCGGACCGATCGGTTTTTGAAGACTACCTTCTTAGCGGCCATTGACTTCTTCCCAACCACTCACCACTACGCGTCATCACCGTTGATCGCGTTTATTTTTTCTTCGCGACGCAGTCTGCTGACGACATCCGGATTGATCTGCCACAATCCCGCGACATTCACTTCGTCACCCAATGACTGCCGCATACTGGCCATGCTGGCGAATTTGATGCAATTCACGGGCAATGGGTAATCCCCGTCACCCGACAGCACGGCGTCGATGTGTTCCTCGCCTTCACACAGATAGAACGCCCCTTCGATGTCCAGCAAAGTGACACGCGACGGACCAGCTTCTTCCACGGTATCACTCATCACAAATCCTCCAGCAGCGCCTGCAATTCGGCGTCCATATCCGTTTCATCATCGCCACCGTCATCCGCATCATCGCCGAAGCTGGCGAGCAGGTCATCCAAATCCGTGTCCACCGCGCCTTCATCGGACGCTGGATTCCCCAGAAGATCATCGAGGTCCATGTCCTCCGAACTCTCCTCCGACGGGGCGGGCGCAGCGGCGGGTTCCGGTTGGCGTGGTGGTGTGGGCGGCGGGGGTGGATGGCCTGTCCAGGGTCCGAGCAATTCCTCGCCCGACAGCGCACGATACGACCCCAACCGGATCTCGTCACGGCCTTTGATCGACAGCAAGGGCATTATACCGCGTTTAATCGCGATTTCCGACTTGGAAAGTGTGATATTTCGTTCGGTGCACGGCAACGCAACCTGATCGCCATAGCCATCGGTGACGAAGTGGTACGGCATGTCGCCGATCTGAAGCACCTTTCCAAGCTGCAGAGACGGCCCATTTTGCGTATAGCTTTGGGCCATCAGCACCGCCGCAATCAATGCGGGGTTGCCCCAAAGCAAGCCGCGGAGCCCTTCCTTGTTGGTGAATTCCTCGAAATTGAAAGCGCTGATCGGATCGGATTTCGCACCATAGGGTCGGCGCAGCATGAAACGCGGGGAGCACAGACCCAGATGTCCGGCCTCCGGCATATCACGCAGTCGATCCCATGACCGCGCGACCAGTTGATGACGATCCTCTTTCGGCGTTTCAAGAAACGCAGGAGAGATCGCACTGATGAAAGGTGCGTCGATATGGGCCGCGAGTCGCGCAACACGGGCCAGCACTTCGGCATGCGGTGGTGTTTCCTCGAACTGATACAGGCCGAACAACGCACTGTAACCTCCGCGCCCCAGCTCCTCGTCAAGCGGTTCATCCGTCAGCATCCGGAACAAGCCGGTTTCCGACAGATCATCAGCCTGCGCCAGATCAGCCGCGATTTCATCGGCAGATACGTCGTAGAGCACGATCTCCAGCTTGTCGTCGGTTTCAATCCGCCGCGCAAGCATATCCAGCCCACGCCACTGCGCCTCGATCGCCTGGAAGTCGGGGTGATGAAGGATCAGGCGCATCAGATGCGTGGCCGCGTCGTCCACCGCCGCCGCCACCCGATCATCTGGTACGTCGCTGATATGCGGCCCCACAATCCGCGCAAGCAGATCATCCAACCCTTCGTTTGCGGTTGGTCTCGGGGATGTATCCCCGATCAGCCGCTGAAAATCACTGAGCCGCAGATCCGCACGCATCGCCGAGCCGTGCGCTGCACCTTTCGGCAACCGGATCGGCGCCCCATGCGTCTGCCCCCATGCACGAAGCTGCTCCATGGCCTTTGCGGAAGTGCTTGCATTCGCCAACCGCGCCTTCAAACCCTGCAATTCCGCGAACGCATCAACCTTTTCAAAAAGTTCGTCAGGATGCAGATCGTCAATTTCATCGAGCGGCACCGTTACCATTGGCCCGTCTGGCCCAAGCTGTAGCGTCAGCGTCGTCGCAAATCCCTCGATGACGTCGTCCAACTCGTCAATGTCGAACGAGATCGCGGGACGTGTTGCCAGCGCATCTCCAACTTCCAGCAACCCGCGCGACGCGCGCCCGGTGAAATCTCCCAGAATCGCGATCCGGAATCGCGACCGATTAAGCTTCTCCGCATCTGGCCGGGGCGCTCCGAGCTCCCCGAACGGATCGCCAGACAGCGCGACCTCGACAATATCTTCATCCAGCGTGGTCGACTGCTCGCCATCGGTCAGCAGCGTATCGAGATTATCATCGACAGCTTCAGGCGCGACTGCAACTGCGGGCGCTTCTGCGTCCGTCCCCGCCAAATCAGTCAACAGGTCATCCAGAGGGTCGTTCCCCTCGGCAGACGCTTCGCCAGACGATCCGGCAATCGCTTTGCCATCCGGCTGTTCCGGCGACGTATCCGACAACAGGTCATCTATGCCGTCGTCCAAGGGCAGCGGAGGATCTTCACCCGCCGCACCCTCGGTTGGCACCACATCGTCATCGCCGCTGTCAAAACCCAGATCGGCCAGCAAATCATCGATGTCGCTTGATTCTTCCGCTTCGGCAGCAACCTCAGCCTCTTCCTGGGCCACCGACTCCAGATCGCCCAGAAGATTATCTAGGTCATCCGGGGCATCGGTCGCGTTTGTCGATACGGTCTCCTCGGAATTGATTGACGTTTCGGCGCTGACTTCGCGCAACAAGTCATCGAGGTCACTCTGCGTGTCTTCAGCCGGATCATTGCCGTGCCCCGAGCCGGTCTCATCGGTCGGATCACCCAGCAAATCATCCAGATCGTCGGATGAAGTTTCCGCCGGCGCGTCCCTCGCCAAATCGTCGAGAACACCCGTGGCGTTCTCATTATCCGACGCGCCTGTGTCCTGTGCGGCCTCAGACGCGGAGAGGCCATCAAGCACGGCATCCGCCGCTGATGCCTCATCGGATGCGGGCTGCGACTCGGGTACTGCTAGAAGATCATCCAGCGCACTCTGATGCTCATCCGTCCCGCTTTCCGCGGGCTCGCGGGCGGCCCCTAATTCAGCCAATACATCATCCGAACGGTCCGGCACAGGATCATCCGGGGTGGCACGCGACAGGTCTGCCAGAACGTCCTGGCTGTCGTCAGTGTGGGCGGCGTCTTCTGTGCGCTCGACACGACCCAGAATGTCATCCGGCTCATCCGCGGCTTCGTCCGTTGGCTCGCTACTTGCCGCAAGCGAAGCAAGGACATCATCAGACTGATCCCCGGGTTCGGACGCTTCAGCTTGTTGGCGCAACGTATCAAAAACCGCCGTGCTCTGATCCTCTTCGGCTTCTGGCGGCGGCGTGGACCCGGCCAGACTGTCCAGGACTGTCCCGAGATCGTCGGGATTCCCCTTCTCAGCGGGCGCCGCCGCGCGAAGCGCGTCCAAAGCCCTCTCACTATCTTCTTGTATGGGCGCGTCCCGCTGCGGCCGGGCACGCAACCCGTCCAGAATGTCCTGGCCATCATCCCGTTCGAGCTCATCGGACGGCGCAGTGCGGGCAAGTTCTGCAAGCGTTGCGTCCGTGTCGTCCGCCGCCGGAGTATCCGCAGTCAACGACGCCCCGGCCTCCCGAAGCGTCGCCAGCGCATCCGCCGTCGCATCCGGCGCTGTTTGCCCAGCTAGCGCCCTGAGAAGCACCGGATCCGCCAGAACGCGTTCGATCAGTGCCTCTGCCCCGACCTTTCCGTCCATGTAGGTCGCCAGATTCGCAAGCTGGGTTCGTGCCTTCAGCAACGTCGCAAGCGCGGGCACCTTGGCGGCGATCGCTCCGGGCGTGAAGTCATCCATTTTCTCGAAGGTCAGATTGACCTGCAGGTTTCCCTCGCCCGTCAACGTATTCGGGACGGCAAACGCCGCGCGTGGTTTCATCGCGCGCATACGGTCGTCAAAATTGTCGACGTCGATTTCCAGAAACTTCCGGTCCGCAACGGATGGCTGTGGCACTTCGGACTTGCCCGACAAATCTGACATCACGCCCATCACGAAGGGCAGTTGAACGGATTTCTCCGACCCATACAGTTCCACGTCATACTCAATCTGAACGCGCGGAGCACGGTTGCGGGCGATGAATTTCTGGGAGTCAGCCATTGTCTTCACCCCGCTCACGCGCAAGTTCGGCCCGAAGCGCCCGAACCTCTTCGATCAGTTCCTGAACATTGGTGTCGACCGCATCGGTTTCAGTCCGGACCAGTTCGCGCAGGCGTTCGAATTCTTCTTCGGCCTCTTCTTCCACTGCCGACTGCATCGTGTTGACCAGCAAACCGATAAACAAGTTCAGAACCGAGAAAGCCGTGATGATGATGAACGGCACGAAGAACAGCCAAGCGCGCGGGAACTCTACCATGACAGGTCGCACGATCCCCATCGACCAGCTTTCCAGCGTCATGATCTGGAACAGCGAATAGAGCGAGCGCCCGATCGTGCCAAACCATTCATCAAAGGCATCGCCGAACATCATCGTCGCGATCACCGCGAAGACGTAATAGACGACGGCCAGCATCAGCATCACCGCACCCATGCCCGGCAGCGCATCCAGCAGCGCCTGAACCACCGCACGCATTTGCGGCACGACCGAAAGCAGGCGCATCGCGCGGATCACGCGCAGGCCACGCAACGCCGACAGACTGTTCGTCGCGGGCAGCAGCCCGACGCCGACCACCACCAGGTCGAAGATGTTCCAGGCATTTCGGAAGAAGGCCGGCCCGTAGGCGATGAACTTCAGCAGCAACTCGATCACGAAGATTGTCAGAACGATGGTGTCGATGCGGCGCAGGACAGTCCCGAAATGCGCCATGGCCCAGTCCGAGGTCGAGATCCCAAGCGTGATAGCGTTGAAAATGATGATGGCGAGGATCGAATTGCGAACAATGTCCCGCTCCAGAAACCGCCTCAGGCGCGCGCGCGGCGTATCCGCATCCGGCGCGTCCAGGTCCAAAGCGTCCTGATTGCTTTGATCGGCCACAATCACAGCTATTTCAGCTCCTTCTCAATCTTTCTAAAGTCCGCTTCCAGTTTCTTGATGGTCGTCCCGGCTTTCTGGGACACGGTGTCGACTGACTTGAATTTTTCCAACTCGCCAACGATCTTCGTACAGGTCCTGGCCGTCTTCTTCGGATCGTTCATTTCGGCTTCGGCCTGATCGAGCAACTTTCCGAACAACCCGAGCGCAGATGCAAATTTGTCCAACCCGGCCTTTTGGGCCTTACGAATATCTTCGGCGAAACTGCGCAGCAAAGGGCTGGCGTCTTTGTTCTTCGCGGTATCCTTTGCCATCTTAACAAGATACTCGATGGCCGCTTCAGCATTCTTGCCGGACTTCCTGAAATCGCTTTGCGCCGTATCAATCCGCTTATCCGTGGACGTTCGACCCTTTGCAGGTGCATTCCCCCCGGCCTTGCCCGAGTCATCGGCGGCAGCCTTGGCCGCATCATTCAACGCATCAATGGTCAAGCTACGCGGGCCGGAAAATACTTTACCGAAATCCACCTTGGCCGCTTCGCGCAGCGCGGCCTTGCCCTGTCGAAGCGCCTTGGCGTTGTCTCCTTTATCCGCCTCGATTTCCTTGGCCGTATCCTCTGCCGCGACCGACGCATATCGCTTCAACTTGTCATAGGCCTTCTTGAGATCACCCTCGACATCGCCCGGCTTCTTCTTGCCCTTCTCCACAGCTGTCTTGATGTCGTGGACACGTTGAGCAAATATCTGGAATTCCATCCGCGCGCCTGCATACATGGCGTCTGTGATCTTCTTGTCGTTCCATTTGCGCGGGTCGACGGCGAGTTTTGCCTTTGCCTCGATCGGTTTGAGCATCGACTTGGCCTTGGGTTGCTCTTTAAGCCACTTACCCAGTTTGTCGTCCACTTCCTTCGTAGGATCGACCTTCATCGTCACCTTGATATCCTTGAGATCTGAAGTGCCCATGTCTTCCTCCGCTCAGCTATCGCCGAAATCGTAGACAAACGCGCCATCTTGAACGTCGATGGCAACTTGGTTGACCTTCTTGCCTTCCATCAGCCGCTTCAGGAACTCCGCGGAGATGTCGGGCAGCATGGTGTTGGTCACGATGGCATCGATCATTCGCCCGCCGCTTTCGAGTTCCTGACAGCGATCCACGATGGTCTGCACCACCGCATCGGTGTAGGTCAGAGGCACGCCATGCGCCTGCTGCACACGTTTCTGGATACGACCCAACTGCAGCTTGGTGATCTCGCCGATCATCTCGGGCGAAAGCGGGTAGTAAGGGATCGTCACCAGACGCCCCAGCAACGCTGCCGGGAAAATCTTCAACAGCGGATCACGCAACGCCTTGGCGATGCCCTCGGGTTCCGGCAACAGATCAGGGTCGGAACACAGATCCATGATCAGATCAGAGCCTGCATTCGACGTCAGAAGGATGAGCGTGTTCTTGAAATCGATCAGACGCCCTTCGCCGTCCTCCATCACGCCCTTGTCGAAGACCTGAAAGAAAATCTCGTGCACATCGGGGTGGGCTTTCTCGACCTCGTCGAGCAGCACCACCGAATAGGGTTTGCGGCGCACCGCTTCCGTCAGCACGCCACCTTCACCATAGCCGACATAACCCGGTGGCGCACCCTTCAACGAACTCACGGTGTGCGCTTCCTGATATTCGGACATGTTTATGGTGATGACGTTCTGTTCGCCGCCATACAGCACTTCTGCAAGCGCCAGCGCCGTTTCCGTCTTACCCACGCCCGAGGTGCCCGCCAACATGAACACGCCAATCGGCTTGCTGGGGTTGTCAAGCCCCGCGCGGCTGGTCTGGATGCGCTTCGCGATCATCTTCATCGCGTGATCCTGCCCGATCACCCGCTTCGCCAGATGATCTTCGAGATGCAAAACCGTATCGATTTCGTCGCGCACCATCCGGCCCACGGGAATCCCTGTCCAGTCACCGACAACACTTGCCACGGCCTGAGCATCGACGATGGGCAGGATCAGCGGATGTTCCCCCTGCAGCTGCGCGAGTTCCGCATTTTTCGCGCGAAGGTCTTGCACCAGTGCAGCCCGTTCATCGACCGACAGCGGCGAGGCATCGCTTTCTTCCGCATCAGGTGTATCAACTCTGGCTCCGCCCTCGCGCAGCTTGGCCCGAAGGTCGAGGATGTCTTTCACGACACCCTTCTCGGCTTCCCATTTCTCGGTCAGCTCGTTCAGGCGCTCGGTTTCCACGTCCTTGGCATGCGTCACGGCTGCGCGGCGTTCGTCGACGTCGTAGCCGGCAGTTTCGTCACGCCCGATGATCTCAAGTTCCGTTGTCAACGCGTCGATCCGCTTGCGGCTGTCATCGACTTCAGCGGGCACCGCATGCTGGCTGACAGCCACTCGCGCGCAAGCCGTATCCAGCACGCTGACCGATTTATCCGGCAATTGCCGCGCGGGGATATAGCGCGCGGACAGCGACACCGCTGCCTCGATCCCCTCGTCGAGTACCTGCACCCTATGGTGTCGTTCCAGCATCGACGCGATCCCACGCATCATCTTGACCGCACGCGGCACATCGGGTTCGTCGACCTGTACGACCTGGAAACGACGCGTAAGTGCCGGGTCTTTTTCGATGTGCTTCTTGTATTCCGCCCATGTCGTCGCGCCGATGGTCCGCAAGGTGCCCCGCGCCAGAGCCGGTTTCAGCAGGTTAGCGGCATCGCCCGTTCCCGCCGCACCACCTGCGCCGACCAGCGTATGTGTTTCATCGACAAACATGATGATCGGCGTGTCGCTGGACTGAACCTCGTCGATCACGGCGCGCAGGCGGTTTTCGAACTCGCCTTTCATCGACGCGCCCGCTTGCAACAGCCCTACATCCAACGCCAGAAGCCGCGCGTCCTTCAACGCTGGCGGCACATCACCCCGCGCGATCCGCAAGGCAAAGCCCTCGACCACGGCGGTTTTACCAACACCCGCCTCACCTGTCAGAATAGGATTGTTCTGGCGGCGGCGCATCAGCACGTCAACAATCTGGCGGATTTCCTCGTCCCGCCCGACAATCGGGTCTATCTCGCCATTGCGCGCCTGTTCGGTCAGGTCGGTGCAGAATTGCGCAAGCGCCTCTTCCTTGCCCATCTGTGCCGGGGACCGCGCGCCCGACGCCTCGCCCGGTTCTGCCCCGCCACCGGTATGTGATCCATCTTGCGGCCGCAGCCCGTCTTCGGGCGAACCGGAAGTAACGGTTTCGAAATCTTCGGCCAGGTCATCCGGCTTGATCGCTTTGAATTGCAGCGAAATGTCGAACAGGATGTTGCGCAGATTGGGCGTCTTGAGCATCCCCAGCACCAGATGCCCCGTCCGCACCTGGCTGGAATTGTAGAGCAGCGAGCCATAGACCCAGGCCCGTTCCATCGCGTTTTCCAGATGCTCCGAAAGATCGGTGATGGTCGTCGCTCCACGCGGAAGCGCGTCAAGTGCACGGGTGACATCTGACGCAATACGTCCCGCATCAAGATCGTAATGGCGAATGATACGATGCAAGTCGCTATCTTGTTCCTGCAGGATCTGGTTGATCCAGTGAACGACCTCGACATACGGGTTGCCGCGCATCTTGCAAAACACCGTGGCGCTTTCAACGGCCTTGTAGCCCAGCTTGTTCAGCTTCCCGAAGAGAGCCACTCTGCTAATCTCGCTCATCCCGTTCTCCCTTCCTGTCCGAATGCCATTACGTCGCCGGCCAGATGCAGATCGTCGGCGTCACTATGGTCCGCGCGTGTCCCCAGCCATGATGTCTGCCCCAGACGTGTGTCAGCCCCCAGGGCCGACTGAGGCACCTCATCAGCGCACAGGACCAGATTGAGGTCCCATTCCAGCACATCGCCCACGTAATTTCGTACGATTGCGCTTAGTCGTTCCAGCGACGCGCTGCCGGGCAGCAAGCGGCAATAGTCGTCAAAGCCGAGCGGGCCGATGCGCAGGCGGAATTTGGACGCGCGGCTCCAGACACGGTCGCCAAGCGACGTGGTGGCCCCCAGTGCAGCGGGCTTGCCCAACTGCCAGCGATCGTCAGGTTCCAGCGCCAGCCAGCTTCCGACGAATTGTTCGATCTCAACCGGTGCCCGGAAGAAGGCCGATACAACCGCCAGCAGCCCTTCAGCGTTCTGTGCGCCGTGCCCCAGGCGCCCCGCAAAATGACGTTTCGCCAGATCCGGCATCGCGTCGCGATCGTCGAAAGACGTCCCGCGATAGCCCGCAATGGCTGCGACCATGTCCTCGATAGGGTCTTCGCCAACGCGGTCGAAAGATGGCGCGGGCTGGCCCGCCGCCCAACTGCGATAGAGCAGCTGGGTCAGCCGATGGGTCAGCATATCAGCAAACGCTACCATGGTCGGGTCACGGTGATTGCGCAGACGATCCCGTGCATATTCGGTCAAATGGATCGGCAGCGGCCCGTGCGGACCGAACAGGCCGAAGAAGCGGTTGGTCAAGCGGCCCGGCGCGTCCTCCCCCGGTGGCTCGAACCCGTCGATGGTCGAGGTCGGGAAAGCCAGTTCCGGCACCTGCCCGAAACGGACGGGATCCGTCGATGGCCTGCGCGCCCGCCCATGACGCGGACGATCAGCATAGGCCGCCTCGATTACGCGCATCGCGTGGAACAGGTGATGTGTTTGTGGGGAGCCGGACAGCCGCGCGAGATGCGTCAGATGATCCGGCCGAGCCCGCTCCTCGGTAGCCATCTTGTCACTTCCCCGCGTTGTTGGGTGGTCAATACAGTTTCGCAAAATGAGTTGATCGAGACATATTTCCGGAAGAACCGTTCCAGCACAGCTGCCAGCAGATAGACGCTGGTGCCTTCAAAATAACTCTCGTCAAATTCCAGTTTCAGTTCCAGCCCGCGCACGGCCGTGGACAGAACCTCGTCGCTCATACGGCGCACGACCGGTCGCGAGGTAACGGAGGTCAGCCCTTCGATCTGCCGCTCGGTCACACGGTCGCCATGAGGCGCGTAGATCCCCAGCATCTCGCGCAACGCCGCAGCGCCGTCGCCACCATCCGTCTTGGCAATGGACAGGTAGTTCAAGCTTAGATGACTGATCAGCCGCCAGGCCGTATCACCACGCGCCAATGTCGGTCTTGGTCGCGTGGGAGGAACGGGCAAGCGCACCGATTTTATCGGCCCATCCATTTCCAGTCGGAACAGATCGGGATTGCCGGATGTCAGAAGCAACGGAATATCGCGGTTGGTGCACATCCCCGACACGGCCAACTGGCCGAGATCGGACCGATAGGGTGCCTGGGTCCGATCAACCAGCGACACGAACATGTCTGATCCGGTATAGCTGGAAAAGCCCGTCCTCAGACGATCCTTCTGCGCCCGTGGCAGAACCTTGCGCTGCACCGTGTAGTAAGCCGGATGCGAATCCCCTGCCGTTGTGAAATCATCCGCTGAATAGAACGGATGAAAAACAGTGTCGTCTTCGCCTTCACTGCTGATGCCCACCACGCGATCAAGCGAATAAACCTCGTAATCCATCGGCGCGGTACGATCCGGCACAACGTGGTGATCCACATCGCGCTCGCCAATATGCACGCGGTCGAACCGCTTGGGAAACAGATTGACGGCAGGGGTCGCAAACAACCGGAAGGCAGGAACCGAGATGATGCTGTCCAGCTTGGGTCGGCCATTGCGCAGGAACAGATAGATATCGACCTCGGACCCTGTTGATCGCGCAATCGCGGGTTGCAGCCCTGTCAGTTCGACGAAATGGAACCGCTGCGGCATCGCGAAGTATTCCTGCAGCAGCCGGTATCCGTCGAAGGATTGAGGCGGAGTGGGCAGGATAGCTTCTTTCGTGTCGAACCCAGCAGCATCCACGCTGGCCCGTGGCAAAGGCTCGATCCAGTCGTCGCGCCGGTCAGTCGACCGTGCCGACACGGCCGAAACCTCGGAACACAGCACCTCGTGCAACGCCCAGGGGTTGCCCCCCTGCGGATCTAGGAAAACCGGCAACCGGTCCAGAGACAGATCTTTCAACGCGCCGCCGTCCGTGCGCCGCAGCCGCAGCCTGATACCTGCCTTCGCCGCTACCGTTTTCGCAACGCCCGCTTCAACCAACGGTCCGCGCCCGTCGATATATTCGACCTCCGCGATCTCGATGGGCCACAGGGTGACATCGGCGGCAGTGCGGTAGAGGCAACTTGTCTGAACCCCTTCAATCAGGGCCGACCGCAGGTGGGTATGACGCGGCACGGTGAAGCCGTCGCCGAGCGCGGTGTTGGTCGGGTCCGGGTCGAACGCGGTAATCATCATCGACGGCGTCGGCGCCAGGTACTGCGGATAGACGATTTCCAGAAGGTGGTTGGTCAGCGCGGGAAACTGCAACTCCAGTTCCAACTGCACGCGCGCAGCCAAGAATGCCGTGCCTTCCAGCAACCGCTCCACATATGGGTCAAGCACCTCCACGCTGTCCATGCCCAGCCGCGACGCGATCTTGGGATAGGATTGCGCAAATTCGGCTCCCATATCGCGCAGATAGGAAAGCTCGTGTTCGTAATGGCGGAGCAGACGTTCATCCATATGTCAGCTACATGCTCCGTGACAGCGAAACCTCGCCCGTGGTCATGTCCACCTCGGTGCGCAGATATAGCTCGATCGGCAAGGGCTGCGCCCACATATCCGCGCGGATATCGAAGTTGACGATGGTTTCATTCATGCGGCGTTCCGCGCGTAACTCGACATCGACCGTTCCCGGGCGGATGCGCGGCTCATAGACTTCGATGGCGCGACGGATAGACACGCGGATCAATTCGGCGCGCTCTTCAGTGGAATACTCGCCCGCGACCTCTCGCACCCCGTAATTCAGCACCGATACCGATGTGTTGGGATAGCGCCGCCGGTCGATCATCGTATCCGCGTTGTTGGTGTTCAAAAGCCACGCCAGATCCCGTTGGATAATCTCGCGCAAGCGACGCACATCAATGACGCGGAACTCGCGGCGCTCTTCCGTGCGACCTGGTTCGTTATCCGTCAGGCGATCCAGAAGCGATGGTTGCAGCCTGTCAGAGAGCGTCTGGTCAGCCATCGCCCTGCCCTTCGGCCGCGTATTCCGTCTTGAGTTCTCGCAGATCGCACAGGCCGATCTCCAACGCGTTTGTCGTCAGAAGCCGTTGGCCGAAGCCGAAGAACGTATCCGTCGCGGCCTCTTCCCAATTGGTGGCGCGCGACAGCATTTCGGCGCTGTTGTCTCGGTCGGTCGTCCCCGGATAGCGCGTCGGGATCAGGGCAACGGCGTCACCGCCATTGGGGAAGCCAAGCGTTGCCGGCATCCACACGAAATCGCGCAAATCGCCTGGTGCCTCGAAGGTCAGCGATCCTATCGCATCGAAAGGCAACCAGTAGTATTTTCCGTTGATAATGGCTTCCAGAACCGGGCCGAGGCGCATATCCGCATCTGCGATCCAGTCAAAGGGTTGCCCATTCAGCGTGCCTGACGTGGTCGGCGCCTGATCGAAGGCCTTACCGCGCATATCGGCGGCTGTCGCATGCTCACCACGCCCTGACAGGCTGTTGGCCTGCACGAGATAGGCCAGCCACTCCTTCGGCTTCCCGAAAATCAACGGCTCTTTCTCGCCGCTGAACACCTTCTCGCGATACACTTCGCAAATGATCGCTTCGCGATAGGTCTGTGCCATGGGCGTTGCGGACGGGTCGAGTTCCGCGCAAAGCTTGAGCTGGTTGATCGCACGCTTCCAATCGCCCAGAACACACAGAAGCTGAAACAGGAAGACACGAAGCTTCGCGTCCTGCGGGTTGGCACGCACCTCATCCTGCAAACTCGCGAGCGCACCCTGAGGGTCGCCATTTCGAATTAGAGCTTCAGCTTCCATGATATCTCCGGCGAAGGTCACTCGCCGCGAACATGTCGCGGCGAGGAAAAGCAGATCACGCGACCGCGCTCGATTACATGACCGCGAAGGTCTTCTTGTTGAGTACGCGACTCCATTCAGCCTCACCGAGACCGCGATCAACCTTCTTCATCTTACCGTCGATGCCCTGCATCTTATACTCGATCGAGAGGGCGCCATACTGGAAGTTGACGTTTTCTTCCGGCACATCATCACCGTCGGAACCGGACCATTCAATGTCTTGAACCATCAGCATCAGGAACTTGAAGATCATGAAGTTCCCGCCGGAGCCTGCGCCGCTCTCACCGGAACGACGGAGCGTCAGGGTTGCCTCTTTGAAATGGATACCGCTACAGCAAGCGAGAAACAGACCACAGGACGCGCTGTCGGTATTTTTTGCGACATTGAATTCCTTGAATGTCGCCTTGCCAGCGCCACCACCGCCCGAGGACGATCCGATATTGATCGTGTTTTCCGCACCGAAGCTGAAAGATTTGATCTCGAACGCGTTCTTGAAGTCTTCGTCACGCGTCTCGCCGTCTGCGTTGATGCCGTTCGACTCTTTGATTTGCAGAAATGCGTCAAAAGCCATGTCTAGTTCCTTTCAATGACAATCAATTATGCTCGTTAACCACGCCCCGAGGCGCGCAGATTACGCACCTTTTTCTGATGGAAGTTTCGAAACGAGCCGCAGCGACACTGACAGCCCTTCCAACTGGTAGTGCGGCTTCAGATAGAACTTGGATGAATAGTAGCCCGGATTGCCCTCGACCTCTTCGACCACGACGTCGGCCGCTGCCAACGGCTTGCGGGCCTTTTCGGTTTCGTCGGACAGCTCTGGCGTGTTGTCGACATATTGTTCAATCCAATCCTGCAACCAGCGCTGCATGTCGTCGCGACTCTTGTAGGATCCCACTTTGTCCCGAACGATGCATTTGAGGTAATGCGCGAACCGGCACGACGCGAAGAGATAGGGCAACCGCGCGGCCAGATTGGCGTTTGCGGTGGCATCGGCGTCATCATACTCTGCCGGTTTGTGCAGCGACTGCGCACCGATAAATGCAGCCATGTCCGAGTTCTTGCGGTGGATCAGCGGCATCATTCCGTTCTTGGCCAGCTCCGCCTCGCGCCGGTCGGATATCGCGATCTCCGTCGGGCATTTCTGGTCCACCCCGCCATCATCGGTGGGGAAGGTGTGTGTCGGCAAGTTCGGCACCGCGCCGCCTGATTCAACGCCGCGGATGCGCGAACACCAGCCATATTCCTTGAAGGACCGGTTGATGTTCACAGCCATCGCATACGCGGCATTTACCCAACCATACTTGGTGGAATCCGCGCCTTCGGTGTCTTCTTCGAAGGCAAACTCATCGACCGGATCGGTCTTCGCGCCATAGGGCAACCGGCCCAGGAAACGCGGCATCGCAAGACCGACATATTTTGAATCCTCGCTTTCACGCAGGCTGCGCCATGCAGCGTATTCCGGGGTCTGGAAAATCTTCGTCAGATCGCGCGGGTTGGCCAGTTCCAGCCAGCTATCCATCTGGAACAGCGACGGCTTGGCCCCGGTAATCAACGGCGCATGCGCGGCCGCCGCGACCTTGGACATCTCGCCCAGAAGTTCCACATCCGGCGGAGAGTGGTCAAAGTGATAATCCGCGATCAGCGTGCCATAGGGTTCGCCCCCGAACTGGCCGAACTCCTCCTCATACAGCTTCTTGAAGATCGGCGACTGGTCCCAGGACGTGCCTTTGAACTTGCGCAGCGTTTTGTGCATATCCTTCTTGGAAACGTTCAAAACGCGGACCTTCAGCATCTCGTCGGTTTCGGTGTTGTTCACCAAGTAGTGCAGGCCACGCCACGCACTTTCCAATTGCTGGAATTCTTCGTGGTGCAGGATCTGATTGACCTGTTCCGTCAGCTTCTTGTCGATCTCGGCGATAATGCCCTCGATCGAACGCAACGCGTCGTCGGAAATCAAAGCGGTATTCGACAGCGCTTGTTCGGCCAGCGTCTTGACGGCCTGTTCAACGGCAGACTTCGCCTGATCCGATTTGGGCCGGAACTCCTTCTGCAGAAGGCTTTCGAATTCACTGGAGCCGAAAACGGTCTGCTCGGCACTTTCTACGGCTTGGGATTCGGTTTCGGCCATCGATTATTCCCCTTCCTCTTCGCTTGCGTCCGACGTCGATGCTGGCTGCGCGGCAAGCGTTTTCAGCAGGGCCGGATCGTTGAGGATCTTTTCAATGAGGTTTTCAGCGCCCGTCTTGCCGTCCATATAGGTCATCAGGTTGGACAGCTGTGTGCGCGCATCGAGCAATTCGCGAAGCGGTTCGACCTTGCGGGCGATCGCGGCGGGCGAAAAATCATCCATGCTCTCGAAGGTGATGTCTACAGCCAGATTACCCTCGCCCGTCAGCGTGTTGGGCACCGAAAACGCGGCTCGCGGCTTCATCGCCTTCATCCGGCTGTCGAAATTGTCGACGTCTATTTCCAAGAACTTGCGATCGGCGACAGAAGGTTGCGCGACCTCGGACTTGCCCGCGAGGTCGGACATGACGCCCATGACGAAGGGCAACTGGACCTTCTTCTCCGCGCCGTAAAGCTCGACGTCGTACTCGATCTGAACGCGCGGCGCACGATTGCGCGCGATGAATTTCTGTGAACTGTCAGCCATGGGTCGCTCCGTGCTTCAAAATTCTACTCCCTGAAAATCGTCCGATGGTTCCGGCACTCTCAGTAATCATCCTCATCCGGCAGCCCGCCGATGACACGGACATTGTCCATACCCGAGGGTGCCATATCCTTCATGATCGTCATAAAATCCGCGTTCACCAACCGCTTGGCGCGTTCCAGCATCAACGGCACAGGGCTGGACCGTTCGAAGCGCCGGTAATAGTCGATGATCCGGTCAAGCTCTCGCGTCACATCGTCGGGAGATGTGATGCTGCCCGGCGCACCGCCACCCGCAGCCGGTGCGGGCACGGCGCTGTCTGCCGGAACATCTTCGACTGTATCCGCATCTGCAACGCCGCTGGCATCCGACAGCTTGCGTACAATATCCGACAGGTTGCGCTCCAGCATATCCAGATCAGGACCAAAGCCCGGCGTCTTATCGCTGAACACGCCCCCGATGACCTTGATATCATCCAACGCGCCTTTCGCGGCAGACAACTGCTGGGCGAGCCATTCTTCGTCACTGTCGTTGAATGCCGCCCCTATCGACGCGGTGTCCGGCACGAATTCCATATCTGCAGGTTTGTCGATTTCACCCGTAGCGGCTTCGATTTGGCGCAACGAAATCCGGCCAAACCCGCGGCTATCCGTCAACGGCACGTTACGCAGCGCCCGAACGACGGTCGCGCGATCCCCCAACGCCTGAACCGCATTCACCCGCATCGTCGGGTCATTATCGTCGTCTTCGTCAAGTTCGGGGTGGCAGGTATCCCAATAATCCGTAAGACACCCCCGTATGTAACCAACGGCATCCGCAAAGCCCGGCAAACCGTCGAACGACAACCGCGCCCACGCCAGGTAAACTGCGGCGCGAATGTCGTGGCTGTTTTCCAGAACAGCCGTTGCCTTCTCGGCAAGATCACGAAAATCAGGATCCTCGGCAGGGATGACGCTATCACCCATCTGCTGTTCTTCGCCCGGCTGTGCGGCAAGTTCCATGTCGGTGAAAACCGGCTCGTATTCGAGATTCTCACCGCTTACGCTCTCTCCCTGATGATCACGCAACAGAGTCTGCAATTCCATCGTCATTCCGATCCGGGCAACAAGAAATAATCAAATGAACACAAGTACGTTATCACAGATGCACCGTGAATCCACTCATAACTTTACCCATCGGAAACAATTGGCGGACAATCTGTAGTAGTATATACGACAGAATATGGACCACAGACATATAAATTGGTTATGAAATTACACTTTTTACCGGCCTGATGCATTTCAGTTTATCGGAGGCGAGTCCATTAAGCGCGATCTTCACCCGACTGTTTCCCGATTTCGTCCAATCAGCCGGCTGAACTCGCCGCGATAAATCCGCCATTGCGCCACTGCTGAAGCCCGGCCTGGAGCATGGGGCCGCTGACACCGTCAATTGCACCGTCATACAACCCCGCCTCTTGCAGCCGGCTCTGAATCGCACGTAAGGTGTCTGGCGACCAATTCACCGCGTGATCCGTCAGTTGCGCCAGCGCCTGTCCGGAATCCGCTGCCACCCCGCGCAACAACATTTCTGCAGCCGCAGTCGCATCCGCCTCAACGCCCCGCCCTTCGTCCAACAGGATCGCCGCCGCAACGTAACCACGTGGCTCGCCCAGATCGACGGCACGACGGAAGTAATCCAAAGCTTCGGCGGGCTGGCCCGTGACACCATCTTGGGTCAGCACGCCCAGATTGTAGGTCGCTATGGCAGACCCCGCATCGGATGCCTGCTTCAACAGATCAATCGCACGAGGAATGTCTTGGTTTATCCCGCTGCCTTGGAACAGCGCAACCGCCAGGTTGATCGCGCCGTCGGGACTGCCTCCTTGCGCCGCGCGTTCATACAAGGAAATCGCTGCGGGCACATCTTTCGGCACACCGTCGCCGGTTTCCTTTATCAACCCAAGGCTGACCATTGCACGCAAATCGCCCTGTGACGCCGCCTGTTCATAGAAGGTCAGCGCCTCGCCGCGCTGTCCACCGGCTGCAAGCGCACGTGCCAGTAATGCCGTGTAATGCGGCTGTTCCGGATGATCCGCCGCCGCTTGCCGGCAGGATTCGATGGCCACGGTCGCATTGCGTGCTAGTTCAGCCAGGGGAACGCCCGCCGTATTCGCCGTTGCATCCCGTGGATGGGTCGCGAGTTTTTCGCAGCGCAACTCGGGCGCGGCATCTGCCGTTTCCGTAATTGGCAAGGATTGCAGCATCACCTGTGCCTGCTGCGCAAAACGCCCATTGGGATTTTGCTGCAGATACACCTCGATCAAGGGCCGCGACCGCGTGCGCCTGGCCAGATCCCACAATGATTCCTCCAGCACATCAGCATTGCCCCGCGCCGGAAGATTGCGGATGGCGGAATTCTGATCCGCCGAAAGCCCCGCGACCTGAAACTCGTCAAGGAAGGCATAGACATCCGAGACATGCGCGCCTTCCGGATATCGATCCAGATAAATCCGCATCAGGGCCGGGTCCTGTGCCTTCGCCGCCACCTGCCACAGCATCGTTTCAGGGCTGGTCACTGTATCGCCGGGAACGAACTGGAAGCTTCGGGTCAGGGACGAATTCTCCCACGGCACCTGCTTGCCGCCGGTCGCCGCCAGGACATCCTTCCGCACCGAGATCATCATGGATGACACATCCTGCGCGGGCGTGGCGATATGCCCAAGCAACGCTTGGGTGAACGGGCTGTTCCGCCCTGCCCCATCATAGGCCACGTTGTCTGGCTGGGTCGCAAAGGCGAACAGAAATCCCGCCGCATCCCCGATACGCGCCAGCCCGCTCTCGACCGTCCCGGCAAGCGCATCACCCAACGGATTGTTCCGGCAAGCGTCGAGAAAGATAAGATTCTGCCCATCCCCTTTGGCAAGGGCATCCGTGATCTGGTTCAACTGGATGGTTTGCGCGGCAACATCATCGGCGCTTTGAATGACCGCATCGACCGGTAAAAGATAGTTCTGAGACGCCGCCTGAAACCCGTGACCCGCGTAGAAAAACAGCGACACATCCGTCGTTTGCGATCGTTCGGCAAACTCCGCGATCAGGGCGTTCATCTGCTCTGCCGTCGCGTCGATGCCGCGCAGCACCTCGAAGTCGAGCCCTTCTAGCGCCGCAGCCACATCCGCCGCGTCGTTGACGGGATTTTCCAACGGCTCGACTGTCGCATAGTTTCCGTTGCCGATGACCAGGGCCAGCCGCGTCTCCGCCTGGACGGAGACGGAAGAGATCAACGCAAGGACACAAGCGATCAGGAAAATACGCAGCGTTGCGTCAAAGCCCGACGGCGCGGGACAAGCCAAGGTCAACCGTTTGAAGCGCAACTGTAATTTCATTTCCCTGTTCAACTTCGATATCTGCAAATTCACTGTCGCCGGCGCGGATCAGATCAATGGATTTCTGAACTTCCCCAATGGCAGTTTGCACCGACTCACGCGCTTGTTCCAAGGCCTGCCGCTCGATTGCGATAGCCTCCTCGGGTGTTGCGGCGGCAGCGATGCGGTTCTGCGCCTGCGCCCGCGTCGCGTCGATTTCGGCAATCGCGCGGTTGATGAAGGCTGGAACGTTTTGCAGCGGTTCCGGCAGATCAACAACCAGGTCTTCCAGTTGGGCCGCGTAGAATTCCAAGGCATTCTGCAGGCAGGTCAGATAATCGCCCGTGCCCGGATCGGCCTGCTCACATTCAGCAACCTGTTCGGCCATCACCGATGTCAGCCCTTCAAGCACATCCAACGTAGCTTCCGTATCAGCGCGGTCCGCCAGACCCAGTTGGATGATATCATCCGGGTTACGCACCGTGTTCACGATGTTGTTAAGCTGTGTCACCAAGGTGAAGGCGCGCGGCAGGTTTTCGTCCGCTTCAGGCCCGTCGGCTAGCACGTCAAGCATACCCGGCACATAGGTGATGTTGTAGTTCGAGATATCCCCGGTTTCGTTAACCAAACCCATCCCGATCGCATCGGCGATACTGATCTCATAGGGGCTTCCCGCAAGGCCCGCACCCGCCGCCGCGCCGGGGCTGGACAGGCTCACGCTCGTGATCTCGTCCCCGTTACGTAGCCCCCGCACTGTAAACTCTGTCCCCGCGAAGATCAGCACATCGCCAAGCCGCTTTACCAGATCGGTCGCGGCTATGACCAACGGCGCAGGCGTGACCGTCAACGTGCCGGGCACATAAGAAATCGCATAATTGCCGCCCAGATCGCCCTGCGCGCCGGACCCGGTAATCACGAAAGGCCCGTCGCCAACATTCGCCGTCGGCGCTGCGCCGTAACTTGCCAGATCAACGGATGTGACCTGATCGCCGTTGCGCAGGCCATTGGCAGCAAACTCCTGCCCCGTGAAGGTCAAGGTATCGCCATAGGTCTTCGTCGCATCATTCGCGGTTATGATCAGCGGCGCCCGCGTTACGGACAGCGTGCCCGGCATGGTGATCGCGCGGTAGAGCTGCCCGAAAGCGCTGGTAAATTCACCACCCGCAGCATCAATGGCATAGTTGCCCACATCGCTGCGTCGCGTCGCAGACGTGCTGAGCCCTGAAGCAACGTCCAGCGTATCCGCGTCCGGCCCGAAGACGTAATAGCCTGGTCCCCCGTAAACTCCCGCAGCCGTAAATGCGGGGTTGGCGCGTCCGTACTGCCGTGTCGCATCGTTTACATCAACCCAAACCACGGGTGAAAGGGCATAGAGTTCAGGGTAGAACCCATCACCCGACGGTGCCCAATGGTCCTGAAAGCTCCAGCCTGCGGCCTCGGCCTGCGACATGAAAGCGGACCTGTTCAGAAACTGCGCCGTTGTCAGTCCTACACCACCGTCGCTGCTTGTAAGGCCGGACGTCTGCACGTCCCAGAAGGACGCTTCAACCGTTCCTCCGCCTTCGCCGTTTTCACTACTGCCTTCTTCGCTATTAAACCCAACGAGACCGCCGACCGCAGATCTGACACCAAACACGCTGGCGGTCCCCGTCGAATATGTCTGGCTGATCGGTCCTGCGTTATAGCCGACAAGTCCACCCACATTTGCGAACCCGAACTCACCGCCCACAGCGGCATCTACCGCACCCGTGGCATATGCCCGTGTGATGCTGCCGTAATTTTCTCCGACGAGGCCGCCCACCGCTGCATACGGGTCACCGAATGCATCGACGGGCCCGCTTGCGCGGGCGGAGACGATTTCCCCAGAGTTCAACCCGACGAGGCCACCCGCATATACCCAAGCCTCTACGCTCGCCGTCACGTTGCCGGTCGCATATGCATGTTCTACCCCTCCGCCATTGTATCCTACCAGGCCACCGGCAAAGAAACTAAAGTCGGAAACTGGCTCATCCAACACCGATACATCGCCGGTCGCATATGCATGCTCCACCCGTCCGCTATTGTATCCTACCAAGCCACCGCCAAAGAAACCAAAGTTGGAACCGGACTCATCCGACGCCGATACATCCGCTGCAGAGAAACTGCGCTCAACCGTACCTTCGTTGAACCCGACCAGCCCCCCGACATCACCGGCACCAATCACGTTCCCGGAGGAAGACGCATCGGAAACGGTCCCCAGGTTCCAGCCAATAAGTGCACCCGCATTTTCGCCGCGGACCGACACATCTGTCAGCTCCACATCCGCAATTACGGCGCCGGGTCCAGTGGCCGCGAAAAGCCCCACATAGTCTGAATCGAGACCACCGACGGACAGCCCGTCAATCGCATAGCCCCGCCCATCCAGAGAACCTGTAAACAGCCGTTCGGAAAACCCGCCGTCGCCAACGGAAGTGTACTCTCCGATAGAATCGAACCCGACCTGCTGGAGTCCCACCTCAACATCAGACTCGACCCAGCCGCTGGTTCCGCTGGCGTCGATATCGCCGGTCAGCGCATAGTGTTGCGCAAGGAAGCTGTCCGAAGATTCAATCCCTTGCAGCCCGTATATGTCAGTCAGGAGATAAGGGTCAGCAAGTGTGCCGGACCCTCCTGCCACGCGCCGGAAGGTGCCACCATTCAGCAGGAAGTTGCCTGCCGAAAATTCTGGCAACGATGCGCTATTTTGTATCCAGTCGCCATCCTGAAGAATGAATTCGCCAACATCGATCGCGCCGCTGGGGCTGGTGGTAATCTGCCCTTGGGCGTTCAGCCAGAGCCTTCCAGAAGGCGCGGTGATTTCGTCATTGATGATGATGTTGTTCTCTGCGACCAACTCCAGATAGTTGGCGCTTGCCCAACTCAGTTCTGAGTCGACCGTAATGTCCCCGAGCTGATTTCCCTGAGAGTCGTTGTCCGTCCAGATCGTGATGTTGGTGGATTCCAACAAATCGACGAGGTCATCGCTGTTAACAATCGAGTCTTCGCCGCCGGGGTAATAATCGTTGTCGTCATAGGCAGGGTCAGTTTCGCCTTCATCCGTGATGATGACGTTATACGGGTCAAGCAACAGCGTCCCGGTCCGTCCTTTCGCCGCAGTCGTCACTACATCGCCCGAAAACGCCAGTTTCGCCTTACCGGACACCTCGACGAAACCGCCATCGCCCGCCGACGCACCACCTTTGGCCGAAACGTGACCGGCAAAATCCGTACGTCCGTCCGCCCAGATGATCACCCTGCCGCCATCGCCGGATTGTGTCGCGTCGGAGCGGATCAGCGTAGCGCCATCCACGATCGTGTTCTCGGCTGCGGGAAGGGCCGGACCGCCTTGAAAATCCCCGCCGATACGTACTTGACCGCCGCCTGATACCCCGCTCACGTTAATCTTGGCACCCGTCAATGTGATCTCGGTTCCGGTCACGTCGACAGACCCGCCAATCGCACGTCTTATCGGCGCGGGTGAGGCCAGCACCTCCGGTGCGCGGGCGTCTATCGTGCCGCTGACGGCAACACGGCCACCCGATCCGCCGAGGATCACATGGCCATTGCGCCCGCTGACCGTACGAGCCTCGACCACGCCTGACATGTTGATTGCTTGCCGCGCGGCATTGCGTGCTGCGGCCGCGCGAAGCTCTACCCGTCCGCCATCCGCGGACAAGCGGCCGCTGTTAGACACCAGCGCGCCATCGTCGCCGTTCTCAGATGGCAGCGATACCTGCAGGAACCCGTCACCCGACAGATCGAGCGTCGCGCGTTCGCCCGCGCCAAGGCCGATCCGGCCCATCGGGACACTGACGACACCGCTGTTAGACACCTTCCCGCCGACAAGCGCAGCGTATCCACCGCGCCCGATCTCGATCACGCCGCCATTGGAAACCGCCGCCGACCGGCCATTGCCGCGAAACCGCGCCTGGCCGTTAACAAAGTCTTCATCCGAGATGTTCAGCGTAGACCCGACGAAAGCGCCGGTACGAATGGTGCCGCTGCGCGTGATCGCAATGCCGTTGGGATTGACCAGATAAACCTGACCGTTGGCATTCAGCTGCCCCGCGATCGTCGAAGGCGTCGAGCCCGTCACACGGTTCAACATGGTTGATCCACGACCCGGCTGGCTGATGTCCACGCGGTTTCCCTTGCCGATGGAAAATCCCTGCCAGTTTATGATCGCCTTGTCGCTGGACTGCTTGATCGCCATCCGGCCTGACTGCGCCGCGCCGATATTGACCTTGCCGTGAGCGACAGAACCACCCTTGGGCAGGTCACCTGCGAGAACCGGTCCGCAAATGGCGGTCGTCGCCAGAAAGAAACAACCCAGATATCTATTTCGTCCAAACATGGCCGCACCTGAAATATAGCGTCGGATCGTGTCCCGGCTCTGAAGCCTTAGAACCGGATCGACCCGACCAAGGTAAATCTGTCTTCGTCATCGCCGCCATCATCGCGAAAGCCTCTTGCGGCCTCCAGTGTCAGTGACGCGTCTGAAAAGTAATTGCCTAAACCGCGATAGATTTCGACGCCGACCCCGACGGTCGAGACATTGGTGGTCTCTTCCTCAAGCGCGGTAGGTTCTTCCAGAAACAGCTGTCCCGCCGCACCGAACACGTAAGGCGTGATCAACAGCGCCGCGCCGGGACGTCCGAAATCACGTGGCGCCTGCAAATCTCCGCGAAGCATCCAGCCACTATCGCCGTAAAGCGTGCCGGAATCGAAGGCCGACAGTTCCTGCAAGGAGGCAACCCCGAATTGCTCGCTCGTCACCAGCGGGTCGCCGAACGAGGTCTGGGCGCGGCCGGAGACCGTCAGCCCGAGATTTGCCGGCAATGGCTGTGAAAACTGGCCGGACAATTCCAGTTTGGTGAACTCTGCATCCGCGCCCTGCCGTGACAAGGGCTTGGCAAGCGTCGCATCGTCCTCGCCGCGTGCGCCAAACGCGTCCAACCCGAAGGACAGGATCGCCCGCCCCGCCGCGAACTGACCCGCTTCCGACAACCAGTTGGCGTCGCCCGCCAGCCGTAACACGCGAACCGCATCAGAGGATAAGGTAAATTTGTCATCCGGCGTGACCAGGTAGACGTCTTCTGATTGCGCGTCGAAAATGACCTCGGAACTCAACGTCAAGGCCCGCGTCCGTATCCACGGATACCGCAAGCGCAGCGACAGGCGTTCAAAATCACTGGTGGTGCGCAGGTCTTCATCCGGATCGGGAGCCGTCTGACTTTTCGTGCCCTCGATGTTGATGGTCATGCCATCAATGCCGACGGGGACGATTGCACCGCCCGCGATGGTCCGGGTCCGCGGTTCATCCGCGAACAGCCCCGCATCGCTGAAAGGCTCACCCGGGTAGCCCGACATGCGCAGATACAGGGTTTCGCCCAAGCCCAAGGCACTGTTGACGTCGACGCCGGCCGAGAGCGACCAAGTACCAAGTTCCTCCGCCAAGGTGTTGTCCAGACCGATGAACCCCGATACCGGATCGAAGTCACCATCCAGCGTCAGCACGGTCGCGCCCGATGCCGACCCTGGCGACAGGGCAGACCGCAGCGAGACACCTGCCGTGTCGCCGGCCGTCAGAAGTCTGCGTTCAATTTCGCCGATCTTCAGCCCGCGCTTGCCCACCAAAGGCGTCGTGACCTCAGCGATCCGACCCGCGACCTCTGGGGGAACGCCGCTGCTGTCGATCCGCTCGACATAGCCGTTGACGACCACCAAGCGCAGCCGTCCGCCATCACGCAGCGATTGCGCGGGAAGCACGACACGGGCCAAGACATATCCTTTGCGGGCGTATTCGGCCTCCAGCGCACTCGACGCGGCGAATATATCGGACACTGGCACCGGGCCGCCCACCAGTTTGTCGCGCAGTCGCTGGCCCGCTGGCTCAAGACTGGGCAATTCGCCGGTGATGTCCACGCCAGAAATCGTCACCGATAGCTGATCGGCACCTGCCGGAGCCTGCAACCCGGCCTGACCAGAAAAGTCGACACTGCCGCTGACCCGTGGCAATGGCGGCTCAAAACTGTCTGGTGTGATCTGGCTGGCTGTCTGGGCCTGTGCCAGCCCCGGCAGGATCAGCATGATCAATGCCACGCTGCGCCCGCGCGCTATCGCAGCCAGCCCCGCCTCGCGTTTCACTGATCGAAGACCCGGCACAAATCCCTCCATACAAATTCAACCATACAAATTTAACGTTAAGCTACGGAATCTTTGGCGATCTTGCACGAAAAATTCCCGGCACACGCATTAATCTTGCCGAGTTGTTCAAGATGTCACAGTCAGGAATTCCACCTAATTGGATGTAACGTGGATGTTATGGCAGATATCTTTCAGGAAATCCGCCATCACTTGAACACGCCGGACCCCGCGCAGCGACGGATGGTAGACCAGCCAGTACGACAAGGTGACCGTCAGTTCCGGCAACACGCGGCGCAGTCCCATCTGGGGTGTGACGAGGTAATCATGCAGCACGCCCACGCCGCCGCCCGCGCGCACGACTTCCTGCTGCCCGAGGGCGCTGGCGACCTCGATCCGGCTTCTCCAACCACGCCAGAAGCGTTCGGTGAAACCAAGCGCCGACGCATAGATCAAATCATGCACATAGCCCACCAGCATATGATCACGCAGGTCGTCTGGTGCCGCCAAGGCAGGTGCGTTCGCCAGATAGCTGTCGGCGGCATAAAGGCTCAAGCTGTAATCTGTCAGCTTACGGCCGATCAACTGTCCTTGTTCAGGCCGCCCGACCATCACCGCAATGTCCGCTTCGCGCTGCGACAACGAAAAACTGCGCGGGACCGGGACAAGCTGCACCGACATTTGCGGATATTGCTGGATGAACTGCGGCAGACGCGGCGCCAGAAAGGCGGTCCCGAACCCATCAGGCGCACCGATCCGCACAGTTCCGGCAACATCTCGGGCGGTTCCGCCGATTTCGCCCTCGGCCTGCAGGAACTCGGTTTCGGCACGCTCCAACCGCGCCATCAAGGCACGGCCTTCATCCGTCAGATGGCATCCCTGCGGATGGCGGTCGAGAAGCCGCACCTGGAGGCTGTCCTCCAACACCCGCATCCGCCGCGAAAGTGTCGCCTGATTGATCCCGAGGCTACGCGCCGCCGACAACATCTGCCCGCTTCGCGCCACCGCCAGAAAGAGCCGCGCATCATCCCAATTCATGCCGCGATAAGATCACGCCGCCGCGCAAAGGCCAAGCGTCAGCTTTTCGGCGCAATCGCCCCACGAAAGCCTACGACATAGGCGGCCAGATCATGCCCGGCAAGCATCGCATCCGCCAATGACGCGCCGGATAGATGCGCCGCCAGAAACCCGCCATTGAAGCTGTCACCCGCCGCAGTCGTATCCACGACGCTATGTGCTGGCTGAAAGTCGGGCAGCCGGTCCACCTCCGCGTTGATTGGCAACGGGCCGGAGGCCCCCCGCTTCAACGCGCCCATCACGATACCATAGTCTTCGAGACGGGCCTTGGTCGCCTCTTCCGACCCATCACCGAACAACTGCGCCTCATCATCCACAGAGGGCAAGCCAATATCGGCCAGCCGCCATGCGCGCGCCACATTGTCCTGCGCGGTTTTCACATCCGGCCACAAGCGGGGGCGATAGTTGGAATCGAACGCGAACAATCCGCCCTTGGCGCGAAACGCTTCGACCCAGTCGAACAGCGCGTCACGAACATCCTGTGCCAGGATCGCAAGAGTGATCGCCGACAGATAGACCACGTCGAAGCCATCCAGCGCCGAAAAGTCACCGCCCTGAAACAGCAGCCGCGCAGCGCTTTGATCGCGCCAGTAGGAAAAGCTGCGCTCGCCCTTGTCGTCCGTGGCGATAGCGTAGATTCCGGGCAGCCGCGCCTCGTCACGCCGAATGACACTGGTCGCCACGCCCTGATCCGCGATGAACCGCAGCATACGCTCGGAGAGCTGGTCCTGGCCCACGACAGACACGAAAGCGACCTCATGCGCCGGATCCAGCTGGCGTCGCAGGTAAATCGCCGTGTTCAGGGTGTCGCCGGCGAATCCGATCGCTGCACTATCGGCGTCATCGGTCAGCGACATCTCGATCATGGCTTCACCCACACAGGCGATTTTCAGGGGCTGGTCGAACATCGGCGTTGGTCTCCTCTCGCGCAACGCACTGCTACGCAAAGCCGCACCGGCCCGCAAGCGCCATGCCAAACATCATGTCATCAGGTTGTTGGACAATTGGAATCTTCTCGCTAAAGTGCGCGAAAATTGAAGCCACAACATCCGGAGCTTTCCGTGCAGAACATCATCCCCGCCGCAGATCGTTCAGGCGTCTTTCTTGGTCGTGTCTGGAACCCGCATGTCAGCGGACCGTCCGTGGTTACGCTGCGCGATGGCAGCCTGGTGGACATCACGTCAGCCGCCGCCCCCACCGTGCGCGACATCTGCGAAATTGCAGACCCGGCCGCCTATGTGCGAAGCGCGGATGGCGCCGTTCTGTGCAGCCTCGACGATATCGCCACAGGCAAGGTGGATTTCCACTTCCTCGCGCCATGCGATCTGCAAGCGGTGAAGGCCTGCGGCGTCACCTTTGCACAATCCATGGTCGAGCGTGTGATCGAGGAACAAGCGGCCGGCGATCCGACGCGTGCACAAGAAATCCGGGGCCGCATCGGCGACATCATCGGCGGCAGCCTGCGCAATCTGAAGGCGGGCTCGCCCGAGGCGATGAAGGTAAAAGAGGCGCTGATCCAGGAAGGCCTGTGGTCGCAATACCTGGAAGTTGGAATCGGACCTGATGCAGAGGTGTTTTCCAAGGGGCAAACCCTGTCATCGGTCGGCTTTGGCGCCGAAGTCGGGCTGCATCCCATATCCAAATGGAACAATCCGGAACCGGAGGTCGTTCTGACTGTCGCGTCCACCGGCAAGATTGTCGGTGCAACCCTTGGCAATGACGTCAACCTGCGGGATGTGGAAGGTCGCTCCGCGCTGCTGCTGTCCAAGGCGAAGGACAACAACGCCTCCTGCGCGATCGGTCCAATGATCCGTCTGTTCGATGACAGTTTCGGCCTTGACGACGTCCGCGGCGCTGAACTGACCATGTCGGTCAAGGGCACCGACGGGTATGAGCTGACAGGCCATTCCTCGATGAAGGAAATCAGCCGTGACCCCGAAGATCTGGTACGCCAGACCGTCGGGCGGCATCACCAGTATCCCGATGGCTTCATGCTGTTTCTCGGCACATTGTTTGCGCCCACGGATGACCGTGATGTTCCGGGCGAAGGGTTTACCCACAAGATCGGGGATGTCGTCAGCATCTCCGCCCCCGGCTTCGGGACGCTGTCCAACACGGTCCGGCTGTCCACCGAGTGCCCCGAATGGACCTTCGGCGTCAGCCATCTGATGCGCAACCTTGCATCGCGGGGCTTGCTGTAGTCACACAGCCCCGTGCAGTTCGACAACAGATGTGGTGCGCGGGCAGATCGGCGCTAGGCAAGGCCGCCAGAATGACGCATCTTGCGGCAGATCTACAAAAGCCGTTCCAGACGGCGTGCCACCGACGGGAGACAATGATGACCACAGCCGCGAGAATCGCCGCCACCCTTCTGACCAGCACAGCACTTGCATCAGCCGCCAGCGCGCAGGACGAACCGTTGAAGATCGGCGTGATGCTGACCCTGTCCGGCCCTGCCGCGTCATTGGGCGAACAGGCGCGTGATGGTTTCCTGCTGGCCGTGGAGAACATCAAGGAAATCGGCGGTGTTCCAACCGAAGTGATCATCGTCGATGACGAACAGAAACCCGACGTGGCCGCGAACAAGGCCCGCGAGTTGGTCGAGCGTGACGGCGCGGATTTCGTTGTCGGCCCGATCTTTTCCAACATCGCAATGGCGATTTACAAGCCGGTAACCGAGGCCGACGCCTTCCTCATCAGTCCAAATGCGGGTCCATCGCCCCTGGCCGGAGCGGAATGCAATCCGAACTTCTTCGCCGTGTCCTATCAGAACGACCAGAACCACGAGGTCATGGGTGCCTATGCGCAGACACAGGGCTATGACAACGTTTTCCTGATGGCGCCCAACTACCAGGCCGGCAAGGACAGCCTGGCGGGCTTCAAACACAGCTACTCGGGCGGGGAAGCGGGCGAAATCTACACCCAGCTCGGCCAGCTCGATTTCTCAGCCGAACTCGCGCAGATCGCAGCCATGCAGCCAGACGCGCTGTTCACTTTCATGCCGGGCGGCATGGGTGTGAACCTCGTGAAGCAATACCGTCAGGCCGGGCTGGAAACGATCCCGTTCCTCTCCGCCTTCACAGTTGATGAAAGCACCCTGCCCGCCCAACAGGACGCCGCAGTGGGATTCTATTCCGGCACGAACTGGGCACCCGATCTGGACACGCCGGAAAACAGGGCCTTCGTTGCCGCTTATGAAGAAACCTATGGCAAGGTGCCCGCGAGCTACGCCATGCACGGCTATGACGCGGCCCTTCTGATCGACGCGGCGGTGCGGTCTGTCGGTGGCAATCTCGATGACAAGGGCGCGCTGCGCGCCGCTTTGGAAGCCGCCGATTTCACCAGCCTGCGTGGCGATTTCAGCTTCGGCCCGAACCATTTCCCCGTTCAGGATTTCTATCTGGCCGAGGTCGTGAAGCGCGAGGATGGAAACTTCCAGACCTCCATCGTCGACAAAATCTTCGATGACTATTCCGACAGCTATGCTGCCGATTGTACGATGGAATAAGGGCGCAAGCCACCGCCGATGACCAATCTGTTCCTGTTACAAGTGCTGAACGGTGTTCAGCTGGGTATCCTGCTGTTTCTGATTTCCGCGGGTTTGACGCTCGTGTTCGGAATCATGGATTTCGTGAACCTCGCCCATGGTGCGCTCTACATGATCGGGGCGTATCTGCTGGCAAGCTTCAGCGCGGTAACCGGCAGCTACGGCGCGGGGCTATTGCTGGCGCTGCCGGCGATCCTGGTCGTTGGGTTAATGCTGGAAAGGTTGGTGTTTCGAAGACTTTATGAGAGGTCGCATCTGGATCAGGTTCTCGCCACATTTGGGCTGATCCTGATCATCACGGAAGGGGTGGAGATCATCTGGGGGCCCTCCCCTCTGACCGCGCCGATGCCTGCAATCCTGTCAGGGTCGATCCCGCTGATTGGCCCGCTGAAATACCCTGTTTACCGCCTGGCTGTCATCGCCGTTGGGCTTCTGGTTGCTCTGGGTCTGTATCTGTTGATCCGCCATACCCGCATCGGCATGCGGTTGCGGGCGGGCGCGACGAACCGACCGATGCTGTCGGCGCTTGGTGTCGATGTAAACCGCCTGTTCACCTTCGTTTTCGGCTTCGGCGCGTTGCTGGCAGGCTTGGCCGGCGCGCTGGTCGCACCGATCCTGTCGGTCGATAGCGGGATGGGTGAAAGCGTGCTGATCCTCGCCTTCGTCGTCATCGTGATCGGCGGCATCGGGTCCGTCAAAGGCGCATTCGTCGCTGCGCTGATGGTCGGGCTGATCGACACTCTGGGCCGCAGCTTCGGCCCGATCCTGCTGCGCGCTATCTTGGACCCAGCCGCCGCTTCGCAAGCCGGGCGCACCCTTGCCCCGATGCTGGTCTATTTCCTTATGGCCGCCGTTCTGGTCTGGCGTCCATCCGGTCTGTTCGGACGGGCGCAATCGTGACCCACGCTATGGAAGCCCGCAGCAAGGTTGCGCTCGTCCTGTTCGCCGCCTTCGCAACAGTGCCTGTGCTTGCCGCGCTGCTGGACGATCCGTTCCTGCTGGTCATCGCCACGCGCATGCTGGCCTTTGCCATCGCCGCGATGGCGCTGGATCTGATCCTTGGCTTCGGCGCGATGGTGTCCTTCGGCCACGCCGCCTATCTGGGGTTCGGCGCCTATGCCGTTGCGATCCTCAGCCGGTTCGGGATCACCGACCTGTTCGCGCATCTGGCGCTGGGGGTGACCTTGTCGGCCCTGTTCGCCCTGCCCACCGGCGCGCTGTCGCTGCGCACACGCGGTGTCTATTTCATCATGATCACGCTGGCCTTCGGGCAGATGGCGTATTTCTTCTTCGTGTCGCTGTCGGCCCTCGGCGGCGACGACGGGGTGACGTTGCCCATGCGGTCCACCCTGTTCGGGCAGCCCGTACTGGAAAACGACCTGACGCTGTTCTGTGTCGCGCTGGGGCTGCTCATTGCCCTTTATGCGCTGTGCAGCGCCATTGTCGGATCGCGTTTCGGGCGCGTCCTGACCGGCACCCGCGAGAATATCACCAGGATGGAAGCCATCGGCTTTTCTCCTTTTCGCTATCAGTTGACGGCCTATGTCATTTCCGGATGCATCACATCTGTCGCGGGTGTCTTGCTGGCCAACCAGGCCGAATTCGTTTCCCCCGCCTTCATGAACTGGCATCGCTCGGGCGAATTGATCGTCATGGTCGTTCTGGGTGGCATCGGCACACTGACAGGCGCGATTGGCGGTGCGGTGATTGCACTTCTTCTGGAAGAATGGTTCGGCATGCTGACCGACCACTGGCCGCTGCTGTTCGGGCTGGTGCTGGTGCTGGTTGTGCTGTTTTCCCCCGGAGGTCTGACGGGTGCCTTGCGCAAACTGCGGAGAGGCCAATGACCGCGCTGTCAGTTCGAAACCTGCGCAAGTCCTTCGGCGCCCTGCAGGTCACCGATGACGTAAATCTCGACGTGACCGAAGGCAGCTTGCACGCGCTGATCGGACCCAACGGCGCGGGCAAGACCACGCTGATCCACCAGCTTTGCGGCCAACTTGGCCCCGACGATGGGACAGTTTCGTTTTTCGGCACCGACGTCACCGATCTGGACATGCCGCACCGCGCACGGCTGGGGCTGGCACGGTCGTTCCAGATCACCTCGGTTCTGCCCCGCTTCACGGTTCGCGACAACGTGGCCCTGGCGGTGCAGGCGCGATCCGGATCGAGCTTTCGCTTCTTTCGTCCCGCCAAGCACGAACGCGCACTGAATGATCAATCCATGGCGGCGCTGACGGATGTTGGCCTGACCGACCGTGCAAACGACCTGGCCGGCGCGTTATCGCATGGCGAGCAGAGGCAGTTGGAAATCGCCATCGCACTCGCCACCCGACCCCGCATGCTTTTACTGGACGAACCCCTGGCAGGCACAGGGCCCGAGGAGGCCGACGCCCTGGTTGACCTGCTGCTGAAGTTGAAAGGACAACTCAGCATCCTTCTGGTCGAACATGACATGAACGCGGTGTTTGCCCTGGCCGACAAGATTTCCGTGCTGGTCTATGGCCGCCTGATCGCCACCGGACCGGGCGCGGATATCCGCCGAAACCGAGAGGTGCGCGAGGCCTATCTGGGCGAGGATGCGTCCTGATGCTGACCGTCACCGATCTGCACACCGCCTACGGCGACAGCCGCGTCCTGTTTGGTGTCGATCTGCACGTGGGCGCGGGCGAGGTTGCAACGCTTCTGGGCCGCAACGGGATGGGCAAGACGACAACCATCCATTCGATCTTCGGCCTGATCCCGGTGCAAAAAGGTGCCGTCTCGCTTGGCGGCATCCGATTGTCCGGCACGCCGTCCCATCGACGGGCAGCAGCGGGGCTTGGACTGGTGCCGGAGGGGCGCCAGGTTTTTCCGACGCTGACCGTGCACGAGAACCTGGTCGCGACTGCGCGACCCGAATCCGGCGGCTGGACTTCCGAGCGCATCTACGACCTGTTTCCCGGACTTGCCGCGCGGCGTGACAATTTCGGAAACCAGCTATCTGGCGGCGAACAGCAAATGCTTGCCATCGGACGGGCACTGATGACCAATCCCCGGCTGCTGGTGCTGGATGAGGCCACGGAGGGACTTGCCCCTCTCATCCGTCAAACCATTTGGGACTGCCTGTCCCTGCTGAAATCGCAAGGGCAGTCCATTCTCGTGATCGACAAGAATGTGGATGCGCTGACGCGCATCGCCGACCGGCATCACGTTCTGGAAAAGGGAAAAGTGGTCTGGCAGGGCACGAATGCCGCGTTTCTGGCCGCAAACGACATCCGCGAACGTTACCTGCACCTGTAAGGAAAGGGCCACCGAAACGTTCCGGCGGCCCGTGTCGGATCAACCCAGCGTCGGCATGACGAATTCAGGGTCCGTCCGCATACCCGTGGGCCAGCGTGTCGTCGTCGTCTTCATGCGGGTATAGAAGCGAACGCCTTCCATTCCGTGCATGTGGTGGTCACCGAACAACGACGCTTTCCAGCCGCCGAAGCTGTAGAATGCCATCGGAACGGGAATAGGAACGTTCACACCGACCATGCCGACTTCGATATCCTGGCTGAAGTTGCGCGCCACGTCACCGTCACGCGTGAAGACCGATACCCCGTTGGCATAGCTGTGATCATGGATCAGATCGACCGCATCCTGATAACTGTCCCGGCGCACCATCGACAGGACCGGCCCGAAAATCTCGTCCTTCCAGATGGTCATATCGGGCGTGACATTGTCTATCAGCGTGCCGCCGATGTAATAGCCGTCCTCGTAACCCTGCCGGTCCATCCTGAACCCGCGCCCGTCAACCACGACCTTCGCACCTTCGGATTCGCCCTTGTCGATATAGCCCGTCACCTTTTCCAGATGCTGCCGGGTGACGAGCGGACCCATGTCGGAACTTCTGTCGGCTGCGGGGCCGATCTTCAGCGCCTCGATCTTGGGAATCAGCTTTTCGACCAGGGCGTCTGCAACTGCATCCGTCACCGGAACCGCAACTGAAATGGCCATGCAGCGTTCACCGGCAGACCCATATGCCGCGCCCATCAATGCGCCCGCGGCCATGTCCAGATCAGCATCCGGCATGATGACCATGTGGTTCTTCGCGCCACCCAGCGCCTGAACACGCTTGCCGTTGGCCGTGCCGGTCTGATGGATGTATTGTGCAATCGGGGTTGATCCGACGAACGACACCGCCTTGACGTCCGGATGGTCAAGCAGCGCATCGACGGCAACTTTGTCCCCCTGGACGACGTTGAAAACACCCTCGGGCAGGCCCGCCTCCGCCAGCCATTCGCCCAACAGAATGGAGGCGGACGGATCACGCTCGGATGGCTTCAGAATGAAGGTGTTTCCACAGGCAATCGCGACGGGGAACATCCACATCGGCACCATCGCCGGAAAGTTGAACGGAGTGATACCCGCGACCACGCCAAGCGATTGGCGGATCATATGCGTATCGACACCAGTGCCGACATTCTCGGAGAACTCGCCCTTCAGGAAAGTCGGCGCGGCGGTGGCAAATTCCACAACTTCCAGCCCGCGCGTAACCTCGCCTAGCGCATCATCATGTGTTTTGCCGTGTTCGCGGCTGATCGCCTCGGCCAGTTCATCGGCCCGCTCCCAAAGGATGGACTTGAACTTGTCGAGGACGCGCGCACGCCGCAACGCCGGTGTCTTCGACCATTCCGGCCACGCGGCTTTCGCGGCGGCGACCACCTGGCCAACCTCTTCGACCGAGGCTAACGCGACCTGCGTTTCGCTTGCGCCCGTAGCAGGGTTGAAGACTGGCTGCTGACGCCCCGAAGTACCCGCAACCTTTGTATTGTTGATGAAATGCCCGATCTCGGCCATCTGAAAACCTCCACCTAATGTCGGACGCAGAAAACCATGAAAGGTTTCTGCATAGCAATCCAAATGAAAGGAAACCCGATATGCGAATTTGCATATCGCGCCAAAAGTAACAAAGCAAAATAATCAGGATTGAAATACCTAATTAAATCGCTAAACTATACAGAGCGTCACAGACAGGCGCTGGAATCGAAAACCGACAGGACGAGACATCACCAATGAACGCCTATTCAAATGTTCCGCCCCTCGCCACCATGCCCCACGCCACGCAATCGCTGCCGGTATTCGACGCGCGCGATCTGACCCAGGACGGCACACAAGCCAATATCCTGCTGGACGATCAGGTCTATGTGTTGCGCATCACCCGAGCCGGCAAGCTGATCCTGACAAAATGATCGAGGACGCATCTCGCGTCCTCGCCCCGGCTTGCAAGCGACCACTCGTTACCGGCTGAAGGTATAAGTGGTCACCTGTTCGTAACGCTCGCCTTCGCGCAGAACGATTGACGGGAAGTCTGGCTTGTTCGGCGCGTCGGGCCAGCACTGGGCCTCCATTGCCAGTCCGCAATAGGGGCCGTATTCCTCACCCGCATGGTTCTTGGCCTTGCCCGGTGCCTGCCGCTTCGCGTCATAAACCTGAAGCCCGGGTTCGGTTGACGCCATATCCATGGATATGCCCGAGGTGCCCGTCAGACGTGCAATAGGCGTGACGGCCCGCTTACCATCGGCCAGGCAGAAATTCGTGTCATAGTGCGGGTCATCACCCGGCGACAGAGCGCGCCCGTCACGCAAGTCGAATCCGGTTCCCTCCACATCGCGCAACTCGCCCGTCACCATTGCGTCGTCATCCGCAACGCAGTACCGATCGGCCGCGATCCGCAGCGTGTGCCCGGCATAGCTGGGCGTGCCATCCATATTCCAATAGCTGTGATTGGCAAAGTTGACCCATGTTGTCTTATCCGTTGTCGCCGACACGGTCATCGACAGCCGGGTGCCGTCCAGGGCGAACCGCGCCCGGACGTCTCGATTGCCGGGAAAGCCACCGTCGCCATCTGACAGCTTCAGCGTGAACTCGACCTCGGTCTCGCTGCGCTCGGCAATGGTCCAGATCTTCGCGGATGTCGACGCCTTGCCACTGTGCAACGTGATGCGCCTGTCCTGATTTGGATCGAAGCTGTAGCTTTGTCCGCTCAATTCAGCCTTTGCGCCCGAAATCCGGTTCACCACAGGCCCGACCAAAGCACCGAAATAGGCCATTCCGTCTAGGTAGGGCGCAAGATCATTCGC